>CACXIR010000080.1 GCA_902767785.1 Fibrobacter succinogenes | reverse complement strand
TATTTTCTTTTCATCGCCAGCAGCAACCGTCGGGGCGGCCTCTTCTGCAGGAGCATCCAGCTCGACAGCGGGCTGTTCCAGGGTCTCCTCTACTGCAGGTTCCTCCGCTACAAGTTCTTCCGGGGCCGAGCTTTCTTCTGCGGCCGGTTCTACTTCGGCAGCCGATTCAACTTCGGCAGACTTCTGGAACAGGGATTCCTCGGGCAAATCCTCGTCATCGCCAAAGATGGAATCAAAGGCACTTCCCACGCTATCCGAAGACTCGCCCTTGGTTTCTTCCGCCGGGGGGACCAATTCTTCTGCGGCAAGTTCTTGCGTCTCGGCCGCAACAGGAGGCTCTTCTACCCCCTCCGGTTCTTCCAAAGCGGGGACGTCTTCGGCAGCAGGTTCTTCCTCTACAGGTTCAACTTCTGCGGACTTCTGGAACAAGCCCGGTTCTTCGGGCAGTTCGTCTTCGCCAAAGATATCGTTAAAGGCACTGTCCACGCTCTGAGGTTTATCCGCTTCCGCAGGAGCGGCCTTGGTAGCGGGTTCTTCAGGCAGTTCGTCTTCGCCAAAAATGTCGTTGAAGGCACTGTCCACGCTCTGGGGCTTATCCTCTTCTGCAGGAGTTCCGAACACCTTGCTTGCATTCGTCGCAGCGGCAGCGGCGGGTTCATCGTCAATGCCCGCAGAAAGATTCAAGTTGGAGAAGGGAGATACCGGAGCAGCCGGTTCTTCCGGTTCCAGGTCGTCTTCCACGCCAAAGAAATTGGACATGGCGGAATTCACGTCTCCGCCAGAAATGTCGTCATCTGCAGGGAACACTTCTGGAGCAGAGGGTTCCTCGGCATTGATAGATTCCATGGCCGAATCCAGGGAGGCCTGCAGGCTATCCATGGCAGCTTCCTCACCAGCATCGGAATCGGGAATCAAGGCAGAAAGGGCAGCAAAAGGATCTTCCTCGGAACCATCCAAGCCACCAAAGGCAGAGGACTCCGCCGCACCCGGTTCGGCAGCGGCCGCAGCCGATCCCTCGGCGGGTTCCTCGTTCACAAACTCAAATCCACTACCGAACTTGGGACCCTTTTCTTCAGGAGCGCTTCCGTCATCAGGAGATTTTTCAAAGAAGGGTGCCTCGGCAGCAGAATCGCCCAACGAGAACCCAGTGGCAGCTCCAGGTTCCTGGGAATCCAGACCCGGCATAGAAAGGTCCATTTCCCCAAGCTCGGCACCGGCAGCGGCAGCAGCGGCAGCGGCCACCACATTCTCGTATTCATCCTTCCAGAACTTGTCCAGGGGATCCATGTCGTGGACCCTACGGTAGCATTGGTTGCGTTCGTTTATCTTCTCCATGCGGTCATAGGCATCGCCCATGCGTTTTTGGGCGGACAGGCAGAAGGGGTCTGCCTTCAGGACCCTCTCGCATTCTTCAACGCAGCCCTGGAAATCTTCCTTTTCAAAGAGAATCTTGGTACGAACCAGACGGGCGGCAATGTCTCCCGGATACATGACCAGGCCGCCATCTACTCGCTGCAGGGCGGTATCCAGGTCCCCAGCTTCGCGTTCGTAGTCGGCAAGCCAGGCAAAGGCCTGAGTATTCACCTTCTTCTTGCCGAAGGTCTTTTTCAAAGAATCCAACGTAACCGTCATTTTTCCTCCAGTGAGAAGAGAATTGCCTCATCGGCCAACAATACGGGGATACCTTCGCGAATGGGGTACACCCTCTTCCCGTCTTCCGTAACCAAAGCCTCCGATAACGGCTCGGTCACTTTCTCGCCGCAGCCATTTTTCAGCGTACCGGCAGAAATAGCTTTATTCAATGACTGAATCAGGCCCTCATCGGCCAGCTTCAAAGGGGTCCTGGTTTCAGGACAGCATAAGACTTCTAAAAGGTTCTTGTTAAACATAACGCCTTAAAAATCAACAACTTAGACACAAGTAAAAATAACTCTATTTTGCCCAAGGGGGTAATTCCCTGGGCAAATTAGTGCAGATTTTTAAGGTTCACCAGGGCAAAATTGCCGTTTTTCCCGTTTCCAATGAGCAAATAGACCGTCAAACGGAGTTTTTCGAGCCACTCCATGTCGAAATTCTCGCGATATCCCGAAAAATTGGATACCACCAGGAGTTCTCTACAGCCTGTACGGTTACAGATGGACTCCATGTCAGAAAGGGGGCCCAAAAGGTGTTTGCGGTTCTCTTCGGAAAGGTTTTCGGGTTCGGAACTGACACATCCGAGAATTTCTATGCCGGGAATCACGTTATAGCTGTCAAACCAGTTGCTGAGGGAGTCCTCCCGACCACCCAACAAAATGGAACGATGGCGTTTTTTGGCGAAGATACGGTAGAAATAGTTTATCCAAAAAGCGACTCGACGCCAGGCCAACAGGGCCAGCGGAATAAATATCGTGGAAATGGAAACAGACAAGCCCCAATGTCCACAGATTCCCACTGGTTCATCATAAGGCAACACATTTAAGGGCGCAATGGGTTGCTGAGTAAAAATACGGAACGCCGCATAAGTGCCTGAAGCAAAAAGATTAATAGGAACAAGATACCGAATGAATTTTTCGCCCTTGAGACTCGATTCCGTATATTCCCCACGGAAAACAAGGAACGCCATGTTCACGATAGCGATTAAGCCCACCAGCCACCAATCTTCAAACAAAGACGGGTCTAAAATTCCGTGAGCATGTTCAGCAACAACATCACCCGAAACCGTAACGAAGTTATCGTAACTCAAGAACAAAAGTGCCCACAGCGCCACCACACCCAGGTCGAGGAACATCTTCCAGAACTTGGGAATCAGTCGAGAGAACATCCCCACATATGCTGCAAACAATATGCCAAAAGACACCAGGAAATTTGGAACAAAGTAAAGGTCCTTGTGCTTTTTTACAAAGATAAGCATGGCCTTGTAAAAGTCCACGTAAGAACCCCAACGCCGAGTGCGACAGCTCTGTCCCTTAAAATGCAGGATGTTTGTCGAAGGGGTATAGTAATTCCTGAATCCCGCCAGTTTTGTTCTAAAGCAAAGATCCAGATCTTCGCCATACATAAAGTAGTCTTCGTCAAAACCTTTCAAAGACTCGTACAAATCCCGCCTAATGCAAAAGAAAGATCCACTGATGGCGTCCACCTCGGTAACGGCATCGGGGTCGGCGTATGTCATGTTGTACGAAGCCAGCAATTTGCTTTTCGGGAAAAGCGCGGCAAGCCCCACAGTCTTTGAAATAGCCGAAATCGGCGTAGGGAAAGACCTGCGGCAAGCCCACTGGATAGAACCATCCTCGTTCAAGATACGGCATCCCACCGTACCCGATTCCGGATGTTCTGCCATGAAATCTAGGACCTTGGTAAAAGAATCCCGAGACACCACCGTATCTGGATTTACAAAAAAAAGATAAGGCCTGGTCGCCTGTTTCTCTGCCAGATTGCAGCCTTTACCGAATCCCAGGTTTTTCTTGGATTCCAGCCAGGTCACCTCTGGAAAAAACGCTTTTATTTCTGGAAGTACCGGTTCCTTGGAACCATTGTCCAACACGATTATCTGGGCATCGACCTTCTCGCAGGCATCCCGAATGGACTTTAAGCAGGCGGGAATAAAGTCGCAAGAGTTATACGCGATAATGATGATGGAACAGGAGTACATTTGAAAAGCTAAACTAGGGTCCAGGGGGATTACGCAAGACCGAGGCGGAGCTTGAGGACCAAGAAGAAGGCTTCCGAAATGATTCCGCCGCTCATCTTGGAAGTGCCACGAGTGCGGTCCGTAAACACGATAGGAATTTCCTTTACCCGAAGGCCCTTTTTCCAAATTTTAAAAGTGGTCTCAATCTGGAAGCAATATCCGTCGCTCTTCATCTTGTCCAGGTTCAGCGCCTGCAACGCCTCGCGGCGGAAGCACTTGAATCCACCCGTGGCATCACTTACAGGAAGCCGGGTCACAATGCGAGTGTAAATGTTAGCTCCGTAGCTCAGTATGAGCCGATGCAGGTCCCAGTTTACCACACTAATGCGGCGGTCCTTGTAGCGGCTGCCCAAAACCAGGTCTGCATCTTCCGCCGTTTCCAAGAAGCGGTTCAAGTCCGTAGGGGAATGGCTAAAATCCGCATCCATTTCAAAGACGCGTTCAAAATCACGTTCCAAAGCCCATTTGAAGCCCGTCACGTAAGCGGATCCAAGTCCCATCTTGCCCTTGCGGCGGATCAGGTGTACGCGGGGGTTGTTTTTGGACTCCTCTTCCACCATGTCTCCGGTACCGTCGGGAGAGCCGTCGTCTACCACCAGGATTTCCAGGCAGGAATTTTGTTCCAGCACAGCCTTCATGATAAGGAGGATGTTTTCCTTTTCATTGTATGTGGGGATTATCACCAGGCTCTTCGGATAAGACATATCAAAATTCCTCTGTTCTACTTAAATGTACAAAATCACTCTTCTCCGAGAGTATCGGCAATGGGGAAAGTTTGCTTGCGGTGACCATTCACCATTTCGCCCAAAAGGCCCAAGGAGAAGAACTGGACGCTCATGACCAAGGCAAAAAGGCCTGCCAAAAGCAAGGGCCGCACGTGGAGGGCCCCCGTCTGGAGCCATTCGTAACCAAAATAACCACAAACACCAAGTCCCAGCAGCATAAACAGGAGTCCAACCAAACCAAAGAAATGGAGCGGCTTAGTGGAAAAACTCCGCATAAACATAAGGGACACCAAATCCAGGAATCCTGACACCAAACGGGATATTCCGTACTTGGAAACCCCGTGAACGCGAGCCCTATGGGCCACGGGCATTTCCGTAATGCGGAACCCTTGCCACTTGGCCATGACCGGAATAAAGCGGTGGTAGTCGCCATAAAGTTCGATATAACGAACCACGGAACGGCGGTAAGCCTTGATTCCGCAGTTAAAATCGTGCAGCCGCTTGCCACAAACTACAGACACGGTCAAATTGAAAAGCTTCGAAGGCAAGGTCTTGTGCCAGGGATCCAAGCGACGGACCTTCCAACCTGAAACCAGATCATAGCCTTCTTCCAAGATCTTAATCATCTTGGGAATTTCCAGAGGGTCGTCTTGCAGGTCACCATCAAGGGTGGCTACATAATTGCCCTTGGCCTTGGAAAAACCCAGGGCCAAAGCGTCGGCCTTGCCGCAGTTGAACTGGAATCGGAACCCGCGAATAAAGGAATATTCCTTAGAAAGGTTCTCCACCACTTCCCAGGTATTGTCCCGGCTGCCGTCGTCAATGACGATGACCTCGTAGGAAAAACCTGTTGGCTCCATTGCGGAGACAATCTCCTTGAAAAGTTCCGGAAGATTCTCGCTTTCTTCCTTAACCGGAATGACCATCGACAAATCCATCTTGACCTCTATCTAGTTGGCAAGCGCCACCGTGGGAGAAGAATCCGCTGGTTCAGCAGCCTGGGAATCCGCAGGCGTTTCGCTACTATCCTCCGCAGGAACCTCCTCCGGCACAGGTTCCTCAACCACCATAGGATCATCGGGCATGGCAGAAATCTGCTGCAGGCTCATGGCCAGGCGGGCCCGGCCGCCCTCTTCAAATTCAGGAACAGCCTTGATTCCCCTGCTCAATATGTTCAAGGCTTCCTGCTTCATTCCGGCAACCTCGAACACAAATGCGGCAGCCCAGTAGTTGCGCCACTCGTCCGGGAATTGCTTTATTCCCAGCTCCAGGTACTTGGAAGCCTTCAGAGCAAGGCTATCCACGGCAGCTTTTTTCTCCGCAGTAAAAGGCCTTTCCTGGCGAAGTTTCGAAATCTGGTCGCGGATGTCAAAAGAAATCTGCAAGTAAAGCGAAATGTAGCTGGAAAGGAGCCTTTCCGTTTCGGAATTGATAAAGGCGGTCCCGTCACCCAGGCCCCTGAACTTGTACACGGAATCAATAAGGGCCGCCGTGTAGGCCACATCAAAGGCGTTGCGCTTGGGTTCCAGATCGCCCTTGATGAAGTTATAGACCATGCCCTCCTGGACCATGTACTTTTCAAGGCCCATAAAGTTGGACGTTCCCACCGTAGTAGAGATTTCTATGGGTTTGTCCATATTCTGCAGGGCTAGGTCAATCACCAATTTGTATTGAGTCAGCATCATGCTACCGCGAGAACGGTTAGCCCAATCCACAAAGGCATCCCACACCTGATAGTGAACCTTGAATTGCAAAAGCTTGGCGGAATCGGCAGCGGAAAGCTCACGTCCTTCCATCTGGTCGATACGAGACTTGAGCTGGGGAATCAAACGTTCTGCATTCTTCACCCAGGTGGAAACCTGATGGTTAGGATTGTTGGCAGAGCTGTTATCCAGCACCATGTCACGGTCAATGGACGCCCGGTCATAGCTGAGCTTGAGTACCGGTTCGTTGTCCAGCATCTGCTTGATATACCAATCCGTGTTGCCCAGAGAAAGGTTCACCACGCGAACGTCTTTGCGAATTCCTGCCACTTCCTGCGCAAACCACAGGGGGAAGGTATCGTTATCGCCATTGGTGAACAAGATGGCGTTGGGGCGGCAGCTATTTAGCAGGTTATAAGCGTAATCCCAGGGCACCCACAGACCGGAACGGTCATGTTCCTGATAGTTGGAAATGCAGGGAACAGCAAAGGCCACGGCCACAAGCAATGCGGCCAAGGGATTGGCAAAGGCCATATATGCAGAGGTGGCACAGACAAACACTAATATTCCTGCGCCAACGCCCAGAATCATGCTCATGAAGATAAAAGCGGGAGTATAGAAATAGTCACGTTCGCGAACTTCCATGTGGACGGACTCGGGGAACGGGGCTCGACCTCCCACTTGAGCAAAACCGTTTTCAATTTTCTGCCAGCTCTGCCATGCAGGGGTATTCTGCAAGGAAGACAGCCGCTTTTCCAGTTCCGCAATCTTTGCCGCCGGAGCCTGACGCTGGCGGAGATTTTCCATGCGAATCTTGGTGTGTTCAATGTCCTGACGCAGGTCAATCAACTCATTGGGGTCCGGCAACGCAGGGATGCCTGCACCGCGGGCATTCAAGTCCTGAACGTTTCGGCTCATGACGCTCACCCAGTAGTCATGCTCCCGCTGTTCCATGCGAGTGCCATCCGCAAAGTTGATGTAGAACAACAAGCCCAAGCTGCACAAGGCGTATAGCACCGATACATAGATGCCCAATCGACGGTTCCGCTTCCACACAAAGGAGCAAACCATCACAATGAGGCCATTGAACAGAACGAAGATAAGGAGCTGAGGCAAAATCTGATCGCCCATAAAGCTCATCTGTGTGGGGAACTTTATTCCAAAGCGTTCAATCGGCTGGTTTTCCGAGGCATCAAAAGTGTAGACGCCATTGGCGTAATTCACCCCGCCCACCTTGTAGGGCAGGTATTGGGCCATCTGGTAACCACCATAGCTCATGCTGGGGAAGGACAGCACCTGGTGAGCCAGCTGGGAACGGCGGTAGAAGGCACGAGAAAGCATGCTTTCGGAACCATACTGCTTACGTTCCACAAAGTTGTTGAAGGCTTCCCAGTTTTCGCTCTTGAACAAATTGCCCAACTGCAGGTTGCCCTGTTCATCCCGAATATTGATTTCGGGATCGTTTTCGTCAATAATGGGGTTCAATTCGGAACGGATGGGAATGTAAAGGTGGGTACTATAGCCTATCAGGGCAAAGAAGGCAAAGGCCAAGGAAAGGCGAATCGCCTTGTTTACGTTCAAAGAGAAAGGCTTAATCGCCGCAAGGATGGCAAGGACAATCAAGCATGCCAAAGAAATTTCGATAAAGGCGGAAACCATGTAGATTACGGAGCAAAGGAGAGTTCCCGTAATCCAGATGGGAATGCGTTCCACAATCTTTTTGGGCTGGGCCACCAAAAGCAACACAAATACCGCCGGTACCGTGAGCATGGTGTAAAGGTGGGCTCCCACGCCTAAGAAAGAGATGTAACAGATGAAAATCAGAAGTTTGTCGCTGCCAGATTCATCCCTGCGGTTGTACCACACCAAGCCCAGGTAAGAGATGAGCATCAGAATAAACATGGCAATGCCGTAGACCTCGGCTTCCACTGCATTAAACCAGAAGGTGTCAGAGAAAGTGAGCAGGAATCCGGCAACAAGGGCCGCCGTCGCAAGAACAACCGTGCGAACCTTAGAGGAAATCTTCTCGGCCAAGGCGTCGGATTTGAGGACAGTTGCAAGCAGATCCCAGGCAAAAAGTGCAGTCACATAGACCGTTGCCGCGGAACTGATTACAGAGATGTAGTTCACCCTTTTCGCAATTTCTTCCACGAAGGGGAGCAGCACGATGACCGCCCTAGCGAAAAAGACAAAGAAAGGCGTTCCAGGAGGGTGGGGAATGCCCAGGGTGTTGGCGCAGGCCACAAATTCACCGCAGTCCCAAAAACTGACCGTAGGCGCCATGGTCATGGCGTACACCACCAAGGCCACCAGGCTTGCAATTCCTGCGAATATATGTTTCATCCACTTTTCTTTAATCACGATTGATTCCTTTGTCTTTAGATGATCCCACTATTAAACTTTAATGTTCCGTTTTTGCATGAATCCCGAAAGGAGCCCATTCACAAAGGCCCCCGAGGAATCGGTACTGAACTTGGTAGAAACCTGCACCGCCTCGGAAAGGGCCACCTTCACGGGAATATCCGGCACAAACAGCAATTCTACCATGGCAATTTTTACAACGATGCGGTCGATCTTTGCGATGCGGTCGATTTCCCAATGCACGGAACAGGATTTGATGTCTTCATCCAGCTCTTCCCTATGAGCCTGCACCAAGTCCACCAACTTCATCCCGTACTTTTTCTGGTCGTCCTTCAATTCCTGGGCCGCCAGAACACCAGGGAGGCAATCCCCTGCAGTCTGCCCAGTAATTTCCATGGCATATAGGAGTTGCATTGCAAAAACTCGGGCGGGTCTGTAGCTTACTCTGGGCATAGGCTCTAGATTTCCTTATACAGGTTTGCCATCTCAACGGCGGTAGAGGCCCAATTGCTTCCCAAATTGCCCGCCTTGAGGCCGGCACGGTTCATGGCCTGGTCCACGGTATCGGTGGTAAGGATTCCAAGAATCACAGGAAGTTTGCCCTCGGCGGCAATGCTCGCCACACCGCCGGTAGAGGCATTCACCACCACGTCATAGTGGCTAGTCTCGCCACGGATAACCGCACCGATGGCCATGACGGCATTGTACTTTCCGGAATCTGCCAGCCTGCGGCACACGCCCGGGAGTTCAAAGGCACCCGGCACCCGCACCACGGTAACGTCCTTGTCAGCAACACCCAAAAGGGCAAGTTGCCGCAGTGCTCCCTCCAGGAGCTTGTCCGTGACCACCTCGTTAAAGCGGGCGACGGCAATCGCCACCTTCAGGCCCGCACCATTCAGGGAATTCTTGATTTCTTTAACCATTTACTTACCCTCTTTTTTAAACCTTTTCGTTAGACGCCGATGCGTCGGAATCCACATGCAGTTGGTGACCCATTTTTTTCTGCTTGGTGAGCAAGTAGAATCTGTTTTCCTTGTTGGGTTCAATTTCTATGGGAACCCGCTCCACGATCTTGAGACCATAGGCAGAAATACCCGAAATCTTGCTGGGATTGTTGGTCAAGAGCCGCATTTCCCGCACTCCCAAATCGGCGAGAATCTGGGCTCCTGTACCGTACTGGCGCAAATCGGACTTGAACCCCAAGTGATGGTTTGCTTCCACCGTATCAAGGCCCTTTTCTTGCAGTTCGTAGGCACGGAGCTTGTTGCAAAGGCCAATACCCCTACCCTCCTGGCCACGCAGGTACAAAAGCACTCCCCCGTGTTCGCCAATAAACTTCATGGCAGAAGCAAGCTGTTCCCCGCAATCGCAACGGAGGCTTCCGAAGATGTCCCCCGTAAGGCATTCACTGTGGACCCTCACGTACACGGGCTTGTTGAAGTCGGGGTTTCCCGCCACCCATGCCACATGCTCCACCCCGTCAGTAGTACTGCGGTAAGCGTAGGCCGTAAAGTTCCCATACTTGGTACTCACGTGGGGGGCAGCCACCCGCTGCACCAGCTTTTCGTTACGCAGGCGGTAGTCTATCAAGTCCCGGATGGAAATAATCTTGATGCCAAACTTCTTTGCCACTTCCTGAAGTTGTGGCATGCGGGCCATGGTTCCGTCCTCGTTCATTATCTCGATGAGGGCGGCCGCCGGGCGAAGTCCCGCCAGCCTGGCCAGGTCTACCGCAGCCTCGGTATGCCCCGCGCGGCGGAGTACGCCTTCGTCTTGAGCATAGAGTGGCGAAATATGCCCCGGCCTGCCAAAGTCACTGGGTTTGGAGTTGGGGTCCGCAAGTGCCAGAATCGTCGCCGCGCGGTCGTGGGCGGACACGCCCGTGGTGCATCCTTCGATCTTGTCCACCATAATGGTGAACGGGGTCCCGAGAATAGAGGTGTTTTCCGCAGTCTGCCGCGTAAGGTTCAACTCGTGGCAGCGCCTTATGGGCGAAATCTTCTATGGCCTCTTCAATGGTATTAAGCAAGGTCACGTTCCTTCAGATAATTCTCAATATACTTGCCCAGCATGTCCACTTCCACGTTCACGATGGTCCCCGCCACCCAGTTGCGCAGGTTGGTACGGGCCAAGGTTTCCGGAATAATGCACACCCGAATGGAATCCTCGAACTTTTCGGCCACCGTAAGGCTTATGCCGTTCAAGGAGATGGACCCACGGCGGATGACATAGCGTTTCAAGTCTGCCGGGAGCTTCAAATCTACTTCCACGCCGGTTTCCCGAGGGGTCACTTTAATAACCTCGGTCACGCAGTCCACGTGTCCCATCACAAAGTGTCCGCCCATGAAGCTGTCAGCCCGGCAAGGCAGTTCCAGGTTCACCAACTTGCCGGGAGCGGCTGCCTTGAAGGCGGTGTTTTCCACCGTCTGGTGCATCAGGCAAAAAGTCGCCTCGTCTGCGGTGCAGGATTCCACCGAAAGGCACACGCCGTCGTTGGCCACGCTGTCGCCCAGCTTGCAGTCCTTAAAAAAGCCCGGCGCTTTTAAGCGCATGGAAAGTGCGTCGCCCCGAGTATCAAGGGCGGCAATTTCGCCAGTGGCCTGGATAATTCCCGTAAACATACGGGGCAAATATAGAAAATTCCCAGTTTATCCCGGGTAATACACCGTCAATACGTCAGGGCCAAGCATGGCCGATTCCTTGGCAACAGCAGAATCAGGCAGGCCCGGGAACGTCAGGCCATCATAACCTTGCTGGGCGATAGCCCTTTCTACGGAAACATCCGTAGATTTCCACAAGTCCAGACGGTTCCACAAGGGCGTATCTTTTTTGCCTCGATTACCTGAATCCCCGAAAATCTTTCCAGCCAAATGCACGCCAGGTTCCACCATCAGGCGGTGCATCCCCCGGCGGGAAAGTTCCGCAATCATCTGCGTCCAGTTTTCTTCGAAAGTGTCGCCACTTAAAGGGACTGTTTCGCATTTGATGACAGGCTGCTCAACGCAAGTAAACACCAGTCGCGGAATCGAAGTTTCGCCATCAGCCTGCGAAAAGAACTTCAGTGTTGAAATTTCCGATTTCGTAAACTCATGATGGCCAGCCCACAAAACTTTTACAGGACTATTGCCGTGAGCATACCGAACATCCAGAGAGGGGTCATCGGCAAGGAGCGTTCCCGCCCCCACTAGAATGGCATCGCTCATGGCCCGCAACTCATGATTCCAGCAAGCTGCTCCCTGCCCCGTAATGCGCAAGGGGGCGGGGCGACCGTTACTGTCCTGCATTCCCATGAAGCCATTTTCAGAGACAGCAACCTTGACTTCTACAAAGACCCTCTCATTACGAACAAAATAATCATAAGCTTCAAAGAACCTTTCTATTTCGGCAAAGACGACAGAACCTTCGTTTTCCAATTCGTCTGGCGTAAGCACCATGCATCCTTCGGCAGAACAGGAATCACTCCAGCCGCTTTCGGCATGGGCCCGCAGGCAGGCGTCCTTGCCCTCGTAAACCTTGACGCCGGCGGCTTCCAGAATGCCACGGCTTTTACCGCGGACAGCCGGGTTTGGGTCTGCATGGGCGAAGTAAACTTCGGAAATTCCCGCCTCGATGATGGCCTTGGTGCAGGGGGGCGTGCGGCCGTAATGGCAGCAGGGTTCCAGCGTCACGTATATGGCCGCACCGCGGGCCAGCTCGCCCGCGTCACGCAGAGCCATGACTTCGGCGTGGGCGCTCCCGGGGCTCTGCGTCGCCCCCCGCCCCACCACGATTCCGTCCTTGACTACAACGGCGCCTACCGCCGGATTGGGGCGGCTTACGCCAACAGACCCAAAGGCCTGTTCAAGTGCCATCTGCAGGAAGTTCATTGTATTGCAGGACTAGATCCTTCGACTCTGCGCCACGCGCTTCACCCAGGATGACAATCTCACTACTGCTTGGGGAAAGCCAGGAACCCGCCTTCCACGTTGAAAACCTTTTCATACCCATTTTCAATAAGGAAGTTGGATGCGGCCATGCTGCGCTTGCCGCTACGGCAATAGATCAGCAGGTCCTTGTCCTTGGGAAATTCCGCCAAGCGCTGCTGGATTTCTTGCAGGGGGATGTTCACTGCGCCGGGGGCCATGCCTTCTGCAACTTCAGCAGGAGTACGCACGTCCACCAGCACAGCACCCACCTTGCTCATTTCTAACGCTTTGTTCCAATCAACATTCGTGATTGTCGCCTTAGGGGTTTCAGGTGCGGGAGCGGCCTCCTGGGGAGCGGCCTCCTTGACCGCAGCCGGAACCGTTTCTTGTTTCTGGACGGTTGCCGTTTCTTGCTTTTGAGTTTCATTACATCCCATAAGCAGGAATGCAGTGCCAATCATGATACCTATCATTTTTCTCATATGATCCTCTTCGTTTTTTATGAATTCCTTCTAGAATAAACGCACATAGCCTGAAGCACAACGCCAGCCTCCACTTTGAGAGGCACCACGTTAAACACCATAGATTTGTCTAGTTTATCGCCCTCTGAAGTCCACGACACCCTGCGTCCACTCTCAAACACCTCGGAAAGAACCTTGTTAAAATAAAGTTGAGACTTGGAGTTTACCACCTTGTTTAGAATCTTTCCGCGAATTGAATCCAAGTCGATAATGTTGAAATCATTTGCAAACCCTTGGTTGGCACCCAAGATATGGTATTCCCGATCCACCCAGAAAACCCTCAGGTCTGGTAAAGACAAAGCCGCAGAGAATAAGGCATTTTCATTTTGCGAAGAGTCGAAAATAAAATTATCCATCATCACGTCCAAGCGTCGGGCCACGCCCTGAAACACCAGATTCCCGGTTTCGTCGTAATCCATAAGGCCCCGGACATTATACCACAGCAAGCTCTTGTCCTTGCCGTACAGACGGACCTTTACCGGGGGAAACACCACTTTTTTCTCAACGATGCTCCTGTCGGACTTATAAAGCCGTATGTACCTATTGGCAAGGTTGTCCAAAAGGATAGCGTCCTCTTCTGGCATAATGCTTGACTTTTCCACGCCTCCCGTAGATTGGGGAATATATTTCAAATCGTCGTCAAGAATGGGGGTAAGCAACCTGATTTTCCGCTTTTCTATATCCATGCTCCACAGGAGATCCCCCGTGGTTCTCAGAATCAGGTCCAAGTTGTCTTGCAGATTTTTCCTTTCCCTGCGGCCCTGCTGTTCTTTGGAAATATTCTTTATAAAACAGACATACTGTTGTTCCGATACGGAAACATGCTGGGTAAAACAATGAAGTTCGTACCACAAGACATCCTTCTCGTCCAGCTTTAGAGAAAACAAGAAAGACATATCCCTGTGCTTCTCCGTCTCCTCAAAAAAGAGCCGCATGCGTGCCCAGTCCTTGGAGTCCAGAATTTCTTGAAAATTGCTACCCTGTATTAGCTTTTCAAAAAGAGGATCATCAGCAAAAAGAGGTTGGCAATACAAAAAATCCAGTTTCTGGGAAAGGACCACCAAGCCCTCACTGGAAAGTCCCGGGAATCGCCGATACAATTTCTGCCGCTTGCGGACTTCCCGAATAAGCAATATGCACACCACGCATATCACTACCAGCAGGACTTCGAATGCAACCGAAGCCAGGACCCAGTCAATGCTCTCTATTTTTGGAATAGCCGTCATGGTCTTGAAAATAACTTTTTTTCTGGAGCCAAAATCCTTCCCAATCCAAATTAGCCTTTCCAAAGCCCCGTTCAGCCCCAAGGCCCCAAGTTTTAAAGAAAAAAGACACTTCTATTCCCACAGAGAAATTCGGGAATGCATAATGGCAGGCAATACAACCATACTTGTAACAGAATTCGTGGCCAAGGTCCAAAGTATGGCCATCTGTTTCCGTGAATAACGAAAATAAAGGGGAAGGCTTCCAATGCAGGCCCAATGCGGTCCTCCATTTTTCATCTGTAAAGCCCATAGTCCAAAGGCTCCCATAAAAATGGTGCCACAGGTACCCCGCCCCCCATTTCAGACGATGACGAACCCACCGTGCATCATTGTCAAGCCAGGCAAGGAGTGCACCATACCCTCCCCCGACAACAGCACCCCTTTTAGAAAGGGACAAATCCAATTCCCCGTAAGATTCGTGCCAAAGAGAATCCATCTGGGAATAAGATTCAAAAAAAGCCATGCGGAATCCGGAACACCCCCATTCTCCCGCAGCACTGGCGGACCATAAGCCATCGACTTCGGGAACCCTCCAATAGGAAAAGCCAAATCCGGCCTCTTCCATCCGGGCAGGATTACCATACCATCCCGGTAGCCCGCGGGAATCCACAGTATTTTTTTTCACAAAGGAGACGGGAGATTCCATGGCTTGGCTCGAGACTCCCGCAAATACAAAGGACATAGCAACAAACCAGAACCTACGGCCGAACAACAATTCCCACCACCCTTTCAAACGAGCCTAAAGAAAACCTGACAAAGGCAACTCCTATGCCAGTGTACTGCTGAACCGGGACATTCCACCAAGTGTTGGATAGTGCCGGTGCTTTTTGCTTCCAAACTTGACGCCCCGCAGAATCTAAAAGACCAATCATCACCTCCTGCTCGCTTTCTACCTTTACCCGCAAAGGCTCCCCCTTCTTTTTAAGCACCCGCGAAGAAAACTTGTAACGGAGCGGCTCTTCTGCGATAATTCCATTGTGGCCACCCTGAAAACCCGGAGTATTTTCAGCCTTGCCAGTCTTGGGATTAAACCCCCTGGGACATGCCACCGTGGACTTGTCCCAACCAACGCTATCTACAGGACTGCCGCCATAGCACAAGTTCAGCGAACCAGCCGCATTGTTCAAGAACCCGATGGAGGCCTGAACGAGCCGGACATCGCGAAACCCGACAAATTCACGAAGAAGGGCCGTATCCCTAGAAACTAGCACGCTTTGGAAAGGCACAATGGAGTCTTCTTCGGTTCCCCAAGTGCCGCCCTTTCCACAAAGTCCTATCTTAGACAACGGGAAACTCACCTTTGAATCGTTATACACCTCTATCCACTCGGGTTCCGGTTCCTGAGGGCAGTGGTGGACCTCCGTCAAAAGCAGCGGAGAATTTCCCGGCAACGCAAGAAGCGTGTCCACCACGTTATTGAAGGGAATCCCATCTTCAGGCAATTCCAATTGCAATTTTACAGGGCCATTCTTCAAAAGGACTATCGAAAAACTGCCACTTATACGCATTGTATCTTCAATACTACCACCACGGGAAACGTCCATGTAGCGGTAAGTGAGCAGCGACTCCTTGCAACCGCGGACCTTTCCGGACACCCTCCAGTGGTCCTCCCTGAATTCATATTCCACCAAAGAAAATCCGCAGTCGTTCAAATCCAATTCATAGAGAGGATTGCCATAACCCGGAGTCGGATCTTCCAAGGTCCAACGCTGCCCAAAAGCGATTCGCTGAAAGGACTTACCCGGCTTTGGTTTTTCCAGCACCGCCGAATCTTTGCAAGTTTCTGCCCAGACTATCCAGCGGGATTCCCTGGAATTGGGGAGGGAATTTTTCTCGAGGTCGCCACAGACCAGTCCGCGGGTTTCTGGACAGATGGACCTATCGTGAGAGAGGAGCAGCCTTTCGCCGTCGGGGTACGGCATTTTTAGCGGAGTCTTTTCATCTAGCTGGACAAAAAGCGAATCTGCCGTAAAAGTGGAATCCAGCCGGATCTCCACAAATTCTCCTTGCTGGTCGGGAACCTCTGTAGGGTCGGGAAAGACCTCCACCAACGTAGGGCAAGCCACCGCCACGGCGGAGGCAAACAGCACATATTTCAAGATAAACCCCTAAGGGTTTTCCCTTGCTGTCACCCAATGGGGCGCCACCTTACGGAACAGGTCGGGGAAGCTCAATCCACGGCGTAGTCGCCGGGGAGCATATAGGCAAGGGGATTCACAGCCACGTTATTTACCCAGACTTCATAGTGAAGGTGGGGTCCAACGGAACGACCCGTGTTACCCATGTATCCGATAATCTGGTAACGGCGAACGAACTGGCCCGGATTGACTAGGGACATTTGCATGTGACCATAGCGAGTTACGATTCCGTTCCCGTGATTCAAAGTCACGAAATTACCAAAGGTGGAACTCATCTGGGCTACGTCCACCACGCCATCGGCCGCGGCAAAAATGGGGGTCCAACGGTCATTGGCGATATCCACCCCATAGTGCATTTTACCGATTTCGCCCGTAACAGGGTGAATGCGGGGGCCAAAAGAAGAGGCGTAACGACCCTGAGTCGGAGAAATGGAAGGGATAAACCTCCAGGCGGACTGCTTTTGCTTAATATAGTCTGCAAGGGCGTTAAAGGAACCGCTGTTGTTGTCCAATTTTCCCTGAAGGCGTCCGGCCTCGTCCTTGAGGTTAGCCATCTTTTCGAAAACAGGGGAAGACTCCATGAGCAGGTGTACCGAAGGTTCCACCGATCCGCCCGTACCCAGCTCGCGTTCTTCTTCATCGGCCAGGGGGAGTCCGTACTTGGAATTCAATCTTTGCTCATCGCTAAAGAAATCTGCCGAAGTCCGGTTCAAGTAATCCAAAGTTCCCTGGATCTGGGACAACTCCTGGTTCAATTCTGCACGGTCATCCAGCACATGGGACAAGAGGCCGCGGTAAACCGTGGTAGTGGCAAACTGTACCAAAAACAGGGCAAAACCCACCACCATCAAGAACTTCAAGACGGGGAGACCCCGGAACACCAGGGCAGGCACGTGGAACGTCACCGACCGGGAGGAGTTCTGGAAGTGTATGGTGGTCTTTGCGTAATTCACGGCGGTAAAGATAGAAAAAAGTACCCGCAAAGCACCCTTTTCTGGCAAAAAAAGCCCATATCTTCCCCAAACCCCCGTTTTTTCGCGAAAAATCCCCCTTTTTCACCCGTTGCCACCCCAAAAAAAGCATTTTGGACGCATTTTATTTATCCTTTTTATAAACTTTTATGTAAATTACGTAAACGGACCCCAAAAAAGGCCCTTTTACCCTTGGAGATATTATGAGCTTACTGGACGCATTTAAACCGAAATGGCAAAATTCCAACCCCGACAGGCGTATCGAAGCCATCGAGGAGATGGGACCTTCCAATCAGGACACCTTTGAACGCATTGCCCTTTATGACGAAGATCATAGGGTGCGGGCTGCCGCCGTGAAAAAATTGACGGTCATTTCCGCCCTGGCACAGATTTCGAAGAATGATACTGAAGCTAGTGTCCGCCGCCTGGCCGAAACCCACTATTTTGAAGAACTAGTCCGCAAGCTCAAGGAACACCGTGCTGCAGCCTCCCCCGAAATTTTGCGATTCATTGACGAACTCAAGGACACCCGCTATGCCGAAGACCTGGTAAAGAACCTTCCCTCTTCCGAACTGCGTCTTGAAATTGTCAAGAAAACTTCCAAGGCGAACCTTTTGGCACTTGCCGCTAGCAAGGACCCCATCGAAGCGGTGGCCATGGCGGCGGTACAAAAACTTTCCTCAGAATCCTTGCTGCAAGACGTAGCCAAGTCTTCCAAGCACACCTCGGTGCGCAAGGCCGCAGCCGACAAAATCAAGGCCCAGCAGGACGCCCAAGACGGTGGCAAAAAGGCGGCTACGCTGCTTATAAGCAAGCGGGAGGCCCTGATACAGCAGGCACACCATTTTGCCGCGCAGAAAGACCCTATTCCCTACAAGGAACCGTTCAACGCCCTTATGGAAGAAGCCAGGGCCTTGGGCATGGGTCCCGCGCAGGCCACCCTAGACGAAATCTACGCCAGTTTCAACAAGTTCTGTGACGAAGCCGATGCCGCCCGCATTGCCGCACAAAAGGCCGAAGAAGAAAAGCAGGCCTTTAGGCTCCATCTGGAGGCAACCCTTACTGAACTGGAAGCCCTTGTAAACGAAAACAAAGTGCAGGAAAATGAAGAACGGGTGAACCAGATTGTCGCGGAATGGAACGAGAA
>CACXIR010000079.1 GCA_902767785.1 Fibrobacter succinogenes | reverse complement strand
CCTTTCGGTGAAAGGGCGTCAGTATGCAAATGGCATAGGAACCCACGCTAATTCGGAATTGTATTTCCGGTTGCCTCCAAATGCCGATTCGCTGGAATTTGTTGTGGCGATAGACGACGAAAGCGGTGGCGGCGGCTCTGTCCGGTTTAGCGTATGCACGCCTACGCAAACGCTTTGGAAAAGCAGCGTGATTTATGGAAACAAGAAGCCGCAGGCCGGAAAGGTTTACGTTGGTGGAGAGAGCCTTATCTACCTCAAGGCCGATGCCGACGGTGACAATTCTTACGATCACGCCGACTGGCTGAATGTTGTTGTGACTACAAGGGAATGACAATGCAAAAGTGCCTTGCCTGGATAAAGAGGTTTACTCCTCCGAATTACGCACTGGTATTGATTCTTTTGCTTACATGTGCGGTTCTGTTCCTGGGGACATTAACCAGGACGAAGCGTTTGCGGGCTATAATGCGTATACCTTGTTGCGCTATGGTGCGGATTCCTATGGATATCGCCTTCCTGTTTACCTGACGGCGTGGGGTTCGGGCATGAACGCCTTGGAATCGTACTTGATGATTCCTTTTGTGGCGTTGTTTGGCCTTAAGGTTTGGGTTATCAGGATTCCGATGCTGCTTGTGGGGTTGTTGTCTCTTGTTGCGATTTACCTATTGGTCCGTCGGTATTCCAGTGAGCGAATGGCGCTGGCGTCGGTACTTCTTCTTGCCATTTCGCCCTGGCATGTCATGCTTTCGCGTTGGGCTTTGGAATCTAATTTGGCCCCAGGCTTTGTGTTGTTTGGGCTTTTGTTTTTTGTGAAGGGTTTGGAAAGGCCGAAACATCTTGTTTTCTCGGCTATCTTTTTTGGGCTTTCGCTTTATGCCTATGCGACCATTTGGACGGTGGTCCCGTTCATGATATTGATGGGCGTTCTGTATGGCTTGTGGACCAAATCGATTCACAACAATCGGTACACTTGGGTGTCGCTTTCGGTATTTCTTGTCCTCGCTTTGCCGCTGGTACTCTTTGTTTTGGTAAACAAGGGCCTCATTCCGGAAATTCGTTTGCCCTTTATCAGTATTCCTAAACTGGTTTATTTTAGGGATAGTGAAATATCTTTCCAAAAAATTCCTGAAAATTTCATGAATCTTTGGAACATCCTGAAAAATCAGTCCGACGGGCTTCCGTGGAATTTCATGAGGGGTTATGGGTTGTTCTACCCGGCAACGTTGGCGTTTTTCTTTGTGGGGCTTGTAGTCAATGTTTACGGCGCCATTCGAGATATCATTGCACGCAGGCTTGGGCTTCCCTTTTTCTTGTTGTCTTGGCTTGTTGCCGGCTTTGCAATAGGCGTTTTAATCCATGTAAATGTCAATCGCGTTAATTTGATTTTTATGCCGATAATCGTCCTTGCCGCGCAGGGAATCGTTTACGCTTTCAATTACATTCACCCTAGGACAATTTGCATACCCTTGGTGGCATACCTCTTTTGCTTTGCCTGTTTTGAAAAAGATTACTTTACAACATACAAGGAACAAATCTCAGATGTATTTTGTGAAGGCATTGGCGATGCTGTTGAATTTGCCAATTCCCAGCTGTCGCCGGATTCAAAGATGTACGTGGATCCCGACGTGAGCTATCCGAGAATTCTTTTTTATGGCAAGGTGGACTTGAATTCGTATTTATCGACGGTTAAATACACGAATTTCCCAAGTGCATTCCTCTATGTGCAAGAATTTGACAAGTATGTATTTACGAATAATCCTAGACAATACAGCCCAAGGTCGGTGGTTATTTTGGAAAATAAGGGTTCCAGATTCCAAATGCTGCAGAATTCTGGGTACCGTATTAGAAATTTTGGAAAATACATAGTCGCTTATTAGACTTGCCGCTCCAGAAAAAACAGCTATGGGCCGGACTCTGGATGACGAGTTTGTTTTGTACGGTGCTTTTTTGTATATTCACGCTATATTGGAATGTTTACGGCTTTGAACTTTAAAGAAGGCCTTGAGATGCGATTTTTTTTGATATTGGTATGTTTGCTGTCGGCGATTCTATGGGCTAGACCTATAAATGACGGCAATAAACTGTTCAAGAACGGCGACTATGCTGGTGCTTTGGAAAAGTATATGAAGGCCCGTGAAGCGGAGCCTGCAAACCCGTTGTTGTTTTACAATATTGGCACTTGCCAGTACAAGTTGGGTAATTATGACGAGGCTAAGAAGGAATTGGAAAGTGCCGTACGCATGCCCGACAAGAAAATGGCGGCGAAGGCTGCTTATAACCTGGCCAACACTCATTTTCGCATCGGTGAAAAGGCTGCCGAAGGTAGTGAACGCATTGCCGCCTGGCGGGAATCGGTTGCCTACCTGAAAAAGGCTATTGACTTGGATAACGGTTTTGAAAATGCCAAGAAGAACGTGGAAATCGTGCAGCGCAAGCTGAAAGAGGAACTGGACAAGCAAAAGCAGAACCAGGAACAAAATCAGGACAACGACCAGAAACAGCCGCCTTTGAGCGAAAAGGCCAAGGAAGTTTTGGCCCGTGCATTGCAGCTTTGCAAAGATGGCAAGTATGCCGAGGCAAAGGAAATGCTGGAGAACCTGATTGCCGAAGACGAGACGGCAGGCCAGCTCAGTGGTCACGTGCAGCGCATTGACGATGTCATAGAAATCAAGGCGGGCCGTAAGCCCAAGGCAAAGATTGACGCCAGCAACACCGACAACGACTTGGAGGTAATCTGATGAAAAGGATTATGTTCACAGTCGCGGTGATGTTCCTTGCGGTAGCAGCCTTTGCAGCCCCAAAGTCGGCGAGTGCTTATTACAGCGATGCCGCCTTCCAGTATATCGAAAACCGCTTGCCTTCTGCCGAAATTACTTGCAACGAAGGCCTGCAATATTACCCTACCGATCAAAAACTGCAAATGTTGCTGGACCGTATTCACGAGGCCAAGGACGAGCAGAAGAACGAGAACAAGAAGAACGATAAGAATCAGGATAATAACCAGGACCAGAACCAAGATCAAAACCAGGACCAGAACAAGGATGACGGCCAGAGTTCTTCTAGTGGCGAAGACCAGAATCAGGACCAGCAGAATGGTCAGGACGGTCAGTCCAGCAGCAGCCAGGGCAACGAAAGTTCCAATAGCGAAGGCGGCGAACAGCCTGAACAGCCGCAGGAAAATTCCAGCGACAGCGAAGGTGGTGCGGAATCCGAGGAACAGCCTGTGCCTATGGGGGAGATGAGTCCCGAAGAGGCGGCCCAGCTCCTGAAGGATTTTGATGAACAGAACGGTGAACGCAAGCCCTGGAAGCCTATCCGCGGCCAGGCAAGACCCGCTAAGGACTGGTAAGGTGGGTGGCGCAATGACTGGTAAGGAGGGAACATATGGTTAGAAAAAAAACAATTAGTCTCAAAAAGCGGCTCTTGGCTGAAGGGGCTCTTTTTGGAATGCTTTTCACCCTTGCCGCATGCAATGGTGGCGGAACCGGTGCGGTTAATGGCGGCATTGGGTCCGGTGCAGAGGCGGAGAATGAAAAAGGGGATTACCGCTCTCTAGAAGTAGATTCTTTGGGCGATCTTCCCGATTGCACGGATAAACGGGATGGCCTGGAAGCGTATGTGGCAGAAGAGTCTGTCGCTTACGTATGCATGGATGAAAAATGGATTAAACTAAGTAAATCTAGCAGTTCGAAAGCCAAATCTAGAGAGTTGTCTAGCTCAACAGACAAGGATGCGGGTTCCAGTAGTTCTTTAAATATTGGAGGGCCAGTGCTACCTGAGGGCGGAACAACTTCAAGTTCTAGCACGAATAATAATGGGGGAGCTATTTCGTTGCCCCTCTTGGCCGCAAATGCTAATGCAAGTTATGCAACTAATATGTACGTCAGTTGGTTGGCGTATCACTTTACAACATTGGAAAATGAAGCCATATATTACCCGACGATAGCTTCGGATTATGTGGATGTCTTTTCGGCAACCTATATGCCTGCGGGCCGCGTAATCTGGTCTGCGCAGTCGAGCGGGTTTTATAAAAATATATGCGGCGTAGATGATGCGACTGTTCCGGCAATGAAATATCGTGCTTGTACGGTGTCGGAGGGGATTGGATACGGCATGTTGCTGGCTTACTTCAATGGAGATTCGCAGACTTTTGATGCCCTGTGGAATTATACCCGTGGCATGAAAGCTTATTACAATACGAAGCTCATGCCCTGGATAACCCGCAGTTTTCTTTCTGACGATATAGACATTGCAAGTGCGACAGATGCAGACATAGATATTGCAACGGCATTGATCCTGATGCACTACAAGACGAAAAGGGTGGACTACTTGGTGGATGCTTTGACTATTGTGAATGCAATTTGGGAGCAAGAAATTCAGCAGTCCGATATGCTGATATACTCTGGAAATACTCAAATGTGGAAAACAGATCCTGTTTATAACCTGAGCTATTTCTCTCCGGTGGCAATACGTTTGTTTGCCAGAGTGGACCCGAGTCATAATTGGAATGGCGTGCTGGACGCAATGTATAATCTTATGGCTAAGGCGCAGAATGCTGGAACGGGCGTGTTTCCCGATTGGAGCGATGCCTCGGGTGCTGCTAAGCAGCCGCCGAACGGCGCTGCGAATAACACTTACTGGTTGTTTCACCAGGAATCTGTCCGGATTCCTTGGCACATAGCCTGGGATTACTACTGGTATCAGGATGCACGTGCTAAGGCCATTTTGGACAAGCTGAACGCTTTCATTGTCGACCCGTCTAGGGCAAATGGAGATCCGACTAGCACAGCTCTTGCCACGATCTATTCCTGGAATCTTTCTGTTGGCGCCGATAAGAGTGGAACCGGTGCGGTTCCTAATCAATGGCTTGCCGCATGGTGCCTTACAGGTATTTCTGGCAATATGTCTTGGTTGAACAACTGCACTACTGCGGTCAATGTGGCAACCCTTGCAAACACTACAAGTAGCTACTACTCGGATATTTTGCTGGCAACTTTCTCGCAGCTACTCAATGGCTTGTATGTGCGTCCGTACTAAAATGCCCTGCAGATGAAACAGGCTTTTTCTCGCACCTACGCCGCCATAGACCTGAAGTCTTTCTTTGCCTCGGTGGAATGTATCCTCCGGGGTCTTGACCCCTTAAAGGCAAAGCTGGTGGTGGCCGACGAGAGCCGTACCGAAAAGACCATCTGCCTTGCAGTGACGCCTGCGCTGAAGGCCTACGGGATTCCTGGGCGGGCAAGGCTTTTCGAAGTGAACCAGAAGGTCCGCGAGGTGGAGCGCCGCACCGGCGAGAAGGTGGAGTTCCTGATAGCAAAGCCCCAGATGGCCAAGTACGTGGAGTATTCCATGAAGGTCTACAATGTTTACCTGAAGTACGTAAGTGCCGAAGATATCCATGCCTATTCCATCGATGAATGTTTTTTAGACTTGACGAAATACCTGAAGTTGTATAAGAAGACCGCCCGGGAACTGGTAAAGACCATCATTCAGGACGTGTTCGCTACTACGGGTATTACAGCAACAGGCGGCATCGGCACAAACTTGTACCTTTGCAAAATTGCAATGGACGTGATGGCGAAACATGTGGAGGCCGATGCCGACGGCGTTCGCATTGCGGAACTAGATGAGATGAGTTACCGCAGGCAGCTTTGGTCGCACCGTCCCATAACCAGCTTTTGGCAGGTGGGCCGCAGGATTGCGGAACGTCTGGAAAAGTGCTACCTGAACGGCGGTCGCGGAATTTTTACCATGGGAGACATAGCTCGGGTAAGCGTCAAGAATCCCGAAGGCCTATACAAGCTTTTCGGCGTGAATGCCGAAATATTGATTGACCACGCTTGGGGTTACGAGCCTTGTACTATCGCCGACATCAAGAAGGCCAAGCCCCGCTCCCGCAGCACGGGGGAGGGCCAGGTTCTGCAGGACCCGTACCCCTTCGACAAGGCCCGCCTTGTGGTTCGCGAGATGGTGGATACGGTATCCATGGCCCTGGTGGAGCATTCCCTGGTGTGTAATGGCATGGTGCTTACGGTGCAGTACGACCGCGAGAATGTAGACAAGGGTATTTACTTTGGCGAGACGGTGCAGGACTTTTACGGACGCACAGTACCCAAGCCCGCCCACGGTACGGCCAACATCGGGTATTACACCAGCTCCCAGTCGGTAATGGCCGATGCCACCATGAGGCTTTTCGACCGGATTGTAGACCCGAGGCTGACAGTACGCAAGCTGAACTTGGTGGCCATTAATTTGGCGGACGAAAGCCATACCCAATACGACCTGTTTACCGATGTGCAGAAGCAGGAGCGAGAAAAGAAACGCCTGAAGGCGGAACTGCTCATCAAGAAGCGTTTTGGCAAGAACGCCATCGTGAAGGGTATGGACTTGCAGGAGGGTGCCACCACCATAGAACGCAATGGCCAAATCGGGGGGCACAAGGCATGACCGACTATAAAGACATAATTGACTTGCCTTACCCGAGGGACGACTGGAACTTCCTTATGAAGCACCCCCGCATGAGCATGGAGGACCGTGCCAAAATTTTCCACCCCTTCGCGGCACTCCGGGGCCATGCGGAGGCCCTGGACGCTACGGCAGAACAGAAAAGGGATTCCGTTGCCAACGAATTTATTCTAGATGACCAGGAATTCGGGGCGTAAATTGGCGATTTTTGCATAAAAATCGCAATCTCCGCTAAGAAGATCTTTTAAATAATTCTTTTCTAGGAAAAATGACGTTTCGTATATATATTTAGGTTATGCGCAAACTTTATTTTCCCCTATTTCTGAGCGCAGCTTCCGTTGCCGGCGCTGTTACCTCGTTCCACTATAATGTCGCGGGCTATGATTCCGGTTTGCCAAAGGCTCTGGTGGTGGAATCCAGCGATATGTTGACCGGTGTGGAATATACCGTCAAGAAGGGTGGTACATCAGTTGCCACGGGAACCTTTGGTACCGGGTCGATTCCTACGGGGTGGACCAATGGTTTTACCGTTTATTACAATCTTGATTTTTCTCAAGTTAAAACGCCGGGGGACTACACCATTGAATTTGAGTCTAATGAAAACGCCGTAACATCGGGAACTATAACCGTTGCGGACAAAAATCTTGCGAGCAAGACATTGGGGCTGGTCCTGAATTATTTCCGTTTGGACAGGAATACCCTTACAGGGCATAAGAACGCATATATTGAAGGTTCAAATAATCAGTATGAGAATGTATATGGCGGGTGGAGCGATGCATCTGGCGACTATGGAACCTACCTTTCTCATCTTTCTTATGCAAACTACATGAACCCGCAGCAGATTCCCTTGACGGTGTGGGCCTTGGCGTTTGCCAACGAACGCATTCCCAACATGGTGGCTTCGGCCACAAGTAGCGGTTTTGCTCTTGACGAGTCCCTTTGGGGTGCGGACTACTTGGTGCGTATGCAGAGTAAAGATGGCTTTTTCTACATGACCGTTTTTAACGGATGGAGCGCTAGTGACGATGGCTGGACCCTTTGTGCGTTTACGGGCAGTAGCGGAAAGATGACCGCTAATTACCAGGCTGCTTATCGTGAAGGCGGTGGCATGGCCATTGCTGCTTTGGCCCGAGCCTCTACGCTTGGCAAAAAAGGCGAATTTACCTCGGAACAGTACCTAGCTACTGCCAAGAAAGGCTTTGACCATCTGGAAAGTAAGCAGACTTTGGGAGGAGCTTGCGAATACTGCGATAACAAGGTAGAAAACATCATTGACGATTATACGGCTCTCCTTGCAGCCATGGAACTCTACAACGCCACGAAAGAAACCTCTTATTGGACTGTGGCACAGAATCGTGCGGAACACCTGATTGGGCGTTTGAGCGATGAAGGATATTTCTGGAGTGACAACAACAAGACCCGTCCATTCTACCATGCCAGTGATGCGGGACTCCCGCTGGTAGCGCTGGTCCGTTACCTCGAGCTTGAAAAAGACTTGACCAAGGCAAAAACCGTCAGGGCAGCCGCCAAGAAACACCTGGACTGGATGATCAAAGTCACGGATAGGTCGAACAACCATTTTGGCTATGCGAAGCAGGTGGTAAAGACTGGCGGGTCGATTAAGACCAGTTTCTTTATCCCTCATGACAACGAAACGGGCTATTGGTTCCAAGGTGAAAGCGCTCGTTTGGGTTCCTTGGCTTCTGCGGCAGTGTATGCTTCAAGGATGCTTGGCTATGCGGATTCAGTGAAGGCTTTTGGCTATGCGGTAGACCAGTTGGATTGGCTTCTCGGAAAGAATCCCTACGATTTGAGCGTCATGAAGGGCGTGGGTAGCAAGAATCCGCAGGCTTATCAAGGTTATTCCAATACCACATTTAAAGGCGGCATTGCCAATGGTATTACTGGCAAGAATATGGATGGTTCCGGCATTACCTGGGATAACGTATCGGATATTGCAAGTCAGCTCAGTTCTTTAGGAGAGTCCACAGCCAGTTGGCAGACTTGGCGCTGGGAAGAGCAATGGCTACCTCATGCCACCTGGTACCTGATGGCCCTTGCCACCCGCTACGATGAGAATCCGGTGAAGGGTGCGGCTGTTGATCCGACATCTAGCTCCTCTGGCCAGGGCGGTTCTAGCGGTTCTTCTGGTGGTAACGAGGACTCTGGTTCGGGCGACAGTTCCAATCCGACAGGAGATTCTTCTGGCTCCAAGGACAAGGGCGGCAAGAATACAGACGGCATAATCCAGGTTACGACTGCTGCTGGGTTTACGTACTGCAGTCCGGAAACGCCTTGCAAGTGTCCTTCGCAAACCCTGCCCAGCGAAAGTTCCGCCTGATGGATGTCCATGGCCGCGTAGTGATGAACACGGCACTGCCAAACGCAAGCAACACGATTCAGCTGTCATCGGTACCCAAGGGAATCTACCTGGTGCATGTCCAGGGATTCGCCCCGAAGAAGATCGTGGTGAAGTAAATTTCCCTCCATCGCCATCCTCGTCCATCTTCCTTCGTCATCCTCGCGAATGCGAGGATCTTTTTTTGCATAAAAAATGCCCCCGCATAAGCGGGGACGTTTTCAATTTTTTCCATGGATTCTATCCTATCGCAACGCTCCAGGATATCTGCGATGCTCCAGAATGACACCCGGCGGGCTTTTACTTCAGTTGGATGGCTTTGACCATCTTCTGGCTGCCCTGACGGATGACCAGGAAGGCGGTACCCTGGTAGCTTGTTTCCAGAGTGACGCTGTTGGCTCCGCGGCTGGCATCGAAACTCTTGCTAGCCACCACCTGGCCCAAGCTGTTCATGAGCGTGATGGTTGTGCGGCCTGCGGCAAGGGCATTGAACGTGGCGGTAATGGAGCCATGTTCCACAGCGAAGTGGACGTTCTGGGCGATTGCCAGTGTGCTTGCGATGGCAGTATTGCTGTTAGAGTTGTTTCCGTTGTTATTGTTGCTGTTGTTGCCGTTGCTATTGCTGCTAGACGGCGTCACCGTTTCGCTGTAGGTGTAGTTGTCGGTGTAGCTGTTGGCTTTGAACACGTAGTTTACCGTCTTGCCGTTTGCGTTCCCTGCAGTGGTGGCTGTGGCCACTTTATCGGTTTCGATACTTCCGATTTCATCGGGAACCAAATTGCCGTCATCCGACGAGCCTTCGAAAACGGCCGTCTTGAAGGATTCCAGGGTGTCGGCGCCACCGCCTTTCTTGTTGAGGAGGATATAGTCAATGGCAAGCTTACCGGTCAGACCTTTGCCATTGACAACAATGAGCGTGGCGTTCACTTGGGTGGGCGTCTTGATGGTCGAAATGTTCGCGTTTACGGAGGTCCATGTTCCATTGGAAACGGTCATGGTCTCTTGTTTCCAGTCCCAATCGTTACCGCTCATGGTGACGAAGTTTATAGTTACTTGGCCATTCGCCGTTAGATTGGAATAGATTCTTACCGTTGCGCTTTCGTATTGATTCCAGTCCTTGATGTTGTTGTTGATGCGGAGCGGGTAATTTGCCGCTGCTGTACTTGGGGTCTTGAAGAAGGCGATGCTGGACTTGTTTGTTGTAGAGGTGCTTGCTTCTACAAGTGCACTGATAGAGTTTCCGCTCAAAGCGCTCATGCCGTATTCTGCTCGCATGGCATTCAGGACTTCGTAATCAAGAATGGTATAGTCTACGTTTTTTTGGCGGCGGATAACGGTCATGTTCAGGTTGTCTTCGGCGCCGGTATCCCAGATGATGGGAACGATTCCGTCGGCCTTGGCAATCTTGGCGACATAGCCGTACCAGGCGGCGCGGGCAAGCAGGTGCTTTTCCAGATCCTGGCCTTCGAGGGTCAGGCGCTTCTGGGCACCCATTTCACCGATGATTACAGGAATGCCTTTGCTCACGAAGGCCGTTTTCAACTTTCCGAACTGGGTCTCAATAGACTTCTTGGAACCGAGAGCCCCATTGGCACAGGTACGACTCGCGTCTCCCGTGGTGACATCTTCCCAGAAATAGAACATCTTTCCCCAGCTTTCATCGGCCTTCATTAGTGAGAATTGGTAGGGGTAAAAATGGGCTTCGGCCATGGTGTAGCCGTCACCGGAGGGATCCTTCGGGTAGTACTGGCTCAAAAGCTGGTATTTGTCAATTTCGGTACGGGGCATCTGGAAAACAACGGTGCGGGTAGCGTTGTTTCCGCCAGATTTACGGACTTCGTCAATCATGACCTGGTGATAACGCTGCAAAATCTGCATACGTTTGGCATCGAATGCCTCTTGCCCGTTGTCGGCACCGCCGTTCCACGGGTCGTTCACGCCGGGTTCGTTGGCACTTGCAAAAATCAGGTGCTCGTCATAGTCCTTGAAACGGCTTGCCAAGTGACCCCAGATGGCTTTCTGGTTCTTGATGACGTTGGCGGAATCTGTCGCGAAGACCTTGTCTTCGAGCCAGCCGGTATCCCAGTGGCTGTTGAGCACTACGTAAAGGCCGTCCTTGATACACATGTCTACGATGGTCTGTACCGTATCGATCCAGCCCCTGTTGATTTCGCCGTTCTTGACGTGAGAATACCATGCCGTGGGCAGACGGACCGTGTTAAAGCCTGCAGCCTTGATGGAATCAACGTAGGCCTGGCTCGGCATGGGGTTGCCCCAGCCGGTAGGGCCGCCTTGGGTGGCGGGAACTTCTAGCGTGTTGCCGAT
>CACXIR010000078.1 GCA_902767785.1 Fibrobacter succinogenes | reverse complement strand
AGCTGACGACGGAATTCCCTGGGGAAGGAAGACCTTCCCTTTCCATCGATAGCCGTCTGGGCTTGACCTATGAAAGACGTAAAGTTCATACTAGTTTGACACATTTTACCACAACACAGTACAAATATACCACTTTCTACCACCGCGGCAACAAAAAATATGGGATTCTTACAAAATTCACCCTTAAAAAATCGACCGGACCACCAGGTCCGGCCACTTTGTAGTGAACATTTGTGTATTACCGAAAAGGGAAAGTATGACTTTCGTGCTGTGGATTAGGTGTTGACCCGTTAATCGGTTATGAATGGCGATTTGACCACCGAAGGCGGACTGTGTTTAAAATTTTAAACAAAGGGCGGCCTTTCAACACGAAAGTTCCACATCGCCATCGAAAAGCTGTACCCACTTTTCCCGTTCTTCTATACTATTTTCTATACCATTGTAAAGGAGAAAGCCTTCCCCTGATTGCGGTTGCAAAATTTCTGACTATCTTACCAGGATTCTTGCCGTACGAACCGCGCGGTTGCTTTCGACACGCACAAGATAGCAGCCCTTGTTCAAATGAGTGAGGCTAAAGCTCTTGGAACTCACTACAGGTTCTGCAAATGATTCTACCAAATGCCCCGTCATGTCGAACACCTGTACACGAAGCATGGCAGAATTCGGCATCGCAACCGTCAGCATATTGTTTGCAAAGCCAAACTTCACGTCGTTCATTGCCACAGTCATAATCCCTGTAGCCTTTTCGCTCGAGCTAGAAGACGCTGCAACGGTGGACGACGAAGATGCGGCAACGCTAGACGAGGAGGTCGCTTCGCTGCTAGAAGAACTCGGACATTCCCCATATACGGCAGTTATTGTCATCGGGGCAGCCACATTCGTAAAGTCCGCCGGATTCCAGCCTGTTAGACACTTGCCATCCGACATCAATTTGACATCCTCCGGAACAACGGCGGCACCACCGATTTTGACATCCCGGGTCTTGTCGCCCGCCGCATCCCTGAACACCACCTGGACCATCGGCGGAACAGGGGTCGTTCCAAAATACGGAAATTCATGAGTATCGTCAAAAGACCACACCTGTTCGTCATCTTCCCACGGAGAATTCAAAAACCCAGCAAAGAGTTCAGACTTCATATAGGATTCCGTAACGGTTCCGTTCATAGAGGAGCCATTTTCTCCATTCTGCAGATTCATTGCAGAACCATCGCGAACATTGTGCTTTGCTACAAGCTTATTGAATCCATCTTCGTTAAAGTACAAGACATTTTGGTAATCGCCATAATTGGAGAAATAACCAATAGCGCCAACACTATCGTCACCATAATGGAAATTCGAAATAAATTGGGGATTATTTCCCAGGCCTTCACCGGAAACATAACCAAAGAGATAGCCGGCCCTTCCTGCACCTTCATCCTTATTAAATTTATTTTCAATAGAGCCAATAAAATAATTATTCTTTATAACCATCGGACCTTCAGCAACAACCGCCGTGCCGACCAAGCCTCCGACATGGAAAGCCTTTTTAGGAGACGCTTCATCTCCAGAAGAACCCCTGAAATCGCCTTCAACAGAACTCTTGCTTATTTCCCTAGACGACAAGCACATGCCGCAAATGCCTCCAATCGACGACGATGTAGCAGAACTTTTGGTTTCACCGCTATATGACACAATCTTATTGTCACTATCACCTTTTACACGAACATCACTGAATTCAATCTTGGAATTTCCAGACTGAATCATCGGAAATTTTCCAACAATACCGCCAACACGGACATTAATACCATCATCATTTATATCTAGCATACCCTCATAAGATAGGTTTGCCAATCGAACGTAATCAATTTCCGAATTAAAAAGGCTGACAGCTCCAAATACACCACCGACAAGCACGGAATCCAAATCATCACTTGCAGATCTTTTGGCTTTGTAAGCAATCGAAACATTGGACTTGTTTTCTGAAATTCCGTTTTCTTCGAGAGAAAGAATGGCGTCACCAACAAGGCCACCCATAACAGCAGAAGTACGAACTATCGACGTTTTCTTTCCAGTTTTAGTGTAGCCACCATCCAATGTAATACTACCCGAAGCTGTAGAATTTTGAAGCGTCAAATACAGGTCACTTCGATTGCCAGAATTATTTACACTATCACATGATGCAAAACCGGCAATTCCACCCATATAATATTGGAAATTTCCATTTTCCAATATCGATTCTTCAATGTTTGCATTCACGACATTTGATTCACTAATTTTTAGAATACCACCATTGCAAAGATCGGCATTTCCGACAACACCGCCCAAATAAAGCTTTTGCGTTGCAACGACATCACTGATTTTAAACCTGCTTTGCTTTATATCCAAATTCGTCACTGTCGATTGACTAATAGAAAACTCTGTAATCGGTGAATTATTGTTATCAAGCCTTCTTGAAGCCCCCAATATACCACCCATAGCAGTACCACCGGAAATAAAAGCATTAACACCCACATCACTGGAAGAGCCGTGAATATTCACTTTGGTAATTTTAGAATCTCGATTGGTAACCTGCATGAACTGGTTACTTTTCGGAGCATAAACGTAATGCCCAACAAGGCCGCCCAAAGCAGACATATCTACAGCAGCTTTATTTTCCACTTGGACAGCAAGATCAATATCCTCAAAATTTGTAAAGTATGCCGCACCAGCTAAACCACCCAAAAGAACCTTATACGGATCAAAAACAGCGACATTTTCGTCATACTTATAAATCGCTTTTCCGATATAGTCTTCTGTAATTGATATTCCATTCGTTACTTTAATAAACGAGTTGTCAACGGTCGAAACACCTTTAATCGTAGAGTTTTCAATATACCCAGCCAAACCACCCGCAAGCGGAGCTTGAATAACAACATTCTTCAATATTACATTGGTCACAATACCATTAGAAATTCGAGCAGCAAGAGTGCCTGCCGGCTGATAATCACCGCCACTCGTTAATGCAGGTTCCCCACTTGTAACGGCAAAATGGACATTCGAAATTATCAGATTTTTTACAACTTTTTCAGAATTTACCGTTCCAATTATTTCCCCAAATAAACCTAAATACTGCTTGGTCTGTCCATCGTCAACACGGCAAAGGTTCGAAATGGTGTGATTTAGTCCATTAAAGGTAAGACCAGTGAAAGGCAAAAAGGCAAAATTTTCCGAGCAATTTCCATTCTCAAAAGTATATCCAAAGTCAATGTCAGTAGCAAGATTCAGCGTAGCCGATTGCTTCTTGGTCGCATCTGGACTCAATACCCATTGGCCACTAATCGCATTATTGAAAGCTCCGCGAACAGAGAGCATGGATTTTATTTCAAGAGACTTGACACAAGTACCTTCATCTTCAGAAGAACTTCCGGCAACACAATTTTTTTTGTACAGACCTACAAAAAGTTGCGAATTTTTATAGTAGAGATTCAAATATTGTTTTAGGGCAGCCCCCTGAGCCCAAACGGACATCGGGAGGATTAGACTAGCAGCAAGCAGTAAACGGATTATGTAATTCATACACGCCCTTTAAATTCTTTTGGCAAAGCAAGTCGCAAAGCCACTTTACGCGTAAAAAATAGTTATTTAAAGGCAACCTTGCTTTTCAGGATGGATAAAAGCACGACAAAGCCCTGTTCTGTAAAAACATAGGTTTAAACCTGTCGCCGCCCCAACTTGGCCTGTTCGCGAGTTGCAGCGGCAGTATGGTTCAAGCTTGTACGAACGTCCTGCGTTGAGCCAAGACAAGGAGCTTATCTCAACTGCATCCTCTTCGCCATTATGTCGTAGAAAACAGGCGACGGGCAAAAAAGATTTTGCCCCGCTTTTTCTAACTTTTTTACATGCGCTTATCCAAGAACATTTTCCCCGCCCTCTGCCTTGCGATCACCACTTCTGCAAGCCTCGCAACTGCCGCAGGACCTGTCTATTCCCCCTTCCAGAAAGACGCCTACCTCACCTCCTCTTTTGGCGAGAACCGCGGAACCCGCTACCACGCCGGCGTGGACTACTCCACCCTCATGGAAGAAGGCTGGGTCATCTACGCTCCCGAAGACGGTAAAGTAGAAGAAGTGCGGGTTTCCCCCTTCTTCTATGGCAAAGTCATGTTTTATAAAGGCGAAAGCGGAAAGACCTGGGTCTTTGCCCACCAGAGCAGTTTCGGCAAGCTGGACAGCCTCGTTTTCGCGGAGCAGTACAGCAAAAAAAGCAACGACGTCATCTTGAAGCCGGACGTCCCCTACAAGAAGGGCGACACGCTGACCTTCTCCGGAAGCACGGGCATCGGCAACCCCCACCTGCATCTTGAAATCCGCCAAGGCAAGAATAATGTGATTTCGCCCTGTGGCATAGGCGTCTACTGCGGCGACACCCTAGATCCCCAGATTTTCGGAATAGCCGTCTGGCAAAAAGACGACCTTTCCGTCACAAGCCCCGAAGCGTTGGACAAGGGCTGCGTAGAATACCCGGGCTGGAAAAAGGAAAAGGCCTACCTGGCGGTAAAGATTGCCGACTACAGCCGCCACCCTAAGGAAAATCCTATGTCCATCCGCAGGCTCTCCCTGTGGGACGGCAAGAAAAAAGTCTACAACAAGGTCCAGGACACTCTGAGCTACGGCAACATGCTGAAAATCCGTACGGAGCTGCTGTGGGCCGAGGAGGCGGACACCGCCGGGGACTGGCACTTTGTAGATGCCGCCCTGAAGGCAGGCTCCAAGTACCGAGTAGAAGTAGAAGACATGGTGGGCCGAAAAACTTCACGGGAATTCACCTTCCAGGATTCCTGTGCGGCTAACTCCCCCATATTGCAAAAGCAGGTGCAGGAATCTCCCCTGTACAGCTTTATGAGCCGGAGCATGTTGGACCTTGCCCTCTGCGACAAGGGCCAAAAATTCTCGGTGCAAGACAGTTCCAAGAACACCCTCGACGAAGACCTGTGCAAAGCTTTCCCCCACCGGGGAGTCACTCTCGGGAAAATCGTCCAGAAGTTCCCCAAGGCCAGGTTCATCGGGCACAAGACCGGGACCATCGCCATGCACGCCGTGCACCAAGACGAAAAGACCGTGCAGTGGAACACGTCCCTGGACAGTGTCGCCATTTCACAAAAGATTACCAAACTCCGTAGCGCCTTCGGCAACGAAACCCAGGTGCTGGCCGTCACCAAGACCCACACCGACAGCCTGGACTTTTACGAGTTCCACCCCAAAGGGCTGCACTTTACCGGAAAGTGGGAAGTCTGCCTGGACCCTCACAAGGATTCCGCTCCCGTCTACTGGCTGGGCGAGACTAGTCGCCGATGGTTCATCTTCAGCAAGCAAGAGGGTACCGACAAGCGCTGTACCCAGGTGAACGAACTCAGGGACCTGGCCAACATCCTGAACAAGAACGCCCCCACCCTAGGAACCCCCTACTGGGGCAAGTCATTCATCATGGGCAAGGAGCAAGACGTACTCCGCATTCCCACCCTGTTCCGCTACGACGGCTTCGAGAACGGCAATTCCATCGCGACCACCGTGAACGACAACTGGATAGCCACCGAATACGATTCCGAACCCCGAGAAATCGTGCTGGATGGGGGGCGACTCAAGAAGGGCGACAAGCTGCACATCCAGCTAGAAGACGAAGCCCACAACAAGGCGGAATACGACGTGGTGGTCCCGAAGAAGGAATAAAAAGCTGTGAGAAGTGTGGAATGTGGAGTGTGGAATTATTAGTTTTTGATTTAAGATAATGCGTCTATTTTTTACAAAGATTATTCTCATTGTAACACTCGTTGCCGGCGGAGCCTTTGCACAGGAACTTTGCCCTCGCTACTTGCTGGAAAAGGACCTGGTGGTCAATATCGAGGGACGTTTTGTCAACGAACAGAAGGTCCGCACCAGCATGGACATCCAATGGCGCCACCACCAAGAGGCCCTGGACACCTTCTTGGTCAGCTTCCCCGAAGCAAAGCCATTTCGCTTTGTGACAGCAGGCGAATACCGCTACCTGGAATTCGACAATCCCAAAGTCAAGCGGCAACTGGGACTGCACCACCTTAGGGAAAACATCGGAGACACCCCGCTAAAACTGGACGACCTAGAACTATTGGCCGTGGGTCCCTTCCTGTGCAAGGACACCACGGAACAGCCCGCCACGGTTCTTTCCACCGCGTTTTCCAACACCTGGTGGTCCTTGACCATGAACCGTACAGAGGAACCAGACAGCATTGGCATGCGGGGAGCCTTCAAGGAAACCCGCTCTTTGCGCATAGGACAATGGAAAGACTTTTCAGGAGCAAGACTACCCACCCTAGTCAAGCTCTCAAGCGAAAACTACCAGGGGGAAATGTGGATCCGTTCCGCCTATTTGCCGCAGGCCTTGAATGAGGATCCCGTAAAAAAGCGTTCTCACGACAACGGCAGTTGGCTATTCCGAAAAGTTCCGGGAGAAGGGAAACGAAAAATACCCCTCATACTCAAGCTGAACCAGGAATTCCTGAGAAACTGAACCGTCATAAGACTTGGACTTGTAGCGTTTCCAACCGCCAAATTCTAGCGTGACGCTGCTCATGCCATTATTCCACGACACCTGCGGTCCAGCCTTAAGCATCCCATACCCCAGAGACTCCTTCTCTACGGAGCCACCCTTGCGCAAGTAGCCCGTGCGTAGATAATTTGATTCAAAGACGCCCGCGATATACGCGTTGAAGGCAAGACGACCATAGAACTGCAGTTCCATCAAGAAATCCCTACTGAAAATGGGCATATTGCGCTTATAGTCGTAGCTTTTGCCGTCGAAATCCGTAGTAATGTCAGAAAGCACATAATGAACCCCAACTCCAAGCAGGGATCCCGCCTTGAAAAAATATTCCAACGAAGCTCCAAAATCGAACAGCTGGGAGTAGTCCCAGGCCACGGAGTCATTTTTTCGCACGTTGTCCGAAATGTAGTCCGCATTCCAGGTCTCGGCAATACGCCCCGAACCTGACACATCGGAAGTCACCATTTCCAGGTTGGAATTGAAGTAGAGGTAGCTTTCATACATGAAGGTGACCTCCAGTTGGGGGTTCGTCTTGATAGGACGGAGCCCAAGACCTGCCGTGTAGCCACCATAGAAGGGAGACACTTCCAACGAAGCCTCCATCTTCAGGTATGTGGGTGCAACTCCCAAAATATCGCCGTAGTTAAGGCTGTCTAGCGGTTCAAGCCAGGTGTAGCGCAGGGAGCCTTCGGCCTGGGGCAGCCATTGCCCCCACACAAAGGGGGTGTTTCCCATAAGTCGCCAAGACAGGTTAGGGCCATAGCGGAAGCCGTTCTGGGCACTCTGGTTAAAGTCGCTGGCAAAAGCCGACGCAACCACCAACGAGAACACGACCAGAAATCGCGTAAATGTCATGCGAATCGCTGTCATTTGCGTAAAAAATTAAAAATTTTTGTTCCTTTTCAATCACAAATTCTTATTTTTATCGGCAAATAAATCTTTATAGGAGAATCTATGAAATTTTCTTATTTGTGCCTCCTCGGGCTTTCTGCCATGTTGTTCTGGAGCTGCGCGAGCCGCTACTCCTCTCCGATTCTTATCGAACGCGGCGAAGGCCGCAAGGAATACGAACGCGAATACTTCGCCATCAAGGAGAGCATGGGCATCGACAAGCGCCTCAAGGACGTGTTCAAGCAGGGCTACATCGAAGAGGGCATGACCAACGACATGGTGAACCTGCTGTGGGGCCCTCCTGACCACGAAAAGACCGACGACTCCTCCAGCGTGTGGGAATACTACACCCGCGAAGGCAACCTCATTACGCGCCTCTTCTGGAAGCACCCCGACGAAGCCCGTCTCAAGGGCTACGAGAGCGAATGGATTCTCGTGAAAATCGAGGGCGACCGCTACGGTGGCTCCCCCGCCCCCACTTCCAGCAAGTCCAGCAACTACTAATTTGTGCCATAATCGGCATTTCAGGCCTGCCCCCGGGGTTAGGCCTTTTTTTTTGCTCATATTTTTCTACATTTACGCCCGTTAAATTTAAACCCTCTAAGGAGTATTCTATGCGTCAGTATATCATCGCTGGTAACTGGAAAATGAACAAGACCGTGAGCGAATCCGTGGAACTCGCCAAGGCCATCGTCGAAGCCGTCAAGGACGTGAAGAAGACCGAAGTGGTCATCGGCCCCACCTACCTCGCCGCCGCCAAGGTCGCCGACGTCATCAAGGGTTCCAACGTGAAGCTCGCCATCCAGGACATCCACTGGAAGGACCAGGGCGCATACACCGGTAAGGTTTCTGTTGACATGGTCAAGGAAATCGGTGCCGAATACATCATCATCGGCCACTCCGAACAGCGCCAGTACTTCCACGAAACCGACGAAACGGTGAACCTCAAGGTCAAGAAGACCCTCGAAGCCGGCCTCAAGCCGATCATCTGCATCGGTGAAACCCTCGACGAACGCAACGGCGGCAAGCTCGAAGCCGTTCTCAGCACCCAGGTCAAGGGCGCCTTCAAGGACGTTTCTGCCGAAGACGCTGCCAAGTGCGTGCTGGCCTACGAACCCGTTTGGGCAATCGGTACCGGCGTGGTCGCTACCGACGAACAGGCTCAAGACACCCAGGCTTTCGTCCGCTCCGTTGTGAAGGAAATCTACGGCGAAGCCGTTGCCGAAGGCATGCGCATCCAGTACGGTGGTTCCATGAAGCCGGGTAACGCTGCCGGCCTCCTGGCCCAAAAGGACATCGACGGAGGTCTCATCGGCGGTGCCGCTCTCAAGGCAGACACCTTCAAGGGTATCATCGACGCTGCCGAAGCCCGCTAATACGGACCGGCAAGCTACAAACACTTAAATCAAGGTATAACGACTATGACAACACTCTTTTGGATTGGAATCGTCCTTCACGTGTTCCTCTGCCTGTTCCTCATGCTCCTGGTTCTGGTGCAGAACGACAAGATGGGCGGACTTGCTGGCCTGGGTGGCATGACTTCCCAGTCTGCATTCTCTACCGCAGGTGCGGCCACCTTCATCCAGAAGTTGACCCGCGGTGTCGCAGTGCTGTTCTTTATCGTGGTGTTCGCTTTGGGCCTCATTACCGCAAAGCAGGACCAGACCGTGGAAGAATCCGCCATGCAGAAGGCTACCCGCGAAGGTGCCGCCCAGCAGGCACCCACCATTCCGGCCCTGCCCGGTGACTTTGCGGCCCCTGCTGCAGAAGCTCCCGCTGCACCCGCAGCAGAAGCACCTGCTGCCCCTGCCGAAGCACCTGCCGCAGAGTAAGTGTTTGAACGGGACTTGCTCCCGACTGCTTATGGAAGTCCGTCCTGCATAACAGGGCGGATTTTTTTGAGTTCTATATTTTTTTCCGAGGTTTTATCATGCAAAACAATCTAGTCGCACCTGTTGGCGTTCTCGGTTTTGGAGTCGAAGGCCAGAGCACCTTTAGCTACCTGATCCGCAGTGGCATTAAAGAAATAGTGGTCATGGACAAGAACCCGATAAACCTGCCAGAAGTCCCCGCAGGCGTGAACGTCAAGACTTTCAGCGGCGAAGGATACCTGGACGGACTCAAGGACTGCGTGACCGTGGTGCGTTCCGCAGGAGTGTACCCCATGAGCCAAGAACTGTTCAAGTTCCAGATGAACGGCGGGCTCATGACCAGCCAGATACAGCTGTTTTTAGAACAAACTAACTCCAAAAAGACTGTGGGCGTCACCGGGACCCTAGGCAAAGGGTCTACGGTAAGCATGATTAGCCACATCCTGACCAAGTGCGGCGTAGAAAACGAGATCGGCGGAAACTTCGGCGTGCCTGCACTGGACCTGTTGGAAACAGAAACTGCAGAACGGGTAAGCATCTTGGAACTCTCCAGTTTCCAGCTTATGACCCTTTCTGTTTCTCCCGACGTGGGCGTAGTGCTTAGGGTCTCTACCGAACACCTGGACTGGCACAAGAGCGTAGAGGAATACCGGGACGCCAAGGCCAACCTGGTCCGCTGGCAAAAGCGTGCCGGGACCTGCGTGTACCTGAAGGACGCTGCCCCCTCGGCAAAAATTGCCTCCGAAAGCCCAGCCGGAACCAAGTACGCGGTCGCCCTCGCAAATGGCCCGAGCAACGGCAATGGCGATGCTGTCATCGATGGAGCCACCCTTGCCATCGACGGCGAAAAGCTGTTCCTTTCGGACTGCAAGGTCCGGGGAATCTACCAGCTAGAGAACATGGCGGCGGCGACGCTCGCCTGCAAGGCCCTGGGTGTCCGGGTGGCCGACGCCTTCGAGGCTCTCAAGAGCTACGAGACCCTTCCCTTCCGCATGGAGTTCAAGGGCGAAAAAAATGGTATTGAATTCTTCAACGACAGCTACGCCACCCGACCCGACGCGACCATCGCCGCCACGGCCAGCATGGACCGCCCCTTTGTGCTGATCCTCGGCGGCTCCGAAAAGAACGCCGACTTTACCGAGCTTTCCAAGATCCTCGTGACGGAGCGCCCGAACCTGAAACGCATCGCCCTCATTGGAGCCACCGCACAGCGCATGCTAGAATCCCTTGCGCAGGCCGGGCTTGATACGGCGGGCGAAAACGGGAACGGCATCAAAGCCGCCATCTTCCCCACCCTGGAAGAGGCCTTCCGGGATAGCCTCTCCATCGGCAAGGGCGGCATCGTCATCATGAGCCCCGCCTGTGCAAGCTTCGGGCTGTTCAAGAACTACAAGGAGCGGGGAAAGGCCTTTGACAAGCTGGTGGAGGCGATTTAACCCCGTTTTTTCACAAAAAAAGCCCCCATTCCAAGCGGGTCACTTTAATCTAAATTTGACCCGTTCCGCTAAGGACCACGCGGTCGTGGTGGAATTGGTAGACACGCTAGCTTGAGGTGCTAGTGGGAGCAATCCCATGACAGTTCAAGTCTGTCCGACCGCAGAAGAGACCCGGCTTAACCGCCGGGTTTTCTTTTTGAAGCTAGTTGCTTGAAAATATTGAAAAGGGGATCCGCAGGGAAACGCCCCCATAGAACTGGCTAAAGTAATCGGGTTTATAGGACCAGCCCAACTCAAGGCTCACTATGTAGAATCCGACAAACCCGCTAAGGAGGGAAATTGGTCTTACCGAATCCAAAAGTAAAACCTCCCGGATGCCTAATTCCCCCTTATTTACCGCCCCAAAGAAAAAGCCAGCTTCAGCAAGCATCATCGGAAGAAAGTACGTCCATAGATTTACACTTTTTGTTTCATAAACACTACCGTAAGACGTGACCCGCGTAGCGTACTGCGTATTCAACCAGTCTACAGCAAAGCCGCCTCCTAAACCTACGAATCCCACATCTCCCTGAAATCTGACGGCACCGCCCAAGATCCAGGCGAAATGCGCTAGCGAATCATCTGGAACGGAATCGCACGCACCAGTCCAAACATTGGGGAAATCATCTCTCAATCTCTGCTGAGTACCTCGTAGTCCAACAAGAATCGTGGTCCTTACATCAAAATAAACCCAACTGTTCGTAGCCGCCCCTTCTATTCCATCAGAAGATTCGTCTTCAAAAACTTGCCCCCCCTGTCCTCCAGAAGAACTCCATTTCAGGGTTCCATAAATACCCCTGCTTGATTCTGCATCGGACAAGACCATACGCCCGCTATATTCTGTTTCCATTTCCCTGTTGTAGCGGATTTCTCCATCCCTAAAATCGTAAGTGAGGACACTTTCCCCCCACAGGAAACTTTTTGTAAAAATGCGCTTCCCGTTCAAGGTATATGTAGCCGAGACATCTTTCTTTAGCACCAATCTGTACTCAACAGGACTTCTTCCGTAATTTCTTTCGGAAACCGCTTATTTTCAAAAAGTGGGGCCAAGCTTCCGCTTCCATCTGAACGCAATATTTGGGGTCTGCAGGTTTCGTACCAGCTTTTCACAAGACTTTCGAAAGCCTTCTTTCGTTCGCTATTTTCCCCCAACTCTATCTTATAAGATATTTCCGTCCTGTCTCCGTCCAATGGTTCAGGGACGAACTTTCCATTCACGTCGTAAATTTTTGAAAGATTGAAGTCACCAAAAGGCAGCGACTCAAAGCAGGCTTCTATGGCTTTACGCTTGTCATTCATGGAAATAGAAAGCTTAAGGGCGTTTATCCGCACCTCGCCGGTCAATTGTGAATAGCGCCTTTCGAATTCCGGGAGTTTCACCTTAAAAAAACTGGAACATTCATAATCCAATTCTTCTGACAAGGAAATTTCCCCACAACGGTCATTCAATTCCGCGATTTCGGACGCTTCGAACCACAATTCCGTCAACCGCTGTTTAGAAGCCTCGTCCAGCGTGGTAGACTCAAGTTTTTTCAAATCTCTTAACTGCGCCCTGATTTCATCTGACGAAACATTCGAGACGACCAACTGAGGCTCTGCCCACGCAAAAGACAACAAGAGGGAAACCACCAGCAAGGCACGAAAAAGTATTCCGTTTGTAGGATACATTTTCATTTGACAACAAAGCCCCCCAGTGAAGTTTTCCCAATAAATCTAACATATTTTTCCCTTTTTAAGGCAGGAACAATTGCTATTTTTGGGGCAGAGCCAGCCAATGAACCGTTTTGAACTTTTAAAGACTTCCGCAAAATCCAAGGCCCGCCTTGGCGTGGTCCACACCGACCACGGCGACGTGACCACGCCCATATTTATGCCCGTGGGTACCGAAGCCACTGTAAAGGCGGTGACGCCTGCACAACTGAAAGACATCAAGGCGGAAATCATTCTGGCCAACACCTACCACCTGTACCTGCGCCCTACCACGCCACGCATCGCAAAAGCGGGAGGCATCCACAAGTTCATGGGCTGGGACGGCCCTGTTCTTACGGACAGCGGAGGATTCCAGGTGTGGAGCCTCAAGGACCTGCGAAAGATTACGCCGGAAGGCGTCGAGTTCCGGAGCATCCTGGACGGTTCCAAGCACTTCTTTAGCCCGGCAAGCGTCATGAACGCCCAGCGGGAAATCGGCGCCGACATCATTATGGCACTGGACGAATGCACCCCCTTCCCCAGCACGGCAAAAGAAGCGGAACACAGCCTAAAGTTCACCCTCAAGTGGACTGCAGAGGCAATGCAGTGGCTTAAGGAACACCCGCCCATCCATGGTTACGACCAGCAGTTCTTCGGCATCATTCAGGGGGGCATGCACAAGAACTTACGCCAGCAGGCCATCGAACGCATCGCGGAACTGGAACCAGACGGATTTGCCATGGGTGGCCTTTCCGTAGGCGAACCCACGGAAACCATGTACGAGATTGCGGACTTCTGCACCGACATCATTCCCCAGGACCACGCCCGCTACGTGATGGGCGTGGGGACTCCCTGGAACCTGCTGGAGCTGATTGGGCGGGGCGTGGACATGTGCGACTGCGTGATGCCCACCCGCAACGCCCGCAACGGCATGCTCTTTACCAGCGAAGGCGTTTTGCGCTACAAGGCGGCACGCCACGCCGAAGAATTCGACAAGCCGGTGGACCCCAACTGCGACTGCTACTGCTGCAGAAACTTCAGCCGGGCGTACCTGCGGCACCTGCACCACGCCGGGGAATCGCTGGGCTTTACGTTAGCCAGCATCCACAACCTGCATTTCTACCTGCACCTGATGCGACAGGCCAAGCAGCACATTGCCGACGACACCTTCGAGGACTGGGCGAAGGAACGCTGCGAAGTGCTACAGCGAGACCTGCAGTAACCACCAGTAGGACCCGGTCTTGCTGAACTCCATCTACATCGAAATTACCGATGCCTGCAACCTGAACTGCAGTTTTTGCCCATGCGGCAAGGAACACGACGGTGTCCAGAATGGTGCACCGGAAAACAGCTGCCGCACCCGGAACTTTATGGATTCGGAACTCTTTGAACGGTGCATAGGCGAAGCAGCAAAACAGGCACAAAACGTCTATTTCCACATTCTCGGGGAACCCACCCTGCATCCGGGATTCGTCCACTACCTAAAAGCGCTGGAGACCACGCCGTTGAAACTGAACCTGACCACCAACGGCACCACCATCGCAAGGGTCGGCAGTCACCTGCTGCATAGTCCAGCACTCCGCCAAGTCAACTTTTCCACCCACGCCTTTGGCGAACTGGAAAGCAGCCTGGCGGAAAAATACCTGCAAGGCGTTTTGGACTTTTGCCAAATGGCCCTTGCCGCAAGACCAGACCTGTACATCAACCTTAGGCTCTGGAACGCAGGAGACTTTCCCGATGCAGGCCGTCAAAAGGCGTGGAACCGCTTTTTTCTGGAACAGGTCCAGAAGGTTTTCGGCACCGGCAGCCCCGACGAGCAATCGTCCCTACCCTCCCTGGAGCATTTCTGCAGCAGACACAAGAGCTTCCCTGTCAAGGGCAAGCTCTACCTGCACCAGGATTCCCGCTTTGAGTGGCCCACCCAGAACAGCAAAGTAAACGGTACGGAAATAGCCAATGAAAACAATCCTGCCAAAGGAACCTGCCACGCCCTGGAAACCCATGTGGGGATTCTTCACGACGGCCGCATAGTGGCCTGCTGCCTGGATCATCAGGGAATCATCACCTTAGGAAAAATTCAGGAGAAAAGCCTGGAACAAGCACTAAAAAGCCCCCTCGCAAAAAATTTGCGGGAGGGCTTCGAAAAGCACGAATTGAGGCATTCCCTTTGCAAAAGCTGCTCCTTTTGCAAACGTTTCAAGTAACCTCAGGAATAGAACTAGAAAGCGGTCAGCATCAAAACAATGCCAGCAAAAACCGCCATGAAGTTCGAGAGGAAGATGTTGGACGAAAGGTGTTTGCGAAAGGATGTTTTCATGATTTTGCTCCCTTTGTTTCCGTTACGTCTTAAATAATAGATTCGAGGGGGCTATAATCCAAGTAACGAAAATCACATTGCGATTTTCGTCACACTTGCCGCTCGGCAAGCTCACTTTTCTTCGATTTTTACGATGGGTTCGTCCATCATGCGTTCGGAAATGACCTCTGGGGTCTCTTCCGCGACCGCCGCATTGGACTCCTCGGGCATCCAAGGCTTGTCCAGGCTCTTTTCCCAAGAAACGGTGGGGGCCTGCACCGGCTCCGACGAGGTATCCACCACAGGGAGGCCCAGAATTTCGCGAGCACGGTTCAGGGCGGCGTCGATGTTGCCCAGGGCGTTCTCTTCGCCCAACTGTTTCAGCACTCCAGCACGGGTCAAGGCCACCACCGGCTGGGCATGCACGCCACTAAGCAGCAACTGCGTTCCCTCGCTCTTGCAGCGGTTCAGCAGGTCCTCGATCATCTGGATACCGGCTGCATCGATGCTGGAGACGCTCCGCATGCGCAAAATGAGGATTTTCGGGCGGTCCGAAATGCGGGCCATGGTGTCCTTGAACTTGTCCACGGCCCCAAAGAACAGGGAACCTGCCAACTCATAAACCGCAACACCCTTGGGCACCTGGCGGGAAAGTTCGTTGTGGGCGGCCTCTTCGTCGTCTTCCTTGAGGGCTTCGGTAACCGTTTCCATCTCGGACACGTCGCTCATGCGCTTAATGAACAGCACCGCAGCCAAGAGCACGCCCACCTCGATAGCCACCGTCAGGTCGATAATCACCGTCAAGAAGAAGGCCACCAGCATCACTATAATGTCACTCTTGGGGGCCTTGAACATCTTAATAAAGCTACGGTAGCCGCACATGTTGAAGGCCACCTGGAAAAGCACCGCGGCAAGCGCCGCCATGGGAATCATCTCGGCATATTTGCCCAGCACCAGCATAATCAGCAGAAGTACTACCGCATGGACCAGCCCGGAAATGGGACTTACCGCGCCATTACGGATGTTGGTGGCCGTACGGGCAATGGCTCCCGTTGCAGGAATGCCTCCAAAGATGGGAGAAAGGATGTTGGCAATGCCCTGGCCAAAGAGTTCCGTATTGGAGCGGTGCTTGGTAGAGGTCATACCGTCGGCCACCACGGCAGAAAGGAGCGATTCGATGGCACCGAGAATGGCGATGGTGATGGCAGGGGAAACAAGCCCCTTCACACTCTCCCAAGTGAGGGTTGGAATCACCGCTTCGGGAACCGTTGGAGAGATGGTGAAACGATCACCAATGGTATCGACATGGATACCGAAATTATTGCGCAGCACGATTCCCGCCACCGTCATCACGATGATGGCGATCAGCGATCCCGGCACTTTCTTCGAAATCAAAGGCATGACAGCGATGATCTGACGGGCAGAAGCACGCTTTGCTGCATCAATCATAAGCAGAAGCTCCATGAGATTGTCTGAGCTAGGGAATGTGCTCTGTACGAGGAACACGTCACGACCACGGATGCTCTCCTCGTAA
>CACXIR010000077.1 GCA_902767785.1 Fibrobacter succinogenes | reverse complement strand
GTGCCGGTTAGTTTGTGGAAACTCTTTTGAATCAGATTGTCAATTTCGTCGGAAATGTGCTTGATGACCGCGGGTGCCTTGAAGTCCCGCATATTCTTGACGCCGGGAATCACTTTGTGTCCGCGTGCCTCGGCCAGGAGCGACACGTAGTAGCCTTTGCTTTGGTAACTATAGTCGCGGCAGAGGTTGAACACGCGCAGGTTGCGCTCGTTGGTGTATTTGCTAGAAATCAGGTAATCTTGTGCCGACGTGATTTCGATTCCTGGAATGTGGAGTTTCCAGTGTTTGGGGTTGTTAACAACGATGAGTTTTTTCATTTCTTCTCAATAACTAGCACATTGCCGTCATAGGTCATGACGCCGAGCAAAATGCTATGGATAAGCCTGAATTTGTCGACCTTGTAATAGGGTGCCTTGTGGAGCGGGTTGGAACCGTCAGGGTCCGCCACCATGAACTGTTTTTTGTCATCCATGCCGTAGACCACCACGAAATGCCCCATGGGTTCGCCGTGGATGTCGTCAAATATGGAGTGGTCGTCCTTGTCGGTGAATTCCCGCATGCTGCGGTACAGGTAGGTGGCCGAAAGCCCGCAGAGAACGGGAACGCCCTTCTTGAAATACTTCTCGAACATGGCGGCACGTAGGTCCTCGAAAGCGACTTTGCCGCCTAAATCGATAAATCGAATGTACGCCTCGATAGCCTTGCGTAGTTTTGGAGCGTGCTTGGCTTTGTGCAGCAACTCCAGTTTTGCACGGAGTTCCGGCATGGAAAGCGTACTCCACGTGGGGTCCAGCAGGGTGAGGTTGTATGAATGAATGGTGGCTTTGAAACCGCGCTTCAATGCATCGATGCCTAGGAATACGCCCAGCGTACCCCCTTCTTCGAGGAATTCGATTTCAGAAATAAGTTGTTTTAGGGAAATTTTGTAGCCCAGGTGGTTGTAGACCGCCTGCAGGCTTGTGGGGCCACAGGTCACGTCGTCGGGCTGTTGCAGAATTTTGATGTCCATCGTGTTGCCTTACGTTTTATTCGTCTGGCGGCTGTCGGAAGGTTTTTCCGGGTCGTCGATGGCGCGAAGAAAAATAGAAAATTAGTCATGAATCGAGTTTTTCAGGTTCTCGATAAGGCGAGCGAAACTGGGGTCCGCTGCCATTTCTTTTTTCACGGAATTGATGGCGTGAACCACGGTGGAGTGGTCCTTGCCGCCAAAGCGGGAACCGATGCTCTGCAGACTGATGGGGGAGAGTTCTCGCATCAGGTACATGGCTACCTGGCGTGCCTTGGAAACTTCCTTGGTGCCGCGGCCGGATTCGATAAGCTTTGCCTCTGGAACCTCGTAGTGGGCGGAAACTGTATGCAGCACGGAATCCAGGCTCACGCGACGGCGTAGCGTGGGGGCGATTTCGGTCACCACCTTCTGGGCGATGCTCATGTCGATATCGTGGTTCAGCAAACTGGATTGCAGAGTCAACTTGATGATGGCACTTTCCAGGCAGCGTACGTTGCTGGCGATGTTTTCGGCCAGGTAATGCAGGACGTCGTCGCTGATTTCCAGGTGGCGTTCTTCTGCCTTCTTGTGCAAGATGGCTTCGCGGGTTTCTACGTCAGGGGGCTGGATGTCTACCGTCAGGCCCCAGGCGAAACGGCTTACTAGACGGTCGGAGAGGTTCTTGACTTCGGCAGCGGGGGCATCGGAAGTCAGCACAATCTGCTTTCCGGCCTGGTGCAAGGCGTTAAAAATCAAGAAAAACTCGTTCTGCAGTTCGTATTTGCCGCTCCAGTTCTGGATATCGTCAATCAGCAGTATGTCCACGTCATTCCTGTAGAAGTCCGACATTTCGGTAATGCGTTGTTCCCGTAGGCACTTCATGTACTGCTGAGAAAAGTCTTCGCTGGTCAGGTAGCAGACTCGCTTGGTCGGGTTCTCTTCGAGAATGTAATTGCCTATGGCTTGCAGCAAGTGGGTCTTGCCAAGTCCCGACGGTCCGTAAATGAACAATGGGTTGTACTGTGTGCCGTTGGGGTTACGTGCCACTGCCAGTGCAGCATTGAAGGCGAGCTGTGCCTTGTCACCGGGTACGAAGTTTTCAAAGCGGTAGCTGCTGGACAGGGGGACGCTGGGCTTGATAAATTCCTTGAAAGAGCCTTCCTCTGCCTTTGCCGCCGCGGGCACGGCCTCTTGGGGCTGGAATTCGAATTCCATGGCCACGTCGTCGTGGTTGGTCTCTTTCCAGGCGAGGCGGATCAGTTCCTTGTAGGCAGAATACACCGAGGTGTCCAGTCCAGAAGGTATAGAGATGGTGGCGTGGCCTACAGTCTGGCTAATCAGCTTGGTCTGGGCAAAATAGGTCTTATAGACGGAATCCGAAAGCATCCCGCGGAGGTAGTTCAAGCTTCTTTCCCATTCAATCGCCATAAATCAATCCTTGACCGGTGGACCGGTTTGCAAAATCTATCAACAGGTAGGAGAAAAATTTAGATAAAACCGTCTCGACTGTTGATAAGTTTATCGTTTCCAATGGAAAGATATAAAAAAATTGGTGGAAAAGAGTTTGTAACCTGTTGATTGTCATAGAATTAACTCTTTTTCATGGTTTTAGGCCTGTTTTTCCGCTTGTTTGCCAGTTCCGTTGAGCAAAGACATTCCTGCCGATGTTTTGTAAATTTGGGCTTGTATGCAGATTCTTGAAAGTTTGGACTACTGGTTCTGGGTTCCTGTATTGTTTTGGGTTGGCCTGTTTTTTTGGTTTTACCGCGTTTCTTACCCCATATATTTAAAAAAACAGATGAAAAAAGGGAAAAAGTGGGCCGTGGTGCTAAAGTACAGGCCCTATTGGAAATTCCTGGACCTTGTTTTCACGTTGCTCATGTCCGCCATTTCTGCGCTCCCTGCTATTTGGGCCTTGTTCCGCTGGACTAGTTTGCCATGGTTTTATGGCTTTGCCGTTTCGCCCCTTTTTATCGTTGTAGGCGCGGTGTTGTGCCGCGTAGCAAAGAAAAAGGCTGCGGGATTGTTCCAGTCGGCGTATTTTTTGGAATACCGCAGGGCCCACTACGAGTCTGACCTGAAGGGTAAAATGCAGAGCGAGGCGGACATCAACAACAGGGCCATCTGGAGCTTTACGAAAAAATTGAGGAACGCCGAAGCCCACGGTTGCTTGTGGAAGTATGTGAACGCCATGGCGAAGACGAAGAAAATCCCTCCTGATGTTTTGGCGGAGGTCCAATATGTCTAGGAACATCCTGGATACCATGGGAATGGGCGAGGATGTGCTGGAAGGCAAAAAGGCCTGGCGCTACGCCGAGGAAATCCTCCTGAAGGTTTCCAGGACTTTTGCCCTGAATATCAACGTGCTCAAGGGCCGGCTCCACAAGAGTATCTTGCTTGCTTATTTGTACCTGCGCATTGCGGATACTGTAGAGGACGATCCCGACATGAACGCCACCCGGAAAAAGGTGGTGTTGGGACTTTTCACCAATATTTTCAAGACTCCCGAATTGCGAGAAGAAGCGATTGTGGCTTTTGAGGAATCCCTTCCTGAAAGCTGGCGGAAGTCGGACCACCCTTACATGGATTTATGCCTCCATGCCCATGTTGTTGTTCCCCTCCTCAAGGGATTGCCCGAAAAGTATGCCGCACCGGTGCGGGATGTTACGGTTGAGATGTGTCAGGGAATGGCCAAGTTTGCATTGAGGCAAGAGCGGGCCCTTAGTTCCGGATGGTTCACGCTTGAAACGGTCGCAGATTTGGATGAGTACTGCTACTACGTGGCGGGAATCGTGGGGAAGCTGTTGACGAACCTGTTTGCCGCAGATACCCGCCTTATCGATGCCAAATGCAGGTCCGAAATGCAAAAGTTGGATGTGAGTTTTGGACTTGCCTTGCAGGTAGCGAATATTGTGAAGGACTGCGTAGAGGATTCTGCACGCCGAGTCTGCTTTGTACCCGAAGAAATCTGCCGTAAGCATGGCTTTGACCATTCTTTCGACATGTTTGCCTCTCCGGCGTTGTTGTCTGCGAGTGGTGCTTCTGCGGTTGATGCCAAGGCCACTTCCTTCAATGCTCGCCGTGCCGCAGTTATGAGAGAATTGGTACAGAAGGCGTGGAAACACCTGGACGACGCCATAGCCTATACCAAGCTGGTGCCGGGGGTCAAGATGCGTACCCGCCTGTTCTGCCTGTGGCCCCTCTTTATGGCTGCAGAGAACATGAAACTCATTGGCGACGGTTCCAGCCTTTTCGCTTCCGACAAGAAAGTGAAAATTTCCAGAGATACCGTAAAGCGGATTATCAAGTCTACGTCTGTGCATTTCTATTCGGACCGGTGGATTGAGAAGACCTATAAAAAGTTGAAGAAAGAAGCTGGGGTGTCTTAGTGAAGTACTATAATAAGTGGCCGTTTCACCTGGGTGTCATTGTTTTTAGCATTGTCTCCGACCAGCTTACCAAATTGTGGGCATTGGCTCGCTTTACCAACGAGACTGGTGCGCCGAACCATGACGTGATTAATGTAATTGGCGAATGGATCCGGTTCCAACTGGTGTTCAACAAGGGTGCAGCCTTCAGTAGCCGCCCTCAGGACTTGATGCCGTTCTTGCCGCCCTGGCTTTTCTTTTTGTTGATCTCTATTGTAGCGACGGCCGTATTGCTCTGGTTCTACAGGTCTATCGATAAGCGGGACTGGATGAGCCGACTGGGCGTGGTGATGATTCTTGGCGGGGCCGTCGGGAACTTCATTGACCGTATGCGGCTTTCTATGGTGGTGGACTTTATCGACTGCGACTTGCCCGACTTTATCATGACGCGGTTCCCGACTTTTAACGTGGCGGATTCTTTTGTGACCGTGGGCGTGGCCGTGGTTGTGCTGTCGCCTGTGATTTTGAGAAAACTGCATAAAGAAATTAAAGAAGAAAAGGCTGCCGCCGAACGTCACCCTGACCTGCATTAAATAATATGAACTACATCGTCCAAGAACAGCATTCCGGAGAGCGTGTCGACAAGTTTCTTGTGGGTGTCATGGACAATGTGTCCCGAACCGACATCCAGAAGCTGATTGCCGCCGGCGAAGTCAAGGTGGGAGGGGTTCCTGCGTCTAAAAACTTCCGCGTAGAGGCGGGCATGGTGGTTGTAGTGGAGAAGGTTCCCGAGAAGGAAGCTAGTACTCTGGAGCCGGAAAACATTCCGCTGGATATCGTTTACGAAGATGACGACATTGTGGTTTTGAACAAGCCCCGCAACCTGGTGGTGCATCCCGGAAACGGCGTGCAGAACGGCACCCTGGCTGCAGGACTTTTGTACCATTTCAAAGAAAACCTTTCGGCTGTAAACGGGCCGCTCCGTCCGGGCATTGTTCATAGGCTGGACAAGGATACGCCAGGCCTTATGGTGGTGGCAAAGAATGATGCCGCCCACAGGCACTTGGCCCACCAGCTTGAAACACGGACTCTCCACCGTACCTATAACGCCCTCGTGTGGGGCCATGTCCGTGACTTGGAAGGGACTATTGACGCCCCCATCGGTCGGAACCCCAAGAACCGCCTGAAGATGGCGGTGGTGAAGGATGGCAAGCCCAGCCGTACCCATTATGTGGCGAAGAAATTTTTTGCTTTCGCCACCTTGCTGGAACTGCAATTGGAATCGGGACGTACCCATCAGATTCGCGTGCATAGCCGTTACATGGGCCACCCCGTGGTGGGCGATCCGCTTTATGACGGTCGTGATGGTTGCCTGAACCGTGTGTCGCCCCTGATGAAGGAGTATGCGGCAAAGGTTTTGGAAATTGCGCCGGCCCAGCTTTTGCAGGCGGTAAAGATTGAACTGATCCACCCCACGACGGGCAAGAAGATGAAGTTCAAGGTGCCGCTGGAAAAGCCTTTTGAGCAGGTGCTAAAGCTCCTTAAGAAAGAATGCCCTGCCGATGCTCCAACCTTTGATGAGGATGAAGGATTCCATGATTTTGATGCGGATATCCGCTTTGACGAAGGTTTTGAAGATGAAGTTGACGAAGAAATGCTGGACAAGTTCGATGAATGCGTTTTCCCGGAACTGAAAGAAAGGAAGACACGCGCCCAACGCCACGCCGAAAAGAAGGCTACTGCGGCACAACGCAAGCAGAAGGCTGCCGAGCGAAAGCGCATTAGGCAAGAAAAGGCCGCCCGCAAGCGAGGAGTCGCTCCTGAAGATTTTGTGCAGCCCGGCTACGAACCCACCATCGACCCGGATTTGCTGTAATTGCTAATTTCTAAATCAAACAAAGGATAAATCATGCGTGATCAATTCGAAAGCCCGCTTATCAAGCGTTACGCTAGCAAGGAAATGAGTTTCATCTTCAGCCCGCAGTACAAGTTCCAGACTTGGCGCAAGCTGTGGATTTACCTCGCCGAATCCGAAATGGAACTCGGCCTCCCCATTACGCAGGAGCAGGTGGACGAACTGAAGGCCCACGAAAAGGACATCAACTTCGAAGTCGCCGAAGAAGAAGAAAAGCGCCGCCGTCACGACGTGATGAGCCACGTTTACGCCTACGGTGTCCAGTGCCCCAAGGCCAAGGGCATCATTCACCTGGGTGCAACGTCTGCATTCGTGGGCGACAATACCGACCTTATCCAGATGCAGCAGGCCATGGTCCTCGTTCGCAAGCGCCTTTGCCGCGTGATGGACAAGCTTTCCAAGTTTGCCATGGAATACAAGGACATGGCTCAGCTCGGTGCCACGCACTTCCAGGCTGCCCAGCTTACGACGGTTGGCAAGCGCGCTTGCCTCTGGCTCCAGGACATGCTCATCGACCTCGAAGAACTCAACTTCCTCATCGAAGTGCTTCCGTTCCGCGGCGTGAAGGGCACCACCGGTACGCAGGCCAGCTTCATGGACCTGTTCAACGGCGACGAAGAAAAGATTATGGAACTCGACCGCCGCGTGACCGCCAAGGCTGGCTTCAAGCGCGTGCTCACCATCACCGGTCAGACTTACACTCGTAAGTGGGACAACCGCGTGAACCAGGTGCTCAGCTCCATCGCTCAGTCTCTACACAAGTTCGCTACCGACATGCGCCTCATGCAGGGTGTGAAGGAAGTGGAAGAACCCTTCGAAAAGACCCAGATTGGCTCCAGCGCCATGGCTTACAAGCGTAACCCGATGCGCAGCGAACGCATTTGCTCTCTCGCTCGTTTCGTGATGGCTCAGGTGAACAGCACTGCCTTTACCCAGGCAACCCAGTGGTTCGAACGTACGCTTGACGACAGCGCCAACAAGCGCCTCGCCATTCCGGAAGCATTCCTCGCTATGGACGCCATGCTCATCATCGCTGAAAACGTGACCAACGGCCTCGTGGTTTACCCGAAGGTTATCGAAAAGCGCATCATGGCCGAACTCCCGTTCATGGCAACCGAAAACATCATCATGGAAGGCGTGAAGAATGGCGGCGACCGTCAGGAACTCCACGAAGAAATTCGCGTGATGTCCATGGAAGCAGGCAAGGTCGTGAAGGAACAGGGCAAGGACAACGACTTGCTCGAACGCGTCTTGAAGAACGAAAAGTTCCAGAAGCTCGGCATCACCGAAGCCAAGCTCAAGGAAATCCTCGACCTCCGCAAGTTCGTGGGTCGCGCTCCGGGACAGGTCGTGAAGTTTGTTACGGAAGAAGTTCGTCCTGCTATCGAAGCTGTGAAGGACTGGGCTAACATCGACGCCGGTGAACTCAAGGTTTAAAATCGCTTTATAACACATCGCAATACTTCGTCACGCGAGCTCTCGCTGTATTGTTTATACAGCTTCGGCTCGCGTTTCTCGTCTTGCTTGGTTCTAAAGCGGTTTTGTTTTAGAGAAACTATCGCTAGGCACTAAACTAAATAATAAATCGGAATCATCAACAATCCCGCATAGATTCCGCCCAGCAGGTCGTCTGCCATAACACCCCATGCTTCAGGGAATTTCTCAAAGCGGTGGATTCCCAAGGGCTTTAAAATGTCAAAAAAGCGGAATAGTGCAAATGCCACGAGCAAAACCCAGGGATGGGCGAGGATGGCGGATGTAGGGACAAAGGCGAGGCTCATGAAGATTCCGCATACTTCGTCTATTACAATCCAGCCTGGGTCCTCGGTGCTGCAATCTTTCATGGCCTTGTTCACCAGGGGGATGGGTGCCAAAAAGACTACTACTGCGGCGGCAAGGAAAAACAGGTTGATGCAAATCCGGTTGACAAAGAATTCAGCATTGCTTCCTAAAAGAGATGCTGCAAGCATGGCCATGGGGTAGGCGACAACCGCTGCGGCGAGGCTCCCCATGGTGCCGGGAGCCTTCGGACTCATGCCGGAGCCAAGAAAGGTGACCACCAGGGCGGTAAACATGTCCGTTTTACGCCACTGGTGGGGAACGCGTTGCTTGCCGTATTTCTCTTTCAGTTCTTCGCGGTTCATTATGTTTCGTTTGCCATTTCGCGGGCGAGTTCTATAAGGGTCTGCACGCCAAATCCGGTGGCCCCGTATTCAGTGTACTTCCAGCTTTTGCTCACAAAGGCGGTGCCTGCAATGTCCAGGTGCGCCCAGGCGGTGTTTTCGGGTACGAATTCCTGCAGGAACAGTGCCGCAGAAATGGCTCCGGCATCGCTTCCGGTATTCTTCAGGTCGGCGAATTTGTCCTTTAGGGCATCTGCGTATTCTTCTTCCAGAGGCATGCTCCAGAATTTTTCACAGCACGCCTCGCCGCAGTTGATAATCTTCAGTCCAAGGTCGTCGTCGTTGCTAAAGAATCCCGTAACGGCATAACCCAAGGCACGGACCATGGCTCCCGTAAGGGTGGCAAGGTCCACAATATGGGTGGCCCCCACGTGTCCTGCTTCGGCAAGGCCGTCGCTTAGAACCAGGCGGCCTTCGGCATCGGTATTGTCCACCATGACGGTCTTGCCGTTTTTGGCGGTAAAGATGTCGCCCGGCAGCACGGATTTGTTCCCAATGGCGTTTTCGGCAAGGCAGCAGACGGCACTCGCCTTGATGGGGAGCTTGAGGGTGGCAATTGCCTGTATGGCGGCCAGGGCTGTGGCGGCCCCGCTCATGTCGCTAATCATTTCGGGCATGGATTTGGGCGGTTTCAGGCATAGCCCGCCGGTATCGAAGGTAAGGCCCTTGCCCACAATTACCAGGTGGTCGCGGGAGGTACGGCTTGTTGTTTTTTTGCCGGCAGCAGATTTTGTGCCGTCGTAACTCAGGGTTATCATGTAAGGCTCATGAGAGCTACCCTTGCCTACGGTCACGTGTCCCATAAAGCCCTCTTTTTCAAGCTGCTTCATGTTGCGGACCTTGATGGAAAGCCCTGGCGTGTACTTGGCAATGGTCTTTGCATTCTCTACGAATTCGGCGGGGTAGAGGTCTGCAGCACAGGTGTTGATGAGGTTCTTTGCAAGGGTCACTGCCTTTTGTTCTACGGCTACTTCTTCGGCAATTTTCTTGAAAGCTGCAGTGCGGCTGCCAGCAACAATTTCGTAGGTCACCTCAAAGTTTTTCTTTTGCTTGCTTTTGTAGGCATCAAACTTGTAGCCTGCATAGTAAAGCCCGTGGACTATGGCCTTGAACTGTTCGTCGGCGGCATCGGCTAGAAATAAACTAACGCAGGCGATTTGTTTTTTTATGGCCCGCTTGGCCAGGCGGTAGGCTGCCATCCGCAGGTGGTCCAGAGCGGATATTCCCCGTTCCTTGGCGGCATCTACGAATAGCGTGTTGCAGCCATCGATTTCCAGAAATTCAAGATCTTCAAAAGGTCCGTCCTTCATTCCTTTTAGGACGGTTTCCACCTGGGATTCTCCCTTGGCAGAAAGGATTTTTGAAAATTGGACGGATTCCTTGACAAAGAAAAGGGCGTAAGCCTTATTCTCGCTAGCCTTGGTGGTTTCTGCTGTTGTAATATTCAGTTTCATGCCAAAAATGTAGAAAATTGCTATAATAATCGTGTATAATTGGAGGATTCTATGAATCTCAGAGTGTCTGGAATTATTTCAGTTTTGGCCCTTGCTGCTGCCGTTTTCGCAGCTCCGCAAGCCCAACCCGCCGCTGCGGCACCCGCTGCCGCTACCGCCGATGCCCCCGCAGCTAACGCGGCCGCCCCTGCTGTCGCTTCCGCTGATGCCGCCCAAGCTCCCGCAGCCGAAGCTGTTGCTCCTGCAGAAACACCGGCAGCTTCTGCAACTGAAGCAGCAGCCGCTGAGCCGGCCGCACCCGCTGACGCTGCTGAACCCGTTGCCGCAGAAACGCCCGCTGCAGAAGCCCCTGTAGAACCTGCCGCTGGTGCTGCACTAGAAGAGGCTCCGGCTCCCATGGCGGTTCGTGGCGGCGAAGTGCCTGCCCAGACTCAAGAGGCTGCCGCTCCTGCAACAGCTCCGGCCCCTACGAAGAAGGTGGTTTACCAGACGGTTTATTCTCCGGAACCGGTGGAACTTAGCGGTGGCCGCGTTCACACGGTTTATGTGACGCAGTCGGCATCTCCCGATACCATTGATTTTGACGAACTTCGTGGACTTGTTCCCCTGAAATTGACTTTTGGTTTACAGGGATTTCTTGGTTCCTATCACATGTACTCCACTTACAACGATGATTACTACGTTGACGACTACAACGGACTTACTTGGCGTGCCGGTTTGTTCGGTGTCATTCCCGTGAATCAGTATTCTATTGCCATAAAGCTTGCTGCTTTGTACGAGCAGAGCGAAGCTAAGGCGAGCGGTTCTTCTCGCCAGTATTCCTCTCTCAAGGGAAAATTCAAGCAGCGCAAGGTGGACGTCCCCGTGATTTTTGGCTTCAAGGCTCCCCGTTCTACTTTGATGTTTGAAATCGGAACCCAGGCTTCCTTTGCCATCAAGGATGAGTTCCGCACTACGGTAAATGGCACGAAGAGTAAAATTGACATGATGG
>CACXIR010000076.1 GCA_902767785.1 Fibrobacter succinogenes | reverse complement strand
GGTGGCGGCACAAAGGGGTATCCCTTTGTAAGCGGGACCGTAAAGGTTCTGGACCTTGCCATCAAAGTGGGCCATGAATGTTCCGGCGTAAAATTCGGCAAGCTTGGAGAGGGAGGCTCCAGTGCGGAACTCTCCGGTATTGATGAAGTAGGGGGTCTCGCGGCCACTCTTGGTTACGAAGTTGCCGAACTTCAGTGTACCCGATTCTACGAGAAAATGGACAAAAGTATCTTTGATGTTCATAGTTATGCCGCAGCTCCTGTCAAAAGGGCGAATATGCTAGCGAACACATTCAGCTTTTCGGTCAGCACTTCGATAGCGATAAGCAGTGCGAATACTACCACGCAAAGGCCTATGTAGAAATAGAAGGATTTCTTGAATCCTTTGACCTTAAGCTTGAAAATGAGCCAGATAATAAAACTCAAGATTGCACTGAAAATCCAGGCTGCGGCACCATTCAAGGCGACCAAACGGCTAACACCGAAGGTGAGGGCGATGCCCGGAATAAAGAAGAAACAAATGCACAGCACGCAAAGCAAGGCGAAACCCACATAGTGGGAAAATCCCCGTTCTTTTTGAACGATAATTTGAGGTTGGGTTTCCGAGACGGTGTGCTGTGCCGGTTCAGCGGTTGCTTCAGCAGCAGGTTCGGTAGCCGATTCGGCGGGTGCCTCTGCGGCGGGCACAGATGTTGCTTCAATCTTCTCTTCTTCGTTCTTGATTTCTTCGGACATAATGACTCCTACAGTATAAATGTTCTGCCAGCGTACACAAACACGCGGTGTTCCAGCCAAAGCTTGAGGGCTGCGGAAAGGGTTCTCTTTTCAATATCCTTACCCAGTTCCACCAGTTCGTCAATACTAGCCGTTTCGGGAACCCGCTGGATATCCTGGCAAATAATGGGCCCCTGGTCCAGGTCCTCGGTAGCAAAATGGGCTGTTGCACCGATAATCTTTACGCCCTTGTGCCATGCCTGATGGTAGGGCTTCGCCCCCTTGAAGGCGGGCAGGAATCCGTGATGGATGTTGATAATCCGGTACTTGAACTCCTCGGTAAACTGCTGGCTCAAAATCTGCATGTAACGGGCGAGAACGATGGTGTCTGTCTTGGTTTCGGCAATAATTTCGCGGAAACGGTTTTCAGGGATGGTCTTGTCCGGGTTGCTGGGTACGTAGTAGAAGGGCACACCGAAGGTTCCGCCTACAGGACCAAGATCGGGGTGGTTGCCCACAATGCAACTAAATTCGCAGGGCAAGTCTCCATCGCGGTGCTTCAGGAGCAGGTCGTAGAGGCAATGGTCGGTTTTAGACACGAAAATGGCAACCCGTTCTGTCTTGGAGGTATCAAAAAGTTTCCAGTCCAGGTGCAGGTGCGATTCCAGGGTCTCCAAGTGTTTGTAGACCTCCTGGATGTCACAGGGGTCCATTTCGAAAACGGCCCGCAAGAAAAATGTTTCGATATCTTTGGCCGTATGTTGTTGTAAGTCAATAATATTTGCTCCGGCCTTGGCAAGAACCTGGGTGGTTCCGGCAATAAGCCCTTTCTGGTCGGGACAGAGGATCTGAAGAATATACCTATTTTTTTCCATGGTTACAATTTAGCTATTTCAAGGGATTCCTGCAAAGAAATGATGCCAAATTGAATAAAAAAAACTATGATTGGCCTTGAACTTAACTAGGGGTCCACGTGATTCGTTTTTTGATTTGTCTTTCGCTTGCGTTCTCTGCGGTATATTCCTTTGCCTCCCAAGTCAAAAGTTGGGAATCCATCTTCAAAACCAAAGAGGAAGCAAATTACGCATCGGCAAAAATAGCAGGTGCAATCCGCATGGGCAAGTACACCCATTACAAGAACGTCCAGCCTGTTTCTTTCAGGGTGGAAGATCAAGTTTTTTCATTCGCCGTTACGGGAAACTTGACCGTTCCTGCCGAAATCATCGAGAAGGGTAATTTCTTTTCCGTATGCAACACCACTAAAGAAGCTTGGATATCTTATTTCGGCGACGCCCATAATTTCGGCAAAGAAAACTTGGTGGTTCATATTGCTGGCATAGACCTTGCTTGCGGTGAAGTCCTCTATGCTGTAGCAGATTTGAAAATCAAGTTCTTCAATAGTAAAGCACAGGATTTTTGGGTCAAAAACTACGACAAGGGCGAAAAGTACAAGCGAGAACAGCTGGTAAACTTCCGTAAGGAAGAACAAGAACACAGGGCTTTGGTCAGGGACAATTCAAGCCAGTTCAAGGATCCCCGCGATGGACAGGTGTACAGGACCATCAAGATCGAAGGCCGGGAATGGTTCGCCCAAAACGTCAATTACAATGTTCCTGGGCATTCTTGGTGCTACGAGGACAAGGACAACTACTGTGTCCGTGGCGGTAGGCTATACGACCTGGAGGGTGCCCGCAAGGCCTGCCCCGAAGGGTGGCACCTGCCCCGCGATAGGGAATGGCAAGACATGCTAACGGGGCTAACCCATTGCTACGACGGCGTTGACAAGTGCGGTGAGTTCGCCAGCAAGCTGAAGGCCACCACAGGTTGGCATGGCGGTGGCGGCACCGATGAATACGGTTTTACCGTGTTCTCTTCGGGCTATCGCAAAATGATAGGTGCCAAGACCGTACGTTACGAGGACATGGGCGAGTACGCCGGCTTCTGGTCCGCCCAGAACGGTCGAAACGAAACTATTTGGCTTTGGGCGATGGGCCGCATGTCCGATCAGATGGTTCGCCAATTGGTGAACAACAAGGGCAACGCCTATTCCGTCCGTTGCATTAACGGAAACTAATTTTTAGACTAATTCGCCGCGAATAACATCCACCTGATCACCGATCAGGCTTACGATGTTTGTGGGATTGATTTCGATAGGGCCACAGTCCACCATCATTTCCACGGAGTGTTCGAAAGTTTTCCAGATTTCATCCGGCTCATAGATTTCCTCTTCGGAAAGCTTTGCTGCTGTACTCAAGATGGGCTTGTCGAAATGCTGGAAAAGTTCCGTGAAAAAGGGGTGCGTGGGCATACGGATGCCAATTTCCGGACGCTTTACATCTAGCCGCCTTGCAATGTGCGGGTCGGCAGGCAAAATAAAGGTGTAAGGCCCCGGCACCCTTGGCTTCATGATGTTGAAGGCGAAGTTGTCAATCCGCGCGTACTCCGTGGCCGAGCGAATGTCAGGGACAATCAGGGCCATGAAGAATTTCTTCATGGGCTTTTTCAAGGCGTACAGCTTGTGGATGGCCTTAGGGGATTCCGCATTACAGCCCACGGCATAGCCGGATTCAGTGGGGTAGAGGACCAAGGCGTCGTCTTCCAGGGCTGCGGCGGCCAGTTTCACGATTCTAGATTGAGGGTTTTGCGGATGAACTTCGAAACGCATTTGTTGCCTACTGAAATTTTAGCACTGGGGAATAACTTGTGACCCTTCGAAGGCATTCTTGAAATGCTCGAACTGCATAGGCTTCTGGTAGGCTCGTACAGAAAGCACGTCAAAACGGCAGGGGGTATCGAAACCCTGCGGTGCCTTGTCCTTTTGCGTATGCAGAAAGTGACAAGCCGTATTCCAGATTTTATGTTGCTTGAGGGCTTTTACGCGGGCGGCGGGGTTCCCTTGTCCGGTTGTCCACACAGACTTGACCTCAACGAAAACGACTGTTTGCCCGTCACGGGCGACAATATCTAGTTCGCCACCCCGATAAGCGTAGTTCCGGGCAAGAATCTCGTAGCCTTCACGGCATAGGTAAGCGGACGCTTCTGTTTCTATGAGATTACCTTTTTTCCTGTTTACAGATTTTGTCGTATTAAATTGCCCACTTTTCATCACACATCCCACATTACACATCGCACACTACTAGTTAATCTCCATTCCCAAAAGCCTGATTTCGGAAATAGCGAAGTCTTCGTTCTCGCCGTCGTAAATTTCATCCAGATAGATTTTCAATTCAGTAGTTTCAACCGCCTGGATGTTGGGGTACTGCATTCCCTTGATGTTTGCCAAAGAAACCTTTTGCTTAAAACCATCAGCAGATTCTATAGTGATGGTCTTGGGCTTCTTGAAAATGCGGAAACGGTCGCCAAACAGGTCGTCTACGGATTTTTGATAACCCACAGCAATACCCAGGTGGGTTATTAGGGTATTGTTCTTGAAGTAAAGGCTCAATACCGGATTCTGGGGTTTTAGAGGCATGTTGTTCAGCCATGCGGTTTTCAAGTCCCCATCGCTTAAGTTGGAGAGTCCGTAACCTACGGAACCGTCGTTTTCCAGGGTCTTGGTTTCAAAATTCCCGACAGCTTCGTCCCATTCCAGTTCTCTCAGGGTGCTTTCAGGCTTGTGGGTAAGCATCAGCAGCACCATCAAGATGATGATGAGGGGGAATATGGAAAGGGCAAGCGCCGTCAACTTGCGGTGGATTTTCTTTGCCTTGGAAGGAATCTTGGTGGCTACTTCGGCAATGGATTCTCTGCCATGGCTGAACAGGGAAAGCTTCCGCCCCGTCACCTTTGCTGTACTCCTGGTGTCCTTCTGGGGGAAAACCGCATCGCAGGCATCCAAAAATTCCTGCATGTCGTGGAAACGTTCATTCAGCTTTTTCTTGAGGCACTTGAGGATCAGTTCCGAAAGTCCGGCAGGCATGTCGGGGCGGAACTGCCTTGGGTCGGGAGGCGGCTCCTGCACATGTTTGATGGCAATCTCCACGGGCCTGTTGCCGTTAAAGGGAAGCCTTCCACAGGTCATTTCGTACAAAATGACGCCCATGCTGTAAATATCAGACTGCAAGGTAACTTCGTCGCCGTGGCACTGTTCCGGGGACATGTATTCGGGAGTGCCCATTGTCATGCCCGTCTTGGTGAGCCTTTCCTTTTCCATTTCTTGGATGTAAGAAATGCCAAAGTCCATGATGTACACCCTATTGTCGTGGGTGACCATGATGTTGGAGGGCTTCACGTCCCTGTGGACAATTCCCTTGCTGTGGGCGTAAAGAAGTCCACGTGCAATTTGTTTGATGATAATCTCGATTGACGAGAAAGAAAGCTGGCTCTGTTTTTGCAAAATGTCAGAAAGGGCCACGCCATCCACGTAGGTCATGGCGATAAAAAGCTGATTGTTCTGCTTTCCGAAATCGTACACGTGAACCACATTCTGGTGGTCCATTTCCTTCATGGCCTGGGCTTCCAGGTAAAACCTCTGGATTGCCTCCTCGTCCGATGAAGAGTCTAGCACCTTCAATGCCACTTCACGGTTGAGCCTCCTGTCTATGGCTTTGTAGACAAAGCCCATTCCGCCACGACCAAGCGTGTCGATAAGGTTATAGTTTTCATTGAAAGGACGGGGAAAATTAGTTGCTTGATTTGCGGGGCTCATTTTGCTTTTCTAAGATGGAATAGATTTAACGATGCTATTATAAAAAATATAAGTGCGAGCGTCATAGCCAAAATAATGTCCATGGCTCCCAAGGGCCGTTCCAACAAAAGGTCCAGCAGGGAACCTTGATTGTAGCGGGACCACACTGCATAGGAAATAGCTTTGCCTATGGCTGTCATCTGGTCCAAGGGGACCAAGGCACCCGCCAATGCCACCTGAGGGATAATCACCAAAGGCAAGAATGCATTTGCTTGACCTGGATTCCGAGAGAATGAACTAACCAGCAGTCCCATGGAAACGGCCGGCAAGACCGTGGTAAGGACAATAAGCGACAACAATGCAGGGGAGGGATGAATGACTGTTTTTACGGCAACAAAGGCAAACACCACAAGGGTCTGCAGGAACGCCACCAGGGAGGGTACAAGCGTCTTTACCAAAAGGTAAGGAAAAATTCCTACTCCCTTACGCAAGTCGGCGTTCAGGACTTCCTTTTCTTGCACGATTTCCCTGATGGAAAGGGAAAGGGCAAACCAGTTGGCACATAGGATAACAGCAAAACTTATGGCCCAGATGGAAGAATTCCTGGAAAAAATCTGTGAGAATAGGAACCCGATCACAATGGGCTGAACAAGTAGAGCCGTCATTTTTCCATGATCCCGGAACCACTGCTTAAAAATCAACTGCAGATTGTATAAGAAAAGGCAAGGAAGTTTGCTCGGAAAAAAGTAAGTTTTGGATTCACTCGCCAATTTGTTTTTGAACGGGGTATTTTGGGAATTATTCCAGCGGACAGCAGATTCGTCGTTTAATCCCGACAAAATGGTTTCAGCATCCTTGGTCTTGAAAAAATGGTAGGCTTCTTCACGGGTGCCATAGAAACACTGTTCGCCCTGGTGCAGCACCAGCACCTTGTTGGCGATTTTCAGCGCCTCGTAACTATGGGTGGTAAGGATAATGGTATGTCCCAAGAAGGATAGTTGTTTCAAGTGGGAACACAGGATATTGGAATTGTAAGGGTCTAGTCCCGAAAGAGGTTCGTCAAGAACAATCAGGCCCGGGCTTCCCATCAGTTCCTGTGCCAGGCCAACCCTGCGCATTTCGCCGCCACTGAGGGTTTGCACAAAACTGTCCTTTCGGTGGGAAAGCCCAAAAAGTTCACATATTCTGTCGGATTTTTCCTGGAAGGAGACTTTTAGTTCCCATGGATTCATGGAAGTCTTCGCTCCGTGGAAAAGGGTCTCCCAGACGGTCAGGTCCTTGCGGAGGGCGGGGTCCTGAGGCAAAAAGGCGACCCTGCGGCGTATTTCTTTTTTGCGGTAATCTACACCGGCGAAAAGCACGCTGCTTGTTTCTGCCTTGCCGTATTCGCCTTTCAAAAGCTTGAGCAGAGAAGATTTGCCCTGGCCCGACCTTCCGATTATAGCAAGTATTTCACCGGCAGGGAGGTTGAAATTGATGTTGTTCAAAAGCTTTTTCTTGCCGGCATAAACGTCCAGGTTGCGAACATCTACATCGAATCCCGAAAGGATATTTCGTGAAAGGAGTTCCCCGGATTTGTAAGAGAACTCGAAATTTTCAAGCCTTGCTGTTTCACCCTCTGTTAGACTTATCCTCGAAATCTTTTTTCCATTGCAGTTGGAAATTTTTTCTTTGAAAAAGAGAGTACAATAAGCATTTTTGGCCTGGACCTTTAAGGAGATTTTTTTTGATCCTTCTCCATTCAGCTCAATTTCTTTAGCCTCTTCACTTAGGGCAAAGGTTTCTGCGGAATCAAAGGAATCCAGCAAGAGCAGGGAAAGGTCTTCGCCCCTCAAGGTTACCCGGATTTGGTGAAGCCCCACCACAATGACGTCACCGTCTTTTAGGGGAGACTCCTTGACGTCGTCGCCGTTCAACTGCGTGACGCTGTTGGTGGACAGGTTCTTGAGCAGCCATTCTCCTTGGAGGTTTTCAAGGACCGCATGTTCCCTGGACACGAAAACATCGGAAAAACGGATGTCGCAATCCTCTTTTCTCCCGATGGTAAAGGGCTTCCCCTTTACTGGTGTCACAATATGGAACATGTGTCGCTACCCTTATTTCAAATCCGCAATGGCTTTATTGAACCTGATGCAGGCCTGCTTCAGATTTTCATCGCTGGCCGCATAGGAAAAACGGACGCAGGAATCGTCGCCAAAGGCGGCTCCCGGCACTATGGCAAGCCCTTGACTTTCCAGAATGTACTGGCACAGCTCCAGAGAATCCTTGACCACGGTTCCGTCGGGTTTGCGTTTTCCAAAGACCGTCGACACGGGGGCGAACAGGTAGAAGGCGCCTTCGGGGGCGGCTATTTTTTGCTTTAGGCTTTCGCCAATGCCCTTTACCATAAAGTCCCTGCGTTTGCGGAAGGTTTCCCGCATTTTCAGGGATTCCCCCTTGCCCATGTCCAGTGCCCCTATGGCGGCGTACTGCGCGATATTGCTGGGGTGGTGGGTTGCCTGTCCCTGGATCTTGCCGATGATTTTTGCAATGGGCAAGGGGGAGGCGTCATAGCCCACACGCCAACCCGTCATGCAGAAGGACTTGGAAAAACCGTTGATGATGATGGTCCGCTCCTGCATGCCATCGATAGAGCCGATGCTGGTGAATTCCCCTTCGTAAACAAAATACTCGTAGACTTCGTCAGAAATGCAGTAGATGTCGTTTTGGACAATGACGCTTGCCAAGGCTTCCAGCTCGCTACGGCTATAGACGGTTCCCGTGGGATTGCAGGGGTTGTTCATGAGAATGGCCTTGGTCTTGGAAGAACAAGCCTTTTGCAGCTGTTCTGCAGTTATCTTAAAGCGGTTTTCCCTTGCACCTTGCACAAACACGGGTACACCACCCAGCCATTTCACCAATTCGGGGTAGGTGACCCAATAAGGTGCAGGTATGATAACTTCATCACCGGGATTGACCAATGCCGCCAAAGAATTGAACACGGCATGCTTGGCCCCGCTGGTAACGGTAATCTGGTCCGGCATAAAGTTCAGGCCGTTTTCTTCCAGAAACTTTTTACAAATCTTTTTCCGCAATTCCAGAATTCCCACGGGAGCGGTATAGCGGGTTTTGCCTTGGTCAATGGCACGTTTTGCCGCCTCGCAAATGGGAGCAGGTGTAGGGAAGTCGGGTTCTCCAGCCCCCAGGCTTACAATGTCCTTGCCTTCAGCAATCAGTTTCTTGGCTAGAGTGTCTACAGCAACCGTCAAGGAGGCGGCTATGTTCTGGGTTCTATTGGAGAGGGGTTTTGTCATTTTCTTTCTTTTGCCTTTGCCTAATGCGGTAATTGTCCAAGGATCCCGCAATCAGGGAGAAAAGGGTATACTGTGCAATGGATATACAAATAATGCCAATAAAGGAAATCTGTCCAATGCTCCGGAGTCCCGGATGTGAAGATATAAGCAATCCATAGGTGCCAATCATGGAGGCAATCTGGCTAATGGCGATGGAAAAGAACTTCCTTTGAAGCAGTATGAGGGCTGTGCCTTTACGCTTTTCATAAAAAGCGGTCCACAACTGCAGAGATCCATCTACGCTGGCACCGATCAGCAGGGGGAATGCTATGGTGCTGTACACGGAAAGCTTGATTCCAAGAACGTTGATTATGGCCAGGAGCCAGCTCATGGCAAAGACGGAGGGCAGCAGGGTGAAAATCGCCCTGCTAAAGCGGTTGTAGAAGAACAGCAAAAAGAACCACACCAGCACAGAACCCAGGAAGATGGTCTTGTCCACGTTGGACAGCACCAGGTCCAGGAATTTCGCACGGACTATTGGGACACCGGCCATTTTGTAGGGACGGTCATTAGGCGGATTCAGTAAAGAAAGGTCCCTGGCCAAGTGTCTGCACTCCGAGCCGTTGTCAGGATTGATTTTTGAAAAAATGAAGGCGAATGAACCGGGATTTCCCTCTGCATCGCTAAATTTCTGGCGGATGTTATCGGGTAAATCATCGTCTTCCGTGTCGTACCGGTAAAGAATTTCTGTGATGCGGGAAACAGCGATACGCTCCGTAGAATCCAGTTCCTGTAAAACATCGTTGGTAAGGAAGTCCTGGATTTTTTTCAGTTTTTCTTTCTTAGAATTTTGATTTTTAGGTGCAAAACGACCCAGGGTATAAATTTTGTCTAGTGTCGGAATTCGACCTTCCGATTTTAACTGGGTGAACCTTCCGTACAGTTCTTTGTCTTTTTCTTCTGGAAGCATCACAATTATCGGATCGTATTGCGGAAAACCTGTCTGAACGATAAGCGAATCGGCGGTCCTCTTTTCCCTGGGCAGTTCCGTTTGGCTAAAGTCATAAAGGAACTTCAGGTTCACCCCGCCATATATCAGGCCTGCAAGGCTCAGCACAGAAATGACAGCAATAAAAATCCCGTTGGTCCGGTAAGAAATTAAGGTGAATTTGAAATTCCTCTGAAACCTAAAGCTATTGATGGAAAAGGTCTTTTTCTTTTGGAAAACTTGCAGCAGGGATGTGCACAACAGCAAGGAAATCCCCCAATTTAGGATGCTCCCTATGGCACCAAGAACACCAAACTCCTGGATTCCTGGTACGGGCACAAGAATTAAGCAGATGAATAAGGAAGCCCCAATGCATGCGGAAACCGCTGTAGAGGGCCCAATGCCAAGGACAGCACTTTCAATGCAAAGCTTAGGGCTCAGATTATGGGAACTCTCTATAAAGTAGCGGTTCAGCAAGTGGGTGATAATCTGGCAGGCCTGCCCCGGCAACACAAGGGCCAAAAGCAAGGTGACTACGTTAATCCGCCCATAAAGGATTCCGGCAAGAGCCAAAGTGTAAAGGATGGGTAGGCCCACAGGGATTGCAGACACCACGATGAGCTTCGGCTGCTTGTAGAAGTGGATAATCAGCAGCAATAAGATGAAGAGGGCTGTAACCTTGCCGGCAAACTTGGCTTCAGGAAGCAGTGTTCGGCCGGTCTGGATGGTATCGTAGACTTTTCCCGTATAGTGTACCTTTATGGAATTGAAGTCGGGATGGTCGTTAAAGAAACTTTTGACCTTGGAAAGGAGACGGCGGTTTGCCTGCAAGTCCGAAAGGTTGTTTTTGGGGTATATGTCCACTACACGAATGGTTCCGTCTCTACTGGCGTGGGTTCTGGAAAGGATGGAAAGATACTTGTTTTCTAGATCCGAAAAATCTAAAGCAGCGTGATTCTTGTCTCCTTCGGTGGAGTCGATTTTTTCTTGTGTAGAATCGCCGATATTTACGTACAGGGGGTTGTGGGCGAGAATGGCCTTTTCCTGTAGATTACGAACCCTTGCCGCTATGGTGTCAAGATCTTCTTCTTCGATGTAGAGCAAGCTATGCCGCTTGTAAAAATCAATGTCCGTCTCAAACTCAGCAAAATGAATGGAAGAATCTTGTTCCAAGAGCTTGTACAGGGAACGTGCCGCTTTGTAATTTAAAGAACTGTCCGGCGACTCCAGAACCACGGTTAAACTGCCCAGTGCGCCAAAATTTTTTTCAATTTCGTAATAAGATATCGTAGAACCATCCTTTGAATTCAGGGTGTCCTGTAACTGGAGGTCCCAGTGGAGGTTCTGAATGGGGAAATACGCCAATACTGCTGCGATGCCACAAAACACCAGTATAAATACCGGATAACGGGAGGCTCTTTTGATGATTTTTGTCAGCAACGAAAACATCATTAAAAATATAATTATATTGTGTACAACAATGAAAAGTTGTTTAGGGAATAATTGGCTTAGGACACC
>CACXIR010000075.1 GCA_902767785.1 Fibrobacter succinogenes | reverse complement strand
ATCGCGGTCTTGTCCTTCGGCTTGAGCGGCTGCGGAAGAGCCTTGATCTTTTCGAGTTCCACCTTGGCGGCGGCATCCAACTGTTCACGAGTCAAATGTTCAGACATTACTTGCTCTCCTTGGCCTTTGCGTCAGCCATCTTATCAATGTTGCACTTGTGGCCGTCGTTGGCACCGAAGCGGTGCAAGGCTTCCTGTTCCTGGGGCTTGAAAGCACCCATGCGCTGGAGCATGTTGTTCCAGTCGACTTCGTGGCCGTCGAATTCCGGGCCATCGACGCAGACGAACTTCGTCTTGCCGCCGATAGTCACGCGGCAGCCACCGCACATGCCGGTTCCGTCCACCATGATGCTGTTGAGGCTCACGACGGTCTTCACGCCGTAGGGCTTGGTGGTGAGGGCGCAGAACTTCATCATGATCGGAGGACCGATGGCGAGCACCATGTCCGGCTTGCCCTTCGTGTCTTCGCAGAGTTCCTTCAGCGGTTCGGTCACGAGACCCTTGCGGCCGTAGGAGCCGTCGTCGGTCATGAAAATGATTTCGTCGGCGAGGGCGGTCATTTCTTCCTTCATGAGGAAGAGGCTCTCGTTACGGGCACCCATGATGATGGTGACCTTGTTGCCGGCCTTCTTCATGGCCTGCACGATCGGGTGCATCGGGGCAATGCCCACGCCACCGCACACGCAAACCACGTGGCCAAAATTCTCGATGTGGGTCGGGGAACCGAGCGGGCCCACGAGCACCGGGATATCGTCACCGACTTCGAACTTGGAGAGTTCGGTGGTGGTCTTACCGACGGTCTGGAAAATCAGGGTGATGGAGCCTTCAGTCGTGTCGGCATCGGCGATGGTGAGAGGCACGCGTTCGCCGTTGTCCTTGTTCGTCTGGAGGATGATGAACTGGCCGGCCTTACGCTCTTGAGCGATCAGCGGGGCCTCGACGCGGAATTGGAATACCGCAGGAGATAACTGTTTTTTAAAGAGAATTTTTGCCATAGTGGCACAAAAATAAAAAAAACAACCCGGTTAGTCAGTCACAAGACCAATCAGGCACCCGGTTGGGCAATGAACAGGAACACTAAAAGGGAGGCCAAAAGGGCAAACCCCACCAGGAGCCGCCGTTTAACGCTTTTTTTTACCTCTTCACGGGAAGCTTTCTTGCGCCCCATGGAGAGTACAAAGAAGAAGAATCCCCAAAATACTCCGAGAAAAAGCAATCCTAGCGACATGGATTTCCTTCAAAAAAAATAAAGGCATCCCTCACGGTGGAACACTCGAAGCTACGCATTTTTGAAATGATAGCAGTGCCTTGGGAGTTTGTTTTTCGCGTCAAAGCGCGCCTAAACTGAGTCTCAAGAGCCACGAGCTTTTATAATCTTGTTAGATCGGGCGTTAATCCGTGGGATGCCTATGCCCTTAATATACCTAACTGCAACCTTAAAAACAAGTGTTTTTTTTAATATGTTCAAAAGTGCCTTTTTTTGTTAAAATTCGGCACCCTTAAACCTATTGCCAAGAACCCGGAGCCTCCAGACCCTCATCCAACAAGGAGGAAAGTTCCTTTAAGCGCTGTTCCAGCTGTTCACGCTGAACCTTGGCCTGCCTGAGCATTTTGCGGGCGTCGTAAAGCTGCTGCCCCAAATCCAGCGCCAAAAGGGCCAGACGCTTGCCCGATTCCAGGTTGTACTTGGAATAGCTATCGAAACGTTCGTCGATGTAGCCTATAACGTCTTGCAGGTCGCTGTCAGACAAGTCCGTGCGGATCTGCAGTTTTTCGTTGGCTACCGAGACGCTTACCGGTCTATGTGTATTCAAATCTGCCATTATCGCATTCCTACGCCAAATGGATCGTCATCCATCAGCCATTTAAGCCTAAAAAAATTTCCTTGCGAGCCCTCCTTGCTCGCGAAGAAATCGTCATCCTTTTCGTTAGCCCCGTGTATCTCGGGCAGCTCGTCTTCCTCTTCCTTGGACATGGTCAAGTCCACTATGGGACCCAGGGAGGGGTCTTCTACAAATTCGTCTGCAAGCGAGCTCTTCGCAGGTTCCTCTTCAGCGGGAGCCGGTTCCTCGACGGGAGCCTCGGCTTGTTCCTCGACAGGCTCCTCAAAAGATTCCTCCTGAGGCTTTTCCTGCACGGGTTCTTCTTGCAACAGCGGGTCCGGCGACCATTCCGCCGCTTGCGAAACAGGTTCTTCCAATGTTTCCTTGGCGGGTTCCTCTAACAACTGTTCTTCGGCAGGAGCAGCGGGAGCGTCGAACAACGTAAGGTCGTCCAACACCGCCGAGGGTCGTTTCGCAGGAGCCGGTTCTGCCACAGGGGCAGGTTCTGCTGCGGCGGGGGTTTCCGTTTCAAACACGGCAGCGGGAGTGTCCGCCACGGCGCTGGCCACGGAGGCCGTTGCTATGGTGGCAGAAGGCGCTATGGGTGCCTTGGGGGCATCGCCGTCCACAAACTGGTCTACAGGGAATTCGGAACCCAGTTCCGTCTCGATGGTAGCCAAAAGTTGCTTGAACTTTTCCTGGATGTCGGCAATTTCTTCGGCCTGGTTCTGGATGGTTTCCTCTTTCTGGGCCAGGGTAGAATCCTTTTCTGCAATGAGGGCCTCCTGCTCCGCAATCTTTTGGTCACGGGCAGAAACCTCATCCGACTTTTGATTCAGGGCCACAGCATTAGCGGCCAGAGTTTCCTTCTGAGCTGCCAAGTCCCTATTCAGCAAGTACAGTTCATCTTGCTTTTGCGTAAGGGCCTGGTCCTTGGAGGCGATAATCGCATCCTTCTCGGCAAGGGCAGAATCTTTCTGAGAGATAACCGATTCCTGTTCCGCGATTTTCTGGTCACGGGCAGCCAATTCTTCGGCCTTTTGGTTGAGGGCAGCGGCATTGTCAGACAGGGCTTCCTTCTGGGAGGCGATTTCCCCATCCTTGGCGGCAAGGGCAGACTCCTTGTCGGCCAACTTCAGCTTCAGTTCATTTACCGTCATCTGGGCCTGCTGCAAGTCCGCGCTGGCCTTTTCCAAATCTTGGTTCAACTGCTGGATAGTCAGTTCTTTCTTGTTCAGGGATTCTGCCTGGACTGCAGCCTGGTTGGCCCGAACATCCAGGGCTGCCCGACAATCGGACAAGTTCGCGTTGGCAGTCTGGAGCAGGGCTTCCTTATCCTGCAGTTCCGCCTGAGCCTCGGCCAACTGTATTTTCAAGCCCGAGACCTCCTGGCGCAAGCTCCGTACCGTGGTCAAAACGCCATCGACTTTTTGAGAAAGAACATTCAAATTTTCCAGGTTCATTTTTTCTCCGTATTTCCAGGGATAAACCTCTCATATAAGATATATAAAAAAATGGGAAAAGGCACAACAAAAAAAACAAATGTTCCCGCGGGTAATTGCTATTTTCGGAGGGATGCTCCAGTTTGGCGAACACATAGAGCGGCGTCTGGCAGAACTGCCCGCCCTGCCTGGCGTTTACATCATGAAAAACGCCCAGGGGAAGATTATCTACATCGGCAAGGCCAAGGTCCTCAAGAACCGAGTCCGAAGCTATTTTGACGGCTCCGACCACACGGGACACCGGGCGGCAACCCTGATGCTGCCCTACATCCGGGACATCGAGTGGATCATCACCGAAAGCGAAGAAGAGGCGCTAATCCTGGAAGCGAACCTGGTCCGCAAGCACACCCCCAAGTACAACGTGCTGCTGAAGGACGACAAGCATTTTCCCTACCTGGCATTTTCGGTAAAGGAACCCTTCCCCAGGTTGTTCCTGACCCGCTCCGTCCGCAAAGACGACAACCAGTACTACGGACCCTTCATGGGGTCCCGAATGATAGACCAGCTAACGGACCTGGCGGCACGGCTGTTCCACATACGGGAATGCAAACTCAAGCTGCCCCTGGCAAAACCCCAGCGGCCCTGCCTCAACTACCACATTGGACGCTGCAGCGCCCCCTGTGCCGGACTCATTACCCAAGAGGAATATGCACAGGACGTGGCAAACACCCGCCTGATGCTAGAGGGCAAGCGGTCCGACCTGATCGACAAATGGACAAGGGAAATGCAGGAGGCCAGCGAAAGCCTGGATTTCGAAACAGCCAAGAAGCGGCGAGACGCCATACAGGCCCTGGAATCCACGGGAGTACACCAGAAGACCGACACCAGCGACCCGAACCTCTCTTTGGACATTCTGGCCCTGCGCAGGAACGGAGACCTGGCGGCGGCTGTGATTCTGGAATACCGCGCGGGGGTTCTGATGGGCCGCAGGCACTACCGCCTGGAATGCAAGCTAGAAGACGACGAGACGGAAATATTTAGGCAGATGATTCTGCCCTGGTACATGGACGTCCCCCTGATTCCCGCAGAAATCGCCACCGACGTGGAACTGCCCGAAGACGGAGAGCTACTGGAGAAAACCCTCTCCGAAAAAGCCGGACGTAAAGTGCGGTTCACCAACCCGCAACGAGGCGAAAAGCTAGGGTTCCTGAAGTTGGCAGGCGCCAATGCCGACATGATCCTGGTGGAAATGCGTGCCGAGGTGCAAAAGTACAGCGAAATCGACCAGAGCGTCTTTGAATTGCAAAAGGTTTTGGGACTGAAAAAGACTCCCTTCCGCATCGAATGCGTAGACATTTCCCACCTCTCGGGAACTAACACCGTGGCAAGCCTGGTGGCCTTCAAGAACGGCAAGCCCGACAAAGCCAACTACCGCAAGTTCATCATCAAGACGGTAGAAGGAGTGGACGACTTTGCCAGCATGCGGGAGGTGATGACCCGCCGTATCCGCAGGCTAGAAGACGAAGGCACCCCCATGCCCGACCTGTGGGTATGCGATGGCGGCAAGGGCCAGGTGGATGCCACCATGCAGATTCTGAAAGAATTGGGACACGACCAGGACTTGCCCCTTATCGGGCTTGCCAAGCGTCTGGAAGAAATCGTGTTCCCCGACGACCGCAAAAGCATTGTGCTGCACCGCACCAGCCCAGCACTAAAGCTGTTGCAGAACGCCCGCGACGAGGCCCACCGCTTTGCCATTACCTACCAGCGGAGCAAACGCAAAAAGGACCTGGAAGTGGAATGGCTCAAGCTGCAGGGCGTGGGCCACGAAACCCGAGTGAAGGTGCTAAGCAAGTACAAAAGTGCCGAGGCCTTTATGGCAGCCCCTCCAGAGGACATCGAAATTTTGCTAGGCAAGGTGCGGGGCAACAGGCTCCGGGAACAAGTAGCGGAATATTGCAGCAAGTTCATCACGCCCGACAACGATTCTTCTACAGCAGAATAACTCCGTTTTTCTAATTTGCAAGTTATGTACGATCCACGATTCCTCCCCATTTGCAAGGAAGACCTAGACGAGTTGGGCTGGGACTACGTGGACGTTATCATCATCAGCGCCGACGCCTACGTGGACCATCCCTGCTTTGGGCATGCCGTGGTGGCAAGGCTTTTCGAACACGAAGGGTTGCGGGTAGCGATTCTGCCCCAGCCCAACTGGCGCGACGACCTGCGGGACTTTAAAAAGCTGGGCGCACCCCGGATGTTCTTTGCCATTTCCAGCGGCATGGACTCCATGGTAAACCACTACACGGCGGCAAAGCGCCTAAGGAGCGACGACGCCTTCACTCCCGGCAACAAGGCGGGTTTCCGCCCCGATTACGCCACCTACACCTACGCCAAGATTCTAAAAAAGCTGTACCCCGACGTTCCCCTGATGATTGGCGGTCTGGAATCCAGTTTGCGGCGGGTGACCCATTATGACTACTGGAGCAACAAGCTAAAGCCCAGCATTTTGTTCGACACCCAGGCGGACCTTTTGGTTTACGGCATGGGCGAAAAGCCCCTGAAAGAGATGGTGAGGCTCCTGAAAAAGGGCGTGCCGTTCTCTAGCCTGAATTCCATTCCCCAAACCGCCTACCTAGCACCCAAGGGGAATGTTCCCAAGAACAAGAACTGGGAAGACCTGCGGCTCTTCAGCTACGAAGAATGCCTAGCCAGTAAGAGGAACCAAATCGAAAATTGCCGCAAAGTGGACATCGAATGCAACAAGTGGTTCCAGCGGCGAATCTTGCAGGACGTAGGCGAACAGACGGTGGTGATAAACCCCGCCTACCCGCCGCTAGAATACGGCGAACTGGACGAAAGCTTTGAATACCCCTACGCTCGCGAACCCCACCCCCGTTACAAAAAGCGGGGAGCCATTCCTGCATTCGACATGATCAAGTTCAGCATAAACACCCACCGGGGCTGTTTTGGCGGTTGCAGTTTCTGCGCCATCAACGCCCACCAGGGGAAGTTCATTGCCAGCCGGAGCCGCGAAAGCATTTTGCGAGAAGTGGATTTGATCACCAAGATGGACGGCTTTGCCGGCACCATCACGGACCTGGGCGGCCCCAGCGCCAACATGTACAACATGCGGGGCAAGGACCCCAGCCGCTGCCAAAAGTGCGCTCGCCCCAGTTGCCTTACGCCCAAGATTTGCGACAACATGGACACCCGCCATCACAAACTTCTGGAACTTTATCGTGAAGTACGGAACCACCCCAAGGTAAAACACCTGTTCATTGGCAGCGGCGTTCGTTACGACATGCTATTGCAAGAAACCAGCGATGCGGAACTGCGAAAAGACCACGAAGAATACGCACGGGAACTTATAGACTACCATGTGAGCGGCCGCCTGAAAGTAGCGCCGGAACACACCAGCGACGAAGTGCTAAAGCTGATGCGCAAGCCCAGCTTTACGCTGTTCCACAAGTTCAAGGAATTCTTCGACGACGAATGCAAACGCATTGGCAAAAAGCAGCAGATCATCCCGTACTTTATCAGTAGCCATCCGGGCTGTACCGAAGCCGACATGGCAGAACTGGCCTTGGAAACAAAGCAGCTCGGGTTTCAGCTGGAACAGGTGCAAGACTTTACGCCGACGCCCATGACCATCGCCACGGAGATGTTCTACTCCGAAATGACGCCCGACGGGAAGCCCCTTTACGTGGCCAAGACTCCGGAGCAGAAAAAGAGCCAACGGCAATTCTTCTTCTGGTACATTCCCGAGAACCGCCCGCAAATCCGTGCCACCTTGGAACGCCTCAAGTTGGGTAAAATCGGACGACTGCTGCTAAGCCGCAGCGCAAAGGCCGAAGGCAAGGAGTTCTTCCCCAGCAAGGAGCGGGAATCCAACGCCGAGTACCGGGAACGGGAACAGCAAAAGCGTAACAACCGGGCAGCCTCCATCATCCCTAAAAAGACTGGCGAAAAAGGCCGTTGGGAAAATTCCGCCCGCAAGGAACGCCGGGCCGCGCAGTTTGGCAACAAAGGGAAAAAGTGGCTCTAAGAGCGTGCGAGCACGCTCCACCATTCGCCACTCACACGTTCCTGGACAACCGTGAAGCCGGCTTCTTCGAACCACTTGAGGATGTAATCTTTTTCCGTCAGGAGCTGACCCGAGATTACCAGCTCGCCACCCTTAGCGAGCAAGTCCTCGATGTCATCCCGCAGGGGCCACAGTTCGCTACGGATCATGTTGCAAAGGATTACGTCGAACTTGACGCCATCCTTAAATACATCCAGAAATCCCAGCACGCAGCCGCTATCCTTGAACCCGTTCCGCTCAAAGTTCTCCGCAATGCAGGGAATGGTCAGCGGGTCAATTTCTGTACCAATGGCAAGGCTTGCTCCCCGGCGGCGGGCGAACATAGCCAAAATTCCGGTACCCGTCCCGATGTCAAGAACCCGCTTGTCCTTGAAGTCTATAGATTCCATCAAGGCGGCACAGCTGCTGGTAGTATCGTGTTCGCCGGTACCGAAGGCCGTCTTTGCTTCTAGTTCCAGCACCACGGCCTCGGGGTCTTCGGGCTTGAATTCCACCCAAGGCGGGCGCACCCACAAGTGGGGGCTTACCGATACGGGCTGCGCGCGGTCACGCCACCACTTGTCCCAATCCTTAGCAGGCTCGTCACTCAGCACAAAATGGTACTGGGGGAATTCCTTCACAATGCGTTCCCGCTCGGCCTTGTCGCCGGTATAAAAACGGAAGTCCGTGCGGCCTTCCGCCTTGGGGTCCAATTCCTCTAGAGTCGCCACCCCCGCCTCGAAAAGCAGGTAGCTTGCAATCTCGAATTCCTCGGCGGGGCAGTAGCCCTCGGCCTTGTACCATGTGTCTATTTTCTGCATATGCCTACCGGATTTGCCTTGTGGTCAATAGCATTCCATCCTGTTCCACCGTCAAAACAAAAGTTTGTTTTCCTAAACTCTCTGGCAAGGGAACCTTGGCATGGTCGCCCTCAAAAGATTCCCTGTAAACCATATTGCCATTCAGCCCAAAGAGCCGCACCGTATTTTTTCCTCGCCTAGGAAGCTGCACCAGCACGGAATTTCCCTGACGTAGCACCGACACATTTCCGGCAGCAAAGGTATTGCCGGCAAATCCCGCAGTGCCATTGCTAGAACTGGACAAGGCCTCCTCGCTAGACGAAGACTGATCCCCGCTAGAACTGGACTCCGCTTCACTAGAACTAGACACGGCTTCGCTGGAACTGGAAACCACTTCCATCTCCACCGTAAACGTCGCATAAGTATGATCGCTAGATTCCTTGATGTTGGAGAGCTTTACATCTATAGTGTTTCCGTTCCACAAGGTGAAATCGGAGAAAGATGTAACCACGCCAGTTCCAGGAAACACGTCTGAACTTTTGGCGGTATTCCCGGTAAGGTCTGGAAGGGCTTCTTCTATGTCCACGTACATGTGGCTTCCATCGTTGTTAATGGTCTTTGCATCCCACACGGACTTTTTGTAGTCGATATGCCAAATCAGCATCCCCGAATTGGGGTGGCCAATATCCCAATCTTGTTTGGTACGGTACTCCAGCAAGAACATTTCATCAGGGTTTTCAGGATTGGTAATGCTGAATGCCGCATCGTCATTAACCTTGTCCAGACGGGCTTCGCCATTGATGTTCAGCTCCGTGGGGAGCATCCAGCCCAAAGACATTTTTTCAAATGTGGAATAAAAGGGCGGAGCGCAATTGGAAGTGCCGTACTTGTTAGAAGGGCAGTTGTAATTTCCCTGATCCATTACATCCCACTTCTTGGGAGTTTTGTAGGGATTTTTTTTCTTTAAATCATAAAGATCCGGCAGGCCCAGCACATGGCTGAATTCATGAACAAAGGTCCCTATACCGCCTAAAATTGACGTATTGTTGTCCTTTGTGTAAGCCGGGCCATCCAGTTCATTGGCACAGGCATAGCGAACATTGTATAGTTCTGACTGGCTCTTGTACAGGTACCAAGCATGGGGCCAAATGGCTGTCGTCACATTGGTGTTGTTCTGCCCAGGCCCTGCAAAAAACATAAATACAAAATCCACCTTCCCATTTCCATCATTGTCATAGGGCGACAAATCTATCCCTTTTTTTATAAGCGTGTCCAAAGCTTCATAAAGGGCTTCCCTCGCCCCGAGGGTGTACCCGTTTGGATTGCTTGTAGGAGAACCCGATCCATAGTCGTCCCTATTTTTTGAAATGGTTACCGGCCCATAAACATCAAAGTACGGCTTGAACAAGCCATTGGAATTTTGCACGAAATAATCCCGAACGCTACCCCTGTTGAAATACTCGTTATACCCTTCCTTGTTCATGTAGTCGGTAAATTGGGCGTTGGCATTAGGCGACGTGAAAGACAAGTCCTTGAACTGAACCAGCACCACCAACCCCCTGGTTTCCCCCGTGGTTATTTTCGTATTGGGCGAAGGCATCCGCTGCACGTCCTTGAACACAAAATCCGGAATGCGATAATCCAAAGCCTCTGCCTTAGGGGCCTCATTCCAAAGGATGTCGAAAATGGACTCCCGGTCCAACGTCAGCAAAAACAACAAGTCTTTGGCACTGCGGTCTGCAGAATTCTTTGCGTAAACGCCAGAAGGCTCCCCCTTCTCATTGGCATAGCTGTAATAACCCAGAACATCTTCCAAGATAATGTATTTATCGGCGGTGGCCAGCACGTGGAAACTCTCGTCGCCCAGCCAACGGACTTCCAACTCAGTGCCATCCGGCTGCCGAATAACAAAGGTGTCGTCAGGAGCAGGCACCGCCCAGCACTGCAGCACCAGGCAAAACACCGCCAATAGGATTTCCAAACATCTCACAAAAAAGTCCTCTCCCTTCCAAAATAAAAAAGTATATTAAAAGCTGCAATGCTCTACATTCATCAGTTTCCCGATTGGACCCATTTTCGCTTTGACGCCCGCAAGGTAGTCAACGCCCTGGGCGAGGCTCGTCTACAAGAAGGCAAGCTCATCGGCGCCATGGAAACCTGCGGTTTTCAGGAACTGGAGCAGAATTTGCTAATCCAGGACATTGTATCCAATTACGCTATTGATGGGTATGTTCTTAACGCAGCGGACATTCAGAAAGACCTGGAAAACATCCAGGCCGCAGGCAACTCCATGGTCCGCAACTACATGGGGGCCATCCTTAACGCCTTTAACCCCATTACACAAGAACGCCTGTTTGCCTGGCACGCCTCCATGGGCGAAAATCGCGTTGCCAGTTTCAGGCAAACGCCTAGCACCATACGCCTCCAACAAGGGGAAACGCAGCTAGATTTCGACGGCCCCAATCCGGAACGCCTAGAGCAAGAAATGGAACACCTGGTGCAATGGATAGAGTCTGCAAAAATGGACGGCGTCATCAAGGCGGCCATTGCCCATTTCTGGTTCGTCACCCTACGGCCTTTCGCCGACGCCAACGGCAGGCTGGCCAGGCTGCTTACCATATTGATGCTGGCCCGCAGCGAACAGACCACACGCTGTCAGTTTTCCTTGAACCAAGCCTTCCTGGAAAGGAAGGATGGTTACTTCAAGGTGCTGAACCAGGCGCAGCGAGGCAATGGCGACCTTACGGACTGGATCCTCTGGTTTATCGACACCCTGCTCTACGCCATGGCAAGCTCCAAGGAAAAGATTGCCAAAGAACAGAAAAGGACTGCGTTCTACAACCGCCACGTCGGCGAAGCTTTGGACGAAAAAGACCAAAAGCTGCTCACCGCCCTTTTCACAGGAGAACTCCCCGAAAGCTTTACCGCCAAGGAAGTGGCCGCCCTGGTGGGCGCCAGTCACGACACGGCGCTGCGCACTATCCAAGGGCTCATCTCCAAGGGCATCCTCAAGGCGGACTCCAAGGGCGGCCGCAGTCAGCGGTACTCCCTAGTATAACTAGGGAAGGCTCCGCCCTCCCTAAGACCTACCTAACG
>CACXIR010000074.1:11471-17708 GCA_902767785.1 Fibrobacter succinogenes | reverse complement strand
GCCTTGACAATCACCACCTGGTGTTTCTCGAGCATGTCGAAAAACTCTTCCCGATGTTCAACAACGGGAAGTTCTGGGTAATCAACTTTAAAATTCGCGGCAATCATTTTCTAGATCCGGGACTGGATCCTGTCATTCCTTTATGTGTCCGCACTTATCGCAAGTGAGTTTGTAGCTATTGTCCGGATCCACCACCATCACGCCGTCACATTCCGGCACTTCGCAAGGGAGTTCCCCCGGCATTACTTCCCTATAGGTCTGTTTTTCTTCCATGGGTACTATCTCCCTACTTTACAAATTTTTCTATGACTTCGGTTAATGCCGAATGGTTGTTATCGTTTTCCGTCACGTAATCGGCCACATTCTTTGCCACTTGCGATGCATTCGCCACGGCAACCCCTACGCCTGCCGCCTCGATCATGGGACAATCATTTTCTTCGTCGCCCACGGCAATGGTATCGGTCAGCGGGACCTTGTAAAAATCGGCCATAAACCGCACTGCATCGCCCTTATTGCTCTTCAAATCGGAGAATTCCAGCATTTCGGGCTTGCTAAACACGTCAAACAGTTTTCCTGCCGTAGTTTTGCGCATTTCGGCACGGAAATTAACCAAACTGCTGTGTTCATAGGGCGTAATAATGTTCACCTTGATGGGTGGCTTTATGACTACATTAATGGGAGAACCCGGCACAGTTTCCGTAGAAATCAACCCAAAATATTCACGGATATCCTTCACCACCACGTAATCCATCTGCATCAAGCGACAGTATGTCTTGAGCTGTTCCGTCTCATGTTCCGATACCACCAAATCGCCGGCATAAGTGTGTGCATGCATGCCCGCACGGAATGCAGCATCCATAATAAATTTCACATCGTCTACAGAAATACGCCTAGTCAAAATAGATTCGCCGGTCCCGCAATCATAAATCAGCCCGCCATTGAAACTCACCAAGTAAAAACCGGGTTTTACAAATCCATATTTTTCGGCAATCCTCTTGGCGCTTACCAAGGGCCTGCCCGTAGTCACAACGAACTTGTGACCATGGGCGATCATCCCATTAATGGCATCAAAATCCTGCTGTGAAATATCCTTGTTGTCGTCCAGCAGGGTGCCATCCAAGTCTGTAAACAAGATTTTCATTGCACAAGCCTCAAGAAACCACCTGCACCAAGGCGTCGTGAATCAAGCCATTACTGAACAGTACCTGTTCGCAGTCCACAAACTGCATGGGACTTCCATCAATATGGGTTGCCTTGCCTCCCGCTTCTGTTACCAGAAGCGCTCCGGCGGCAATGTCCCAAGGGTAGCTCATGGTCATCACAAAGCCGTCTATGCGACCGCAAGCCACAAAGCTGGACTCCACCACCGCGGAGCCCAGGCACTTGACCCGCTCAAAAGCTTCCGCCTCCCGGGCGAAATTTCTGGAATTGCGTGCGTTAATCTCTACAGGATTGCCTACGTTGAAATCACCGTTGCTCACAATGGAATGCACAGGATTGGATTCTGCACTTACATGTACTGGACTGCCGTTCATGCGGGTTCCTCCGCCCAGGGAGGCGGAATAGAGTTCCCCCAACTTGGGCAGATTCACCACCGCCACCAAGGGGGCACCCTTGTAATGGAGCGCTATGGAAATTCCCCACAAGGGAATGCCGCGGCTAAAATTCACCGTACCATCCACCGGGTCGACAATCCAGCGGTAATCGGGGTCGGAACCTTCCAAAACGCCCGCTTCCTCGGTACGGATGGAATGGGTGGGGAAAGCTTCCCGCAGGCCTTCCACTATCAACTTTTCACTGCCTACGTCGGCAACGGTCACCACATCCTTTTGGGACTTATATTTGACATTTCCCAATTCGCCTTGCAAATGCAGGCAAAGCTCCCCCGCCTTGCGGGCCAGGTTTTCAGCAACATCCAAATATGTTTTTAAATCTTCCATAATTTACCAGCGTGCAAATATAGAAATGCCGCACGCAAACAGAAAGGCCGCGACGTTCATCGCGGCCTTATAACTACAAGCAAAGAAATCTTGAATTAGAACAAGGCTATGCTATAAGGTGCCTGGGCACCCTTGGGCTGCTTGACTTCCGTCAGCTTACCGTCCTTATAGCTATAGACAGTTTCCTTTCCAGAAGCACGTTCACCCACATAGACTACACCATTCTTAAGAGCTATGCTCCACCCAATATCGGAGATACCCTTCACTTCGGTCACGGTCTTCTTTTCCAAATCAACCTTTGCCAGCAAGGTGCTGCCATAATATTTGTAAAGGCCAACATAGGCAACATCATCTTCAGCAACCAAAGCGCTTAAACCGGAACCCAGTATTTCACCGGAAATATACAAAGCCGATTTCTTGGCCTTAACATCCACTTTCTCGATACCGCGATTTGCATCCGCATCGGTGCCGTAGGTATCATTGTACTCACCCAGAGTGGCCACATAGAGAGTTCCTTTAACAAAAGCCATCTTCTGCGGATTCTTGGTAGCAAGCTGGATGGTATCCTGCAATGCACCCGTGGAAGCGTCATATATGGCCAGCAGGCCCTTCGGATATGTTACCGGCCAGGTGTTAATATAACGCTGCATCAGCACATAGAGTTTCCCATCTGACACTTCAATGTCGGTCACATAAGGCGTAGTTTCACCTTCACTGGCAAAATTTCCTGTCTTGATAGACTTTAACAGCTTGCCATCCGTAAGGGAAAGCTGCACAAGAGAGTCTGCATTCTGGAGTGCAACCCATGCTTTCTCGCCGTCAAAGGACATGTCAATCGGATTGGCGCCGCTTTCAAGTTTCTTACTCCAAACAATAGCTTTTTCTGCACCTTTATCAAAAAGGTCGGGATTAATCTTGTAAACAACATCCGTTCCAAGGCCTTCCATGAAAAACACATAGTCTCCATAGGTCGTAGCACGGGAATCCTGATAGAACGAAAGGCTCTTTTCAGAAATCTTGCCGCTCTTGTCAATCAGGCGAAGTTCGCCTTCAGGGACATTGTAGTCACCGCCATCGAACACGACACCTATGTATTTCGGTTCTTTCTTGGCGGCCTCAGAGGAGCTGCTCAAATTCTGAACAGAGGAAGAACTTTGGATTCCTTCGGAGGAGGAACTTAGGGCCTCTTCAGATGAAGAGCTGATTTCGTCGTCTCCGTTAGGACCCGTACTCGAGCTTTCGTCGTTGCTACAAGCAGCAAGGCCAAAGGCGAGGCCTGCAGCAGTCAAGAACGCAAGAGATTGCTTCGCTACGCTCTCAATGACATTATTCTTTGTCTTTTTCATGTTTTGTCCTTTCTGGCTTTACGCTATTACCTTGCCATAATTCTATGCACTCAGCAATGCGCGGGGGCTAGAACCCCTGTATGATGGTAAACTTGTATTCCCTTCCCGGCATGGGGAACGGCGTATAAAAATTTCGATATTTCCGGTCAGTGATATTGTTCACGGCAAAAGTCAAACGCGTCGTTTCATAAGGGCTGAACGAAAGATCGGCACGGTGCGTCGCAACGGCGGGCTGTTCCGTTCTGTTGGCCCGGTCGCTATACATTGCACTTCGCCAATCCGAAGCCCAACTAAAATCAAAATGCAGGGGCAAATGGAGCGTAGCCTGGGCAAAATAGCTGCGGTCCGGCTCGCCAGGAAGTTTTTTCCCGTCAAAGGCGTTAAAATTGGAGCGGTCCTCCGTCTTTTGGATTGTGGCACGTAAAACCACGTCCAGCAACTTTGCGGGACTACTGTTCAGTTCCATTTCCACACCTCGGATAAGGGCGCGACCCACGTTGTCCGGGCGCAAGAATTCCATGGACATCAGCCAATAAATCCCATCTTCGATATGGGATTCAAAATAAGTGGTTTGAAAAGAGGTTCTATACCCGGGGAACTTGTAAATTCCGGATGCCTCAAAACGAGTTACCTTTTCACGCTTCAAATCCGGATTCGATATAGCTCCGGGGAAAGTTCCGTAAAGTTCCATCAATGCCGGCTGCCGGTAAAAACGCCCAATGGACACCTCTCCGCTTAACGGCGACTCTACATTTCCAAACCGTGAATAGAGGCGGCCTGCATAGGAGGCATCCCTATCTTTCGCCTTTTTTAATATGCGACTACCCGTTGCCTGGACAAAGGTTCCGTCATCCAAACGGTCTTTAATCATTTGTGCAGAGCCTTCGCCACCAAAACCAAAGTATTTAAAAAAGTGATAATACAGGTCGCCCGACCCAACATAGCTCTTGCGGTTCAGCGACCAGTCCCTCGAATTGCCCCTAGCCTCAGCCTGCTCCCATTCAAAAGCGACACGGGTTGTCCCCTTCAATCGATCAACCGGAGTAAAATCCATCCAAAGTTCGGGTACCAACTTGAACATGGCCGAACCGTATTCCATAAAGGTGTTTCCCCCATATCCGATATGGTCTAATGGATAATAGGAGCTGGCCATGTTCTTGTCGAACCGGGCCGAAATCCCGCCATTCAGGAACAAGCGGTCGTCAAAGTAGCCCACCGATTCAAGCCCATAACGAACCTGGCCCGATTCCCCCACAAACTTAGCCACCTTGGTCTGTTGCTGTTCCTTGCCCGGATTTCCCCCTTCGTAGCGGGAGGCCATTACCGCAAGCGTCGAGAAATAGCCGTTCCCGTGAAGCATGCGGAACTGAACGTTCCCTGAGACATCGGTATACTGGGCATTTTTGCGGGTAGCTACATAATCATCCGAGTCGTCGTACCGGGTTCCATTGCGGTTCAAGTACTCGTAGTCGTTGTCGCTGTGGCGAGTAGCAAAAGAAGAAGCAAACATCAAGCTATCGGTCACAGGAGTGCTTACCTGGAAAGAACCTTCCCAAGTGTTGTGGCTACCGTAAGCGGCCAGCACGCGGCCACCCCTTTTTACAGCATTCTTAGTGACAAAATTAACCGCCCCGCCTATGCCCGACACGCCAAACTTTGCAGGAACGTTTCCCTTGTAGACTTCCACCTTCTCCATCTGGTTCAGGTCGATGGTTCCCAAATTCACCGCACCGCCGCTGGCGTCATTCAGGGGAACTCCATCTACGCAAATCAAGATGTTCCGTGCCGCAATTCCGCGTATGGAAATGGTCTGAAAGCTACCCAGGCCGCCCTGCTTGTAAGCCTGGATTCCCGGAAGGGCGGCAAGGAGGTCCGCCGCCGTCAGGGACTTGCCCTCCCAGGCAGCAGAACTGATTTCGGTATAGCTGGCATCTCGTGTGGGAATATACTCAACATCGCCCGACACCTCAGTGACACCCAGGTCCTGTGCCGGGGACGCATCCTCAATGGCGGCCAGAGAAAATCCCGTGGCCACACAGCACCAAAGAGCCGCAGTCCTTGCGGCTTTCAAGAATGATGTCGTTCGCATCGTTCCTCAATATCCTAGTTTCCCGCAGTTCTTCTGGCTCGGGGATCGTCCTACTCCCGGCTCCTTCACACACGGGCCTCCGTGCATTGGTTTATGCCGGTTTCGTCCTCCCTTACAGCGGCGCGACCGTCCCCGGATTTCACGGGGTTCTCTCCTCGGTTCTGCTATTTTGCGGCACTCCCAAGGGCTTTTCAGGGCACAGGAAACTGTTTATGCAAAAATATAAATAACCGCAACATGCATGTCAATGCGGCATTGCCATGCAGAATGGGCTAAAACTCCGGATTCTAAAAAAATCTGACATTTTGTGCAGTGAACCTATTGACAAATGCCCAATTGTGCATTATATTTATAGAGGTAATTATCAAAACCCAAATTGGGAGGCACCAAATGGAACGCAACACCAAGAAAAAAGACCTGACAGACAGGCAAGCGGAAATCTACGAATACATCAAGAAGTATTCCAGGGAAAACCACATGCCCCCTACCGTCCGTGAAATCGGCAACCACTTCGAAATTTCCTCCACAAACGGGGTCCGCTCCATCTTGGCAGCCCTTATCAAGAAGGGTTACATCAACCGCTCTCCCAGACTTAGCCGCGGCATCGAAATCCTTGAATCCGAGGGCGGCAAGAGTGCCAATTCCGCACCCAGCAACACTGTAGAAATCCCCATTGTAGGCCGCGTTGCCGCCGGCGCTCCTATCCTTGCGGTACAGAACCTGGAAGGGACCGTCACCGTAGACAGGGACTTTCTGGCCTGCCGCAGCGACGTATTCGCCCTCAGGGTCCGCGGCGACTCCATGATTGAAGCGGGCATTTTTGATGGAGACCTGGTGTTCGCCCGCCAGCAGAAATCCGCCG
>CACXIR010000074.1:0-11449 GCA_902767785.1 Fibrobacter succinogenes | reverse complement strand
CGACAACGAAGCCACCGTGAAGTATTACCAGCCCCTGTCCGACCATATCGAACTAAGGCCCGCGAATCCGAAATACAGGCCCATCGTGGTCAAAAGCAACAAGGACTTTTCCATTGCGGGCCGCGTCATCGGCGTCATGCGCAAGGTGAACTAACCTCGCCCACGATATCTGTCAAAACAAAAAGCCGCAAGTCCTAGACCTGCGGCTTTAAATTTTAGCGGACAATTAAATTAATCGTCCAATTCAGCCAGTTCCTCTTCCGCCTCCTTGAGGTCGGCGGCATCGGGACCGTCCATAAATTCGTTATCTTCATCCTCTTCGTCTAGGGAGTCACGTCCAAGAAGACCCATCTGGTAATCCACCTTGCGGGCTTCCTTGGACTGTCCCAACTTGAGGATTGCAGCGCATTCTTCGCAGTAGCCCAGGTGCTTATCCACCCAGAATTCCGGAGAAACCAGGTTCTTGTTGCAGCGGGTGCAAATCTGGGTGGCGGCCTCGCGAGTAAACGCCAGATTCTGCTCTTCCAGTTCCTTCAGAATGCGTTCCGTCAATTCTTCCTGGGTCTCTTCGGCCAAGGAAGTCTTGTGGCGAATCGCCAACGTGGGCTTCTTTTCCAGGTTCTTGAGTTCAGAGGAAACCTTCTTCTTGTTGGCCACTTCCTCATGTTCGTCCACTTCGAAGAACATGATGGTCTTGGAGAGCCTCTTGCCGCCATCGAGCAGGACTGCAAAGGGAATTTCTACCTTAGGCTTTCCACCCTTAGCAGCCTTTCCCTGAGTCTCTTTAGCGGCATCGACTTCGGCAACCTCCTGAACAGCAATAGCCTTGGCGGCCTCGCCTTTCTTTCCTTTAACGACCTTGGACTCCTGGACGGGAGCCGTCTTTTCGGGCTTTTTGGCAGGAGCAATCGTCTTGGCAGGAGCCACGGCCTTGGCAGGCTTTTTCGCAGGAGCCGTATTCTTGGCGACCTTTGCAGGGGCCGCAGTTTTTTTCACCGGAGCCACAACCTTCTTGGCCGGACCCTTTTTCGCAGGGGCAACAACCTTTTTAGCCGGAACTTTTTTCGCAGGTGCCGCGACCTTTTTGGCAGGAGCCTTCTTGGCAGGGGCGACGACCTTCTTCGCAGGAGCGGCCTTTTTCGCAGGTGCAGCCTTTTTGACAGGAGCGGCCTTCTTTGCGGGTGCTACGGCCTTCTTAGCCGGGGCTGCCTTCTTTGCGGGTGCAGCAGGCTTCTTTGCAGGAGCGGCCTTTTTCACAGGAGCAGCCTTCTTGACAGGAGCAGCCTTCTTGGCAGGGGCAGCCTTCTTTGCGGGAGCGGCTTTCTTTGCAGGTGAAGATGTTTTCTTTGCAGCCATAGATTACTTCTTTTCCAGGATTTTGATGTTTATAATGGGATCGCCCTGCTCGATGCGGCATACCACATCTTGCCCGGACAAAACTTTGCCGAATACCGTATGCTTGCCATCCAAGTGAGGCTGAGGCAACTGAGTAATAAAAAACTGGGAGCCGTTGGTGTTCGGGCCGCGGTTAGCCATGGAAATAACACCCGTCTCGTGCTTCAGCGAATTGTTCTCGTTGTCAATGGTGTAGCCAGGACCGCCGGTGCCGTTCCCCTCTGGGTCGCCGCCCTGGATCATGAACCCCGGAATTACCCGGTGAAACGTCAACCCATTGTAAAAGCCCTTGTTTGCCAGTTCCACAAAATTCGCAACAGTGTTAGGGGCTTCCTTGAAATCAAGGGAAAGCACAATTTCACCTTCGTGAGTGGTGATTACCGCCTCGATAGCGGTAATGCCCGTATAGTCCTTGTTAAACACCTTGCCCTCGGCAAAGCCTACGGAAAAAAAGCCTCCCAAGGCCAACACTACTAAGATTTTTTTCAGCACTTCAACACTTCCAATCTTTATACCGCCACAGGTTTCAAAAAGGTCAACATAATATAGATTTTTTTCAAGCTTCCATACATGGCAAAAAAGGAAATGGCTCAGGATTTCTATATTTGCACCGTAAAATAAGCAACAAAAGAGTTTATGCCGCAAAACAAGAATATCCGCAACTTCAGCATTATCGCCCATATCGACCATGGGAAATCCACCCTGGCCGACCGCCTTATCGAGCTGACCAAGACCGTTTCCAAAAACGAAATGACCAACCAGCTCCTAGACGATATGGACCTGGAGCGAGAAAGAGGCATTACCATCAAGGCCCATGCCATACGCATGGTCTACGAAAAAGATGGGCAGGAATATATCCTGAACATGATTGACACCCCGGGCCACGTGGACTTTACCTACGAGGTGAGCCGTTCTTTGGCCGCCTGCGAAGGAGCCATCCTGGTAGTGGACGCCAGCCAGGGAATCGAGGCCCAGACCCTCAGCAACCTGTACCTGGCCATCGAAAACGACCTGACCGTGATTCCCGTGCTCAACAAAGTGGACCTGCCGGGGGCCAACCCCGACCACATCGCCCAACTGGTGGGCGACCTGCTGGGCTACGACCCAGAAAGGATCCCCAGGATTTCTGCAAAGACGGGCTTGAACGTAGGCGAAGTGCTGGACCGCATTGTGGAAGAAATCCCCGCCCCCAAGGGAGACAGCGGCAAGCCCCTCAAGGCCTTGATTTTTGACTCCGTCTATGACAGTTACCGGGGGGTTATCAACTACATCCGCATTGTAGAAGGCACCCTGAAAGCGGGCATGAAAATCCGCATGATGAAAACCGGCGGCGAGTACATGGTTACCGAGGTGGGAACCTTCAGCATGCACCGGGACCCCAGGCCCGAACTTACCGAAGGCATGGTGGGCTACGTGCTTGCCAACGTGAAAACCATTAGCGACGTAAAAATCGGCGACACCCTTACGGACTCGACGAACCCCGCAACAGAACCGCTGCCAGGCTACAAGGATATTTTGCCCATGATTTATTCGGGCATTTACCCCATTGATCCCGAAGACTACAAGGACCTGCGAGATGCCCTGGAAAAGCTTCGCCTCAACGACTCCGCCCTGACCTGGGAACCTGAAACTTCTGACGCCCTGGGATTCGGATTCCGTACGGGGTTCCTTGGGCTTCTGCACATGGAAATCGTGCAGGAACGCCTAGACCGGGAATTTGGCGTAGACATTATCACCACGGTTCCCAACGTGGAATACCACGTGTACATGAGCGACGGCTCCATGGTAAAGATCGAAAGTCCCTCCAAGCTCCCCGACGCCAGCCGTTACGACCATATCGAAGAACCCTACGTCAAGGCGCAAATATTCACCCCCAAGGATTACGTAGGGGCCTTGATGACCCTTTGCGAAGAGAAACGCGGCGAATTCGAGACCATGGAGTACATCGACGAGACAAAGCTCATCCTCAAGTACGACTTGCCCCTGGCCGAAATCATGTTCGATTTTTACGACCGCCTCAAGTCCGTGAGCCGCGGCTATGCAGGCCTGGACTACGCCCCCAGCGAATACAGGCGCAACAACCTGGTCAAGCTGGACATCCTTTTGAACGGGGACCCGGTGGACGCCTTCTCCGTGATTATCCACAGGGACAAGGCCCACACCTACGCCAACGCCATCTGCGTTAAGCTCAAAGACCTGATTCCCCGACAGCAGTTCGACGTGGCCATCCAGGGAGCCATTGGCGGCAAGATCATCAGCCGTTCTACAGTGAAGGCAGTACGCAAAGACGTGCTGGCCAAGTGCTACGGCGGCGACATCACCCGCAAGCGCAAGCTCCTGGAAAAACAGAAGGAAGGAAAGAAGCGCATGAAGAGCATCGGTTCCGTGGAAGTGCCACAGAAGGCGTTCCTCGCGGTACTCTCCCTGTCCGACGACACCAACAGCAATGGGGACTAATCCGCAATCTAGGAAGGACATGGCAACCCTTAGGCACATCGTCAGCAAAAATCAGCTCAGGAATTCCAAAAGGTTCGTCCTTTTCCTGGCGTTTTTGCTGGTATTGTTCTTTGGAGCGGCCATTGGCCTACGGTTCTACGTGTTCGAACCGCTGCGGATGAACGATTCTACGATGTTCCCAAAGTTCAAGGAAAAGGACATCCTCTGGGTTTGCAAGTACCACGAATGCATAGACAAGATAAAGAGCGGCGATTACGTCTGGGCCCAGATGCGAAACAAAGAAAGCCTGGTCCGCAGGGTGCTAGCCATGCCCGGTGAAAAAATAAAGTTCTACGACAACGGAAAAGTCCGCATCAAAAACAAGTCCAAAATGCTTTCGGGGGAAGACGTCTTTATTGAATCCCGCAAAATTCGCGTACCCCAAAAGGGCGATACACTCTACATGAACAAGCTCAACGACGTCGAGCAAGATTATGCCATCAACATATTGGTAGAACAGGGCGTTCCTTTTTACATAAAGACCAGCCTATGGCAAGGAGATCGGGAACTTCCCATAGACATGCTGGGAGCCTCCAAACTGGGAAACCGCCAAGTGAGCCTGCAAGAAGTGGACCTTCTGCCTTGGCAAGACCGCCACCTGCTGGAACTTCAGGTTTTCCAGCGGGAAGTGGGAAACACCCCCATCAAAATCAAGCGGGATTTCTTTAACAAGGTGGACTCCACTCAAATTGAAAAAATCCCAGTAGAAGACGACTATTATTTCCTCATCAGCGAGAACCTAAAGCATTCCCCAGACTCCAGGGAATTGGGATATTTTTCAAAAGCCCAGCTGCAAGGGCGGTTCGTGGACTCCCCCAACCGCCTGCTGAAAGAAGGAAAAGCGTACCTTAAAAAAATCTACGGATTTTTCAAGGACGTGATAGATCTAAGCAACGCTAACTGAGCTTATCTTTCACCACCATGATGCCGCTTTGTTCCAACTTCGGATAAGAGCGCATGCCTTCGCCACCCTTACCCTGGTCCAGAACTTGCAGCAGTTCTCCCTTGGCAGAGTAGAGCAACAATTGCCAGGGACCATTGGGTGCGTTGAAATAGCCGGAATTCTTTTGCACGTTGCGCTGGAACGTCCTATTCAAGCGGTCTGCAACGCTCCTGGCCTGCACAAGGGAAATGTCAGCCAGAGACCAAGAGATGGGCGTGCCTCCCATATCAAAAATCAAGAGTGCTTCGGCATCGGAATCTTCTTTCATGGTGAACTTCCAACTAAAGCTCTGCCAGCTGGTACTCAAGTCCAGAATACGTCCGTTGGCATAGGGCGTATAGACTTCCGTATCCTTCTTGATGTTCACGTTAAGTGTCCTAGGCTTGTCTGCCTTGGCTCGCATGCTAAAGATGTAGGTAACCCCGTTTCGCAAGGCCAAATGCTGCTTGAATTGCAACCCCCAAGTTTCCTTGCCGCCTTGGACAATATCAAAGTGTACCACGCCATCATTTACAGTAACATTGGCCTTGCCGCCCCAGAAATCCGTTGTCCAATTTTCCAGGGGATTGGCACCAGAAAAGACTCCGTTCTGAATAAGGTTAGTTCCAGAACCCTGGAATCCCGTCACGTAGTCCTTATCCTGGATAAAGTTGGGAATAATGCTAGTGTTCTGAATGCCCAGGGGGCTATCCACCGCCACTTCCTTGCCCCAGCCTATCAAAGTGTTGTAGGAACCATGGGCTGTCATGTCCATTTCGGGGCTATCAAAATTTCCAGGACCCCAACTCCATGCCATCCAGCCGATATTCAAGCGTTCAGCTTCGGCCATAATGTGCTTGTACGGGACTTCCTTTACACCGCCCGCTGCCACAGGGGCAAACTCGCCCACCACAAATGGCAGCTTCAATTCTACAGACTTTTCCAAAGTGGCTGTAACACGCTCCTGCACCGTAGCAAATCCCGTCGCCTTCGGGTCGTGCTTTTCGCTGGGCCACCACATGTGAATGGAGAAAATCAGATTGTGTTCCGGGTCTGCCTGCAAAAGCTTCGGTCCCGCAGACAACAAAATTTTTTCGTCCTGGCCCCACATATCCGCATCTATCATGATGGGAACGCGGATTCCCGCGGCACGCATCTTGGTGACTATCATCTGATAGACAGCCACGAACTCCGACTCGGGAATTTCCCCCGCACCCGGCTCGTTACCGATGTTCAGGATCATGTACTCCTGATGGTTGGAAATCATCTGCAGGGTTTCTTCCCTTAACCAGAAATCCATTGCCTCTGGCAGGCGTTCCCAATTGCCCGTAGTATCATGGATTTCAGGAATGGGAATCATGCCGTTGGAAATGCAAAGCCCCATGATGTTGTCCAAATCGCTGACGCGACCGCGGGTATTCCACACTATGCGGACGCAGTTGGCACCGGTCTTTGCAATCTCGGGAATGGTTTTGCCCTCCCGGTCGGTCCAGATGAACATATGGTTCACCCCACGGAGGATGACCTTCTCGTTGTCCTTGCTATAGAGGAACCTGTCCTGTACGAAAAATCCCGGTTTTGCCGTTGTTTTTATCATGGATTACACTCCAATTAGTTCTTACCGAGATAAAATATATATTATGCAGCACCCAAAAGTGAAATAATTTGTAAGACTTTAGAGGTGTTTAAGGAAATAGAAGGTATTAGGTAGCCGCAAACCGGACGGATCTTTCGGGCAAGTGATTCCAATAGCGAACCGGCAGGCACCTACGGAGGAGCTTAGGGTTTTCGCGTTCCTTGATGGCAATGGAATCGTAAAATTCCTTCCAAAGGTCGGTAAATGCGTCCTTCAGGTCCATGGAACCGGACTTGTAACCAGGCAGGTTCACCACCTGAACCCCGAATTCGTCGTGATAGATGCCATAATCCCGCCTAGAATCGTAAATCAGCCACTTTTCGTTGGCAAAACGCTTGGAAAAGTGAGTTTCCATAAGCTGCAGCACGTTAAACCGGGGCTCAATTTCCGCATACAGCACATTGTCGGGACCAACGGCGAAGCGGACCAGGCCCAGCAAGCCTCCGGCTTCCCTGCGCACAGACTGTGCAATCTTGTAAAGGGGCAGCATCTCTGCGGAGGCGGGATTGCGTCCGTAATTCGGGTCCGTACCCGAAAAAAGCTTTTTCAGGTAGGCAAGGATCTTCATCTCCACGCCAGGCTCCTCCGACAAAAGGGCCGCATGGAGCAGGTTGTACACCTCCTCGCTGGCAAAATTCAAAATGGCCCGGTGGAGCCTGTTGGCGGCATCCTCGCTGGTTTCTATGCGGAATGGCTGCATGAATATGTCGCCGGGAGTGCCGTCACCCAGGTTCCCGTCGCCGCGGTCGGGGCGAAACTCCCCCACGTCCAGGTGCTGGCGGTAAATCTCGAAAACCGCGCTGAGAAAGCCTTCAAATGAAGAATCATACTGGATAGAAAGAGACATAGGCGGCGTATGGTGTGAGGTGTGAAATGTGGAGTGGTTCAGGGTTGGGTCCTATGCGGGCAAAGCAAGCGGGCTCCCAGCAAAAAGGTCCAGCTGTCCAGACTTGGACCGGGGCAGCAGCAAGGGCCGCACCATTTCAGGGTAGAGCCTCCGGAGGCTTGCGGGAGTGTCGGGATGGTAAATGAAGTACTTGGCTCGCTTCAGCACCACCCCCATCTTTTTCAACTGCTCCAGCCGGAGTTTCGAAAAACGCCTGCCCGAGACAATGAGTTGTGCAGACTTCACGCCGATTCCCGGAACCCTAAGGATTGCCTCGTAATCCGCGTGCTGGATGTCTACCGGAAAGAACTCGGGATGCCGCAGAGCCCAGCCGATTTTCGGGTCCAGTTCCAAATCCAGGTTCGGGTGGGCCTCGTCCAAAATCTCGTCGTAGCGGAAATTATAAAAGCGCATAAGCCAATCCGCCTGGTAAAGCCTGTGTTCCCGTGCCAGGGGCGGCTTGGTGGTAAGTACCGGCAGCCGCTTGTCGGCATTGATAGGAACATAGCCCGAGTAGTATACCCGCTTTAGTTTTTGACGATTGTAGAACCCAGAAGACAGCGAAAGGATTTGGTAATCGGATTCGCCGGAGGCCCCCACGATCATCTGGGTACTCTGCCCCGCAGGCAAAAAACTGGGACCCCGCAATCTAGCCGTAGGGCCGTATTCCAACTTGCGTTCCGCAAGGAAGTTCATGGGGGCGTATATGGAAGCGAAATTCTTTTCGGGTGCCAAGTACTGGAGGGACTTATCGGAAGGAACCTCGATATTCACACTGCTGCGATCGGCATAAAAGCCCGCCTCGGTCAAGAGCCGCGGGCTAGCCCCAGGTATGGCTTTCAAGTGGATGTAGCCGCCAAAACGGTGTACCGTCCGGAGTTCTTTGGCCACCTTCACCAGCAGCTCCATAGTGTAGTCGGGATTCTTGATAACCGCAGAACTCAGGAACAGCCCCTCTATATAGTTCCGCCGGTAGAATTCTACCGTCAGGTCAATCAGTTCCTTAGGGGTGAACGTGGCCCTTGGGATATCGTTGCTGCGACGGTTTGCACAGTAGGCACAGTCATACTTGCAGGCATTGCTGAGCAACACCTTCAGCAGGGAAACGCACCGCCCGTCAGCAGCCCAGGTGTGGCAAATTCCCGCACTGCAGGCATCGCCAAGCCCTCCCGGGGGCGTACAGCGGTTGGACCCGCTAGAGGAGCAAGACACGTCGTACTTGGCCGCAGCCGACAAAATCCTCAGTTTTTCCCGGATATCCATTTTTGCCCTTTTGTTTAGTTGCACTTTTGTTCACTAATATAATAAAAAATGTACACTAGCGCAACAGTTTTTTGAAAAAAACTGAATCTCTAGAAACTATCGCTGGAATGTATTGGATTTTATTCTGGCACCGTTCAGCTTGTAATACCGGGCCTTGTTCTCCAGCAATTCGCCATGCCGCGAACCCATATTGCGATATGGCCCTATGGATTCGGTCTTGGAATTGTCTGCAGGTTTTTCATTCTCATGGTTCCCATAATCTTTGGACTGCAATTTCCACTTTTCCAGGGAGTCTAGGCCCGCATTTCCCAAAACCGCCAAATCGTAGACGATTACCTTGGAAGCCCCCGCGGCCCGGGCCGAATCCAGCTGGGCCAGGAGCCTCGCACTGTCTGCCAGAGTATGGGAATCTTCGGTAGAGAATAGCTCCATGTCTACCCAAAAATCGATGCCATATTGCGTGCAGGCCCGGGCCACGGCCCTTTCATAACTGGCGACATTGGAAGTTTCCGCATGGTGTTTCCCGCCATCGCTGGCACCTACCCCATCCTGCACCGCCACGACATCGGGCTTGAACCCCGCAGCAAAAAGGGTTTCAAAAAACGACTGCAGTTTTTCGGGAGATTCCAGATTCTGGTTGTAGAAGGGAGCCACCATCACCTTCCAACCTTTTGTCTGTGCCGCCTGGGTCACAGGCTTCAAAAAATGGTCCGCAAGGCCCTGTGCCGTGGCATCACTCCGGAGACAGTCCCAATAATAGCGGGCAATTTCCTGAGGGATATAGACCCCTTCTATATCGGATTCGCTACCATAAAGGGAATATAATTCATCCAGAACCGCCAAATTCCGCTCAGCCAAAACATCCAGCTGTTCCGTAGTAGGCGGTGTATACCAGTTATCCCCATTGTAATAAAGTCCCAGCCAAATCCTGGTTCCCACAGTCTTGGCCGCATCAATGCTCATGGGAAACAGCTGGTTGTTCTTATACTGAGTATTCTGCAAAAAATCCAGTTGCGAGGGGTAGTACAAATGGGTTGCCTCTACGGCAGCATATTGCAGCACCACCTGGTCCATGCCCATGGCATGCAGCCTCTGGTGCATGTGGGTAATGGAATCGGCAGGGTAATAGGCCGTAGACCAGCCCGCATCAAAAACGCCATCTAGCCCGGCCGCCCCTACAGGTGTGGAAAAAAATCCCATCGAAAAAGCCAACTTTCCTAAATGAGATATGAATCGCGGCATCTGCATACTCGAAATATAATCTCATTTTCGTAAAAAAGAAAAAATCCCCGCCACCATCGCTGGTGGCAGGGATTTTAAAGTTCCTTAAGGAGACTTATTATGCCTGGCGTCCTTACGGACGCAGTCTTAACGGCTCAGTCATGGACAAGCAAGCTTGTCCGCGACATTCGCCTTATTAAGCCTTGTTCAGGCGATCCTGGATCATATCGATGATTTCGGAGAGTTCCTTCGGGAGGTGAGCGCCGAACTTCGGATAGTGATTTTCCTTAACGTCGGCGAGTTCCTTCTTCCAGCCTTCCACGTCAACCTTCGTGATTTCCGGGAGAGTTTCCTTATAGTAGTCGGCGAGGCCTTCAGTATTGATGGCGCCATCCTTCGGCATGTAACCGATCGGAGTTTCCTTGGCGTTATCGACACCGTTGCAACGGTCGAAGATCCAAGCGAGCACGCGGCTGTTGTCGCCGTAACCCGGCCACATAAAGCCACCCGGGAGCTTCTCGTTGTTGGCGTCCTTGCGGAACCAGTTCACGTAGAAGATCTTCGGAAGCTTGTCTTCAGTGGACTTCTTGCCGATTTCGATCCAGTGCTTGAAGTAGTCACCCATGTTGTAGCCGCAGAACGGGAGGATGGCGAACGGGTCGCGACGGATCTTACCGACTTCAGCAGCGTTGATGGTGGAAGCAGCGGTGATTTCAGAACCCACGATGGAGCCCAGGAACACGCCGTGGTTCCAGCTGAGGGACTGGTGGACCAGAGGAATGGTGGACGGACGACGGCCACCGAAGAGGATTGCAGAGATAGGCACGCCGGCAGGATCTTCCCATTCCTTGGCAATGCAGGGGCACTGGTTGGCAGGAGCGGTGAAGCGAGCGTTGGGGTGAGCCATTTCTTCGCCCTTAGGAGCCTTGTCCTTGGGGAGAGCGTCGCGGGTGTTGCCCTTCCAGTCGACGAGCTTGCCCTTGGCCGGGTAGCCGATGCCTTCCCACCAGATGTCGCCGTCTTCAGTGAGGGCGCAGTTGGTGTAGATGGTGTTCTTTTCGGCAGAGATAAGAGCGTTCTTGTTGGATTCAGCAGAAGTGCCCGGAGCAACGCCGAAGAAACCGGCTTCCGGGTTGATGGCGTAGAGACGGCCATCCTTGCCAAACTTCATCCATGCAATGTCGTCACCGATGGTTTCGACCTTCCAGCCCGGGATTGTGGGGATGAGCATGGCGAGGTTCGTCTTACCGCAAGCAGACGGGAAGGCGCCAGTCACGTACTTGACTTCACCCTTCGGGTTCGTGAGCTTGAGGATGAGCATGTGTTCGGCGAGCCAGCCTTCGTCGCGAGCGAGAACGGTAGCGATACGGAGAGCGAAGCACTTCTTACCGAGAAGAGCGTTTCCACCGTAACCAGAACCGTATGACCAAATGAGGCGTTCTTCGGGGAACTGAGTAATGTACTTGTGTTCCACGTCAGCGCAGGGCCAGATACCGCCGTCGGTTTCGCCGTTGTTGAGCGGCTTACCCACAGAGTGGAGGCAGGGCACGAATTCAGCCTTTTCGTCAGCGTTGAAAATGTCAAGAACCTTCTTGCCGGCGCGAGTCATGATGTCCATGTTGAGCACCAC
>CACXIR010000073.1 GCA_902767785.1 Fibrobacter succinogenes | reverse complement strand
TTTCTCGGGAACCATCATCTCTAAAACATCCAGCACAAACATCGGAGGAATCGTAGGCATAAATGCGGGGCAAATTGATTTTGCCATCAACAGGGGCAGTTTCGTTTTAGACAATTCCTATGTCCATTATGTGGGCGGTATTGCATACGGCAATACGGCAAATATCACGCACTCCGACAACTATGCCGATATAATCGCCCAAAACCTGTATATGGTTGGAGGGATAGCAAGCCGGTCTGACGATAGCGTGAGCGTCGTCTCTTATTGCCGTAATTACGGGAAAATAGAAAGCGGGGCCTATGCCGATAGCTATTATGGTGGCATTGCCGCATACTCAAGGGGGATTGTCAGCTACAGTGAAAATCGAGGCAATATAAGGGCTTACCTTTCATCGCCGACCGGAAACTGTGTTATGGGGTGCGAGGGATATGGTGGAAAAGTCGGAGGAATCGTAGGGTACGCACAAACAAAAAGGTATGGGACCAGTTCTCCCGCCAAGAATCATGGACTTGTTGATAGGAATACAAATTATGGAAATATAACCGTTAGTACCAACTCTAGTACGTGGTCGATTCCCCCAAAACTAGGAGGCGTTGTTGGGCATTCCAGAACAAATTATGTCACGAACAACAGAAATTTTGGGGACTTGAGTATTTCGGGAACTATCGGCTATTTAGGGACCATCATTGCCCAGGCGGATTCTGCGGGTAGCGCCTATTCCATTATCGCGGGGAACTATTCCGTTTGCGATACAGTCAGCACGGTTACGGGGGCCTATGATAACACAGGTATTATTGCCTATGTGAAAGGTTCCCAAAAGCAGTACCGCAATTTCGGTTTTAGAAAAACCGGTGACGAAGAAAAGCTGGCTAGCGACAGTTTAGCATACATGCTAAACAAGTGGACCGACAGCTATGGAAATACAAAGGCATGGTCTCGTGGAATAAGCTATCCCGTTCTAGCAGACGAAACAAAGCAACCATCTTTTCAACTTGGATTCTTTGCGAATCAATCCAAACGCCTTAAAAATTGCTACACGGATTCCACCGGTATTGTCAAGGACGCCCCGGAAGCACCAGTAAAAGAAGATAGTGTTTTTCTAGGATGGCGCTATTCCGAAAAAACAACTCAAAATGATCTAAGACTGGTCAATTTGGAAAAAGTGATAGACAGAGATTACAAGTACCTGTATCCCTTTTATGGAGACAAATCCATTGAGCGGCACATGTACACTTTTTACAATGACGATGGTTCTATAATGTGGAGTAATGTTACAAGAGATGACGGCAGTATTCCCTACCCTACCAATGTAACAAAGGCCACAACGGCGCAATATACCTATTCTTTTGATGGTTGGATGCAACTCTCTGAATATGAATATCAAGCAACGTTTGAGGCACATATACGGAGCTATGAAATTAAATTCTACCAAGGTCGCAAGCGGCTTCATTCCTCGGATTCCTTGATATATACGGTAACTGTGGAATACGGACAGATTCCAGAATATCAGGGCGATGAACCTGCCTATGATTCCTTAACCAGCCAAGGCAAATTGAGCAATTATGTCTATAGTTTTTCTGGTCAGTGGAAACCCGCTCTAGCTCCGGTTACGGGAGCGCAATCTTACAGGGCCATCATAGATTCAACCTATCGAAAATACGAAATCACGTTCTTTAACTACGACTCTATTGCCGTCCTTCAGCAGTCCAAGTGGGAATACAATAGCATACCTCAGTATGACGGTGAAGTGCCGACCAAGGCCCCTGTAGGCAACAAAATCTATATCTTTTCGGGTTGGGATCCAGAACCTAAAAAAGTTACCGAGGCGACTGCCTATTATGCAAAGTTCGATAGCGTCAAGGTCAAGCCAGGTAGTTCCTCTTCTACCGCATCTTCTTCTAGTGCCACCATTTCCAGTTCTAGCGTTATCGCTTCCAGCTCAAGTGCTTCCGTCCCGGGCTCAAGTGAAACGGTTTCTAGTTCCAGCGAGACGCAGACCTCTTCAAGTAGTGTTAAACCTGGTTCTAGCACAACAGTTTCTAGCTCGAGTGTGACCGCATCCTGTTCTAGCGTCATTGTTTCTAGCTCCAGCGAGACGCAGGCCACTTCAAGCAGTTCCGAACCTGGTTCTAGTACAACCATTTCCAGCTCAAGTGTCGTCATTTTAGACTCTAGTGCTTCCGTCCCAAGCTCCAGCGAAACGGCTTCTAGCTCTAGCACAACGCGGCCCGCTTCAAGCAGTGTCGAACCTGGCTCAAGTGACGGAACAACAGAAATAAAAACATGGCAACGTCCGCAATTCTCGGTACAAACCAGAGGTCGCACTTTGCAAATTTCTGGAGCGCATCCTGGCAGACCCTTTGCGGTTATGGATATGCAGGGGAAAGTCATTACCCACGGGGTTTCCGCAGAGAACTACACGTTTACACTGCCACATTCAGGTGCGTATTTGGTTCGCGTAGGGAACGCTATTGTCCGGGTGGATGCACGATAGCAAAGCGTGCATTCTGGCAAGTGTCCTAAAAAATACGGCAATATAGCCGAAAAATTTTTCCGAGGGGCTGTGTACGATTTGAGCCGACAGAGCCCTTTTTTGCGTTTTTGGGAAAAAATCAGAAAAATCTATATTTGGGGTGACACTTTTACTTTCCCCGGGTGTTATATAGACGTGAACGGTGAAGAAATCCTAAAAAAAGCGCGTTTTGCCAAAGTCTACGAGACCTACGCCCCTATGGTGTACAGGCGCTGTTTTGCGCTCCTGAAGGACGAGGCGGAGGCTTCTGACCTGATGCAGGACGTTTTTTTGCGGATTTTTGCCGGCATGGACCGCCTGAACCTGGACAGTCCCAGTAGTCTTTTGTGGAATACGGCGACAAGGCTTTGCCTGAACCGTATCCGCGACAAGAAGCGCAGGGGGCTGGACGTGGATTCCAGCGAGTTGCTCCTGACTATTGCCTGCGCCAGTGACGAGCAGGACGGTTATGAGGCCAGGGGTGTGCTTGCGAGGCTTTTTTCGAAGGAGCCGGAGTCCAGCCGCACCATGGCGGTGCTGCATTTCGTGGACGGCATGACCCTGGAGGAGACCGCTGATGCGGTAGGGCTTTCGGTGAGTGGCGTTCGCAAACGCTTGCGCGGTCTGCAGGCAAAGATTAGGGACCTGGAGGTAAAGTGATGATTCCCGACTGGAAACTGGAAAGGTACTTGACGGGCGACCTGCCCGAAAGCGATATGCGGGAAATCCGCGAGATGGAAGCGGCTGACGAGATCTTCGCCAACCGCGTGAAGATGCTGCGGGAGGACAGCAAGGCGATTTTGCGGAAGCTGCCCTACGACCGCCTGGCGGAAAGGCTAGATTCGCTTCCGGGTCGCGACACTTATGGAAACGGAAAGCCCGTCAATTTCAGTATCGTGAAGTTTGCGGCCGCTGCGGCCCTGGTGCTTGCTGTGGTGACGGTGGCACTGTTCAGCCAACGCTCCATTTCGCAGGAGGGCGGCACGGTTCTTGCGAACAATGCCGACGGCTCTCAGGTTATGGAAGTGGCGATGGTCGACCAAAACGATGACGTGCGTATCAAGGGCCTGTCCGCCCGCATGGAAGTGTGGAAGAAAACGGGGGATAGTGCCGTCCAGATGGAAAATTTGGGGGAAGCCCGCGAAGGTGACGAAATTCAGTTGCGTTACGCTGTAGCCGAGAAGTGCTACGGACTGCTTTTCAGCATGGACGGCAACGGGACCATTACCATGCACATGGGCGAGGGAAATAAGGCCATCGGTCTTGAACCTGGGAAGATGACCACGCTTCCCTTTGCCTACAAGCTGGATAACGCTCCGAAATTCGAGAAGTTCTTTTTCTTGACCTCAAAGAATGAATTCGAGTTGAATGCGGGGGATATCGACGCCTCGCTGAAGCAGGACGGTGTGAAAATGGTGAGCCTCACGCTCCGCAAGACGGAGGGCAAGTAAGATGATGAATTTGATTAAAAAGATGGATGCTTCCTTGACGCTCCAGATTATTTCGATTGTCGTTTTGCTCTTGTTGGCCGCGGCCTCCAGCGTTTCTGCCGCCCAGGAAATTCAGATTAACCGTTACGTGCTGGCCGTAAGCGCCAATTACGGCGGCGAGGGCCGGCCCACCCTCCGCTATGCCGCAAGCGATGCCCGCTCCTTCGTGAACGTGCTGAAGGAAATGGGCGGTGTGCAGGCGGGGAACATCGTGGAGGTGAAGGAACCCAGCGTCGCCGCATTCCAGCAGAAGATTGACGAACTGGACAAGAAGATTGCAAAGAACAAGTCGGCAGGAGGTCGCGACGAGGTGCTGGTCTATTACAGCGGTCATGCCGACGAAAAGGGTCTGCGTCTGGGCAATGAGACTTTTGCCTGGAAGGCGCTCCGCGCAAAAATCGATTCCCTCCATGCCGACGTGAAGATTGCGGTGATTGACGCTTGCGGTTCGGGAGCCATTACCCGCGCGAAGGGCGGCGTGGCGGTTCCTGCCTTTATGGTGGACAAGAGTTCCGACATGAAGGGCTATGCCTTTATTACCAGCAGCACGCAAGATGAATCCAGCCAGGAAAGCGACAGGCTGAAGGGTTCCTTCTTTACCCACTCCCTGGTGAGCGGCCTACGTGGGGCAGGCGATATCAGCGGTGACGGAAAGGTGACCCTTTCCGAAGCTTACCAGTTTGCTTTCAATGAAACACTCCAGAAAACGGAAGCCACCATGGGTGGCGCCCAGCACCCCAGCCGGGACATGAACCTGGCCGGAACCGGCGACGTGGTGATGACGGATTTGCGCAGCATGAACGCGGGTCTCGACATCGGCGAAGACGTGGAAGGCCGTCTGTTCATCCGTGACGAACGGGGCGAGCTGGTGGCGGAGCTTTACAAGAAGGCGGGTCGCCCTATCAATCTGGGGCTTGCCGCCGGCAAGTACAGCGTGCGTCTGGAAAGGCCTGCCGAATACAAGGAGGCAAACGTCACCCTGCAAGACAACTACCGCGCTCAGCTTACGCAGAAGCAGTTCAACGCCATCGTGGCCGAAAAGACAACGCTCCGCGGCGAAATCGCCCGCCGCGGGGACTGCGCCTCCGGCGATACTACCGCCTGTTCCTTGGATTCCCTGGACCACAACGGAAAATACCGTGTGACCTTCAACTTGGTGGATAAGGATCGTGAGTCCCGCAAGGGCCTGCAGATGGGACTTTTCGTGACCCGTACCGACAGCTATATGCTTGGTTCACAGATTAGCATTTTTGCCAACCTCGCCCGCAAGGAAATGCATGGCCTGCAACTTTCGGCGGTGTTCAACGGCGCGAAGGAGCATTACGAAGGGGCGCAGATTTCGAGCGTCATGAACTATGCGGGTTCCTTTGACGGAATTCAGGTGTCTCCCGTGATCAACGTGGCCAAGGAGAATTCTTCGGGCGTGCAGGTCTCGGCTACCATGAACGTGGCCCGTGATTCCCTGAACGGCGTGCAGGTTGCCCCCGCTATCAACTACGCCCGTGAAACCAAGGCCCAGATTTCGGCTGCTCTGAATGTGGCCAAGGAAACCCATGCCCAGGTTACCGCCGCGGCGAACATCGCAAGAGAGTCTGACGTGCAAGTGACTGCCGCCCTGAACGCGGCCAAGGAATCTGACGTGCAGGTGGCTGCCGCCATGAACGTGGCGGGCAAGCTCAACACCGCCCAGGTGAGCGTCTTGAACATCGCGGGTCGCGCTAATGGACGCCAGGTGGGTGTCGTGAACATTTGCGGCCACTGCGAAAAGACTCCCGTGGGCCTCATCAACATCGTGGGTAACGGCGTGTGGAGCGTCACGGGCTCCCTCAACGAGATAGGCGCCCTGGGCGTTTCCCTCCACATGGGTACGGCCTACCTCTACACCGCTCTTGAAGGTGCCCGCCTGATTGAAAAGGGAACCAAGTTCAAGCGCTTTAGCGACGTCTCCGAGGCGGGTATCGGTCTTGGAACCCAGTTCGGCAAATACGGCAGTCACATTGACTTGGAATACATGTTCCTGATGGAACACGACAAGGTGGCTTTCAACTTCGACGATTCCGATTTTGAATACGGCTCCGATGACGGCGTCAATTTCCACCACCGTCTGCACCTGGGCTACACGACTCAAGTGTTCCCCTTCTTCGGACTTTCGGTGGGTGGCACCCTCAATCTCGCGGCGCAGGGCTATGGCGAAAAGATCCTGGTAAAGCCCCTCAGCGAATACCACGATGACTTCGGCCACGAAGGGGATAAATTCCGCTTCTGGCCCGGATTCTACGCCGGCATCACGGTTGGAAAGTTCTAGACTTTATTGTCATGCCGCACTTGATGCGGCATCTTTTATATTCCGCCCTAGTCGGGTCTTCCGCCACCCCCTCTGCGGAAGCTCAGATGCCGCCCCGCAACGCCCTGCTAGACCGCATTTAAACTGTCAAGGAATTCTTGAAAGCCGGCTCCTCGAAATCACGTTCTTCCGAATTCTACCCTTAGCAAAGGAACCCAAATTTCTTGTCCAAAATCATCTTGCCACTTGCATATTTGCAATAGCGTCGCTTTTTGTGGCTTGTAAAGATTCTTTTGGAGATTCTTGAGATAATCATTAATAAAATTACTGGAAAATGCAGCGATGAATCGTCCATTATAATTCGTGTCGTAAGATTGGAATTCGTGGCTAAATCCAATATCAATTTCTGTTCCCAACGGAAGAGCCGCGAATTTTTCTTGTAGATATCGCGTTCTATTCTTATTTTTTTCATTTACAAGAATATGCCTTAAATTCAAATCGCCCAGTCCAGTTTCCACATGGATAATTTGAGGAACACTGCTTTCTCCAATTCTTCCCATTTTATTGAAATTTTTAACCCACGAACTTGGAAGACTCTTTTCATTGCCTAAAATGGTAAGGGATTTTTTTGCACGGGTTGCTGCAACATAAAGCAACCGGAACTGTTCTTGGCTTTCAGGTTTCCAATCGCCTAAATTCAATATAACGTGATCCCATTCAAGCCCCTTGGAACTATGCATTGTCCCAACATTTATCTGCAAATCTCCCTTTCTATTCAAATCAGCATAAGAAACATCATTCAAATACTGTTCAAAGCCGCCTAAAGTTACCTCATCTTCACAATCCACAAAATCATTAACAACGGCATCCAACAATTCAAATGAACTTTCACCTTTGTGATGTTGTTTATATCTTTCTGCCATTCGCTTAAACTGTTCGATAGTCCAGGGTTTCTTGACAATCTCCTGATCCGTTTCAACAATCTGCTTGAATCCCACAATTTCCCGGACAGAATCAACGGGACATTTGTCTCGATCTTGACCTTTTATAATTCGGCAATCAACTCCTAGTTCCTCTAGTTTTGCCGCTGCCAAAAATGCTTCTGCATTTTCAGGGCTGAGAATACCCGCAGAACCATTATCCTTTTTGCACTTTTCTGCTAAAATTTTTGCCGCAGCAAAAGCTCCACGCATACGATCGTGTTCTTCATAAAACTCCAATATGCCATTTTCAGAACTTACACTATTTTGTTTTCTTCCATCTTTAACGCGATAATCTAGATAACTAAGGATTTCTTCATTTGCACGGACTATATTGACTGCGGATCGATAGTTGTTGGTCAAATAAAATTCTTTAGTGTTTGCAAATTCCGAAGAGAATTTCCTGAAGTATTCAGACGAACTGCCTCGAAATTCAAAGATGCTCTGGTCATCATCTCCGACCGCGATTAGTCTCGGAGGCTTATCTCCGTAATTATAAAGAGCATTAAGCATCCGATACTCTGAGCCAGAAAGGTCTTGGAATTCATCTACAAGAATTACGCCCAATGTTCCTATTCCGACATCTTCTCCTGATTCAATAACTTCCGCAGCCTTATTGATTATTTCTTCGCCCTTCTTTTCATTTTCACCTTTCTTTTTGAAATCCTTTTTAGAACCTTGAATACCAAGAATGGAGAATGCAAGAGAATGGAATGTCGTGATGGTGACACCATGTGCAAGGCCTTTTGCCAAATCATTCAATCGTTTCCGGAGTTCTCTACAAGCCGAGCGTGTGAAAGTTAGAATTAATAGAGAATTAGGTTGAATTTCCTCCAGCCAAAGCAAAGAAGCGGCCTTATGCACAAGCATATGAGTTTTTCCAGATCCAGGACCAGCACCGACCAAAATGTGGCGTGCTGGACTATTTATAATGGCACGCTGTTCCTTATTTACTGCATTTATACGTCCACGCATATTGATTGAAACAGCGCTCCGTTCATCGGAGGTCATCATATATTTCTGCCGAAATTGCTGGATATTCAAGGTAAAATAGTCATTCAACAATTCTTGCGCAGCAGACTTATTTTGAAGCATCATTTCAGCATATTTGCCTACAATATGAATTGCTTCAGCTTTATTTTCGTAAAAATCATGTAATTTCTGAAAATCACTTTCGCTGAACGGCTTACTTCTGTTTTCGGAGTTTATATCTAAAACGAGACCGGTATAGAACACCATCAGGCCATTTTCTAGAGTTATAGCGCCAATCAGATGCAAGAAAAGTAATGCAAATTCGAATTGAGCTTGTCTTGCGAGGTCTTCAACCTCTTTTGCTCCAAAAATCCTTAAAATGAGGGTGTCAATAGAGAACCAAACAGTATCGTTAGAGGAGTTGCCTTTCTTGTTCTCTTGTTCCTTCTGCATAACCAGCAGAACATCAATAATTTTTTCAAAACATTCCCAGTTGTCATTAAGATTTTTTTGTACTTTCTCAATTTCCGTTAGGAATTCAACCTGATACAACTGATGTCCGGCTTCAACTAGGTGGATTTCTGCGATGCTCTCGTGTGCCCAGTAACGCAACATGCCGCGCATAATCTGTAAACATTTTCTAGTTTCCGTCCCTGTTTCAGATTCGCCTCTGGCAGCATTTACCTTTGTTAAGTTTAACGGGAAAAACTCTCCTACAGAATGCCCTTCGCAATTCTTCAATAGGATTTCCTGTAAGTCTTTCGCTCGAGCAAGCATGCGCTTGCTATTGAATGTACCCATCCTCTGAATTTTTGCACTCCAGTCATTGCGCTGATCTAGGAGATGTTTACTACGTAAAAGGCGTAATGCCTCATTCGCATCTTTGCGTTCGATGCCCAAATTCACAGTAATATCATCAAGAGCGCATTCGGGAGTTTTTGTCCATCTTTTTGTAATGATATGCCGCATTATCCTAAAAGCGATGTTTTCTATAGTTCCTTGTTTGTCAACATTTGGACTATCCAAAACATTTCGGACCTGTGCAACCGTTTCAATAGCAATCGATGACCCGAACATTTGTGTTTGGTTGCGTAACCTTTTCAAGAAACCTTGGTCTTCGAGAAGCATAATCGCATGCTTGACTTTGTTTTCCAAGCCACTCATATTTTCTGTTTGCTCTGTCCAACCACATTTGTCTGCGATTTCTAATGCAGACATAACAAGACGATCGCGTTTTTCGCTCTGTTTTTTGAGAACGCGCCAAATATCGCCTATTTCTTTTTCGGATAATTTTGATTGTTGCAATATTTGAAAATTAGTATCCAAATCTTTGGGGTTATACAAAGCTACGCAGAAGGCATTCATATCCTTTTTTCTGCCTGCACGGCCTGCTTCCTGTACATAATTTTCTAGCGTACTAGATATTTCATAGTGAGCAACTAATTCAACATTATCCTTGTCAACTCCCATTCCGAAAGCTGTTGTAGCAACTATGGTATCAATACTTTCATTTTGGAACTTCTCCTGAATTTCCATTTTGATATCAGCATCCATCTGTCCGTTATAACAGCCGCTTTTAAAACCATATTCTTTTAGCCCCTCTGCCAATTTTTCAGTCGTCTTTACTGTGGATGCGTATATAATCTTTGGACCATCATACAGCCTCAACAGATTGACTAGTTCCTTTCCGCGTTCATGAAAATCCTTTGAAGCATTAATCACTGAATAATCAAGATTTGTTCGTGCGGCAGTGCTTACGAATTTTTTTAACTCTAGATTCATCCTTTTTTTGAAGTAACCACAAATATCATCAATAACATCCTGCTTTGCTGTTGCAGTAAAACAGCTTATGGGAATATGAGATTCTAATTTCTTTTCTTCTTCAAGATCCTTGATAAAATCTGCGAGATAAAGATAATCTACACGAAAGTCCTGTCCCCAGGCGCTAAAGCAATGTGCCTCATCAATAACAAACCTGTCAATACGTCGATATTTCAATAATTTGAAAATCGTATTAGAACGAAGCGCTTCTGGAGAAATATAGAGAAGATCCTTCTCGTTCTCCATAATTGCCTTAATTGTACTCTTCCGTTCAAGTGGCGAAAGATTGGAGTTTATGTATGCAGCCCGTTCAATTCCAAAACGTTTTGTCAGAACGTCCACCTGGTCCTTCATTAAGGCCACAATAGGGGAAATAATGACTGTCAAGGCTCCAATTTGATTACCAGCAATAAGAGCTGGCAACTGGAAAGTCATGGACTTTCCCCCACCCGTTTGGAACACAGCTAATAAAGATTCCCCTCGCATCGCTGATTCTACAACCTGTTGCTGTAAGGGGACTTTCTCTGTCTTGTTGAAGGAGCGGAACTCTTTGAAGCCAAACCATTTCTTTAATTGTTTGGTGGAGCTTAGTTGCTCGGAGCAATAAGGGCATTGCGGATTATCACAGGGAATAAGGCGTCGACGACGAAGAATTCCTTCAAGATGAGGATATTGATAGCGACAATCACAAACGGGAAGGGCTTGAACCATTCTTTGGCACCGATGCCCCATTTGTACTTGATCATCATGAAGCCGATACAGCCAGTGAGCGCGGCGTAGAGCTTGGCGTAGTGGAACCAGCCGTTCATGTAGACATGCGTCTGGTTGTTAACCGCCCATTCAGCTCCGGAGCGTGCTCCGATGGCGATGGCCACGAAATAGACCGTCAGGATGACGGGGATGACGAAAAAGGTGATGATGCCGCCGGCTTTGGTGCGACGGGCGAACTCGTTGAACAGGATGAGACCCACGAGGACGACGAGCAGCATCCCCCATTGGGCCAGGGCGTTAGCCCCATAAACTTGGAAAAACATAATACTTATATTTGGTAATTAATTAAGTGATACACTTCTACGATGTTGGTTAGCCTTCGGCTGTTGATGAGCCTTCGGCTGTTGGTTAGCTTCGCTGTTGGTTAGCCTTCGGCTGTTAGTTATTTCATGTTGATTATTTCATGTTGATTAGCCTTCGGCTGTTGATGAGCCTTCGGCTGTTGGTTAGCTTCGCTGTTGGTTAGCCTTCGGCTGTTGGTTAGCTTCGCTGTTGGTTAGCCTTCGGCTGTTAGTTACTTCGTGTTAGTTATTTCATGTTGATTAGCTTCGCTGTTGGTAACACGTAGTAATCAACACGCAGTGACTAACACGTAGTGACTTTGCGGGCTTTGGCAATGCTCCACACGGC
>CACXIR010000072.1 GCA_902767785.1 Fibrobacter succinogenes | reverse complement strand
GAAGACTACGCCGAATACCCCGGCGTGCACCAGGCTCTCGAAAACAAGTTGAAGGTAGAAGCCATGGTGCGGGTGAACTCCGCCACCACAAAATACAAGTTCAAGCAAATCAATACCCGCTACGTGGCCGTCCGTTTCAAGACCACGGATTTGCCGTCAAAGGGCGTGCAGATTTGCGAGATGAAACTCTACAGCGGCGAGACGGATTTGCTGGGCGGCAACAACTACAAGTTTTACGCCATGTCCACCAGGAACGGCGACATCGCCCGTACGGACTGGACCGATATCAAGTGGGATTTCGAGACTTTCATGGAATACATCAAGACGCTCCCCAATGCCAGGGCCGTTATTTGCGTGAACGCGGGTACGGGAACCTCCAAGGAGGCCGCCGCTTGGGTGCGTTATGCCAACAAGGTGAAGGGCTACGACATCAAGCAGTGGCAAATCGGCAACGAACTGGACGGCGAGTGGGAAGAGTCCGGCCCCATTTCGGCAAGGCAGTACGCGGCCCGCTATCTGGAATACGCCCGCACCATGAAGGCGGTGGATTCCAGCATCATCTTGCACGGCCCGCTGTTCAGCACCCACAAGATGCAGCAGAAGGGTGCGGGCCTTCTGGATGGCAAGTACTGGATGGAAGAGTTCCTGCGGATTGTGGGGGAGGCCGAAAAGAAAGACGGCAAGCGCTACCTGGACGTGGTGGACCTGCATAACTATCCCTACTGGACGCCAAACGACCCGAAACCCGCAGACATGCTCAAGTCCATGCTGGACGTTGGCCCCAACATGGACACGCTGGACATGTGGATGAAACGCCACCTGGAAGGGGAACGCCGGGTGTTCCTTTCGGAGTTCAGCACCTGCGTGCAGGGCTACAGCCTGCTGATGGATTACCCTCAGGCCACTGCCATGGCCAGCGTCTTTGCCCAGCATGCCATGCGGTTTGGTAACCGCCTGCAGGTGCTCCCCTGGGACGCCTTCGGCAACCTGTTCAAGGGTCCCGACGACACCTGGGGAACCATTAGCATGACGGCGCTCCTCAAGGAAGGCTCCTGGAATCACTGGAAATCCCTGGAACCTACGGCGGAATACTATGGCGTTTACATGACCTTCATGGACTTTTTGGAAAGCGGGTTTGCTGTGTTGCCGGTAGAGAGCAACAGCCCCGACGTGGTGGCCTACGCCATTGGCAAGGGGGATTCGGCCCGTGTGATGCTGGTGAACCTCTCCGACATAACGCAGCTGGTGCAGATTGACCGGGCGAGTGTTGGCACGGATTCTGCCAATGCGACGCCGACAGTGGGCAAAGGTGATTTGGTCAGGACACAGGTGGAAATATTTGGCGAAGAACAGTTCAAGTGGAACGGCACGACCCAGAGCGCCTACCCTTACCCGAAAATGGGCCCCAGCGGTCGCCGTATCAATCCGTCCAAATCCAGGGACATTGCCGTACCGCCCTTCGGACTTGCCGTCGTGCAGATTAACCCGAAGGTGGTTGGACTGGACGCGGCGACGAAAAGTTCTGCGGCAGACCCCAAGGTCATTGCCGCTGCCCTCGAAAAGAAGGTCCTGCTTGCAGGCGATACCCTGGACCTGTTCGCCACCGCCGTCCAGCAGTACGGCCAACTGACAGAAGGCAAACTTGAAATTCCGGAACTGGGAATTGTCAAATGGTTCAAGCCCGATGACGGCCTGTGGAACGCCTCCATCGAAAGCTTCCATGTGAAGGTTCCCATGCCCGCAAATGTGAAACTTGGGCCTGCCACGGCGATGCTCAAGATTCGCGGCCTGGGCGGCAAGATTACGGAATTCAAGATTCCCTTCCGCATTCGTGGTGCCTACCGCACCACTAGCGTCATGCAGAACTTCGACAACGGCCTGGATGCGGTGGACTGGTACCCGGTGGCCAACGGCGACAACGCTACCAGTATTGAGGCCAAGGTCTTTAACGGGGCACCCCCTCACGGCGGATTCATCCGTCACGACTTTATCATCGAGCAGCCTCCTGCACAGGGCTGGCCCAATTTTGCCGGCGCCTACTACGTGATTCCCGAAGCCGTCAAGAATTCCGTAGGTATCGTGTTCGACTACGCTACCAACCACAACAATCCCGACGGCTATTTCGAGGTGCAAATCGCCAGCGAACAGGTGAAGGACTACGACGAGTTCATGGTCCGGCTGAAAAATACCCGCGGCAGCTGGGTCCGTGACACCCTCATCTGGGAAAACATGGCTCAGGAAGGCTGGGGCAAGACCATCCCGCAGCTGGACCCGAAGCAAATCAAGAACTTCGCCTTCAGGGCCCGTTACAGCGGCAAGGGCTACATCAGCCTGGACAACATCTACCTGTTGCAAGAAGACGGCACCGAAGTTCCCATGCCCAAGGGACTTCGCCGCCTGCGGTAAACGTTTTCTAAACGAAAAAAAAGGAACCCGCAAGGGTTCCTTTTGTCATATTGTCATTGCGAGCCACGAAGTGGCGTGGCAATCCAGTTCTGGTCTGGATCCTTCGACTTCGTGTCTTGCGACACTGCGCTCAGGATGACGCTTTGCGTCACTTGATAACCAGCATGCTGTCGTCCCAAGCCTCATGCTTTTCCAAGCCCAGGAGGTTCGCGGTCGTCGCAGCGATGTTGGAAAGACCCCAGTCGCCTTCCTTGAGGCCGAGCTTGCCGCCCGTTACGTTATCGTAAAGGATGCACGGCACCTTGTTGAGCGTGTGGCTCGTCTTGGCCTTGAAGGAACCGTCCTTGTTGACCTTCGGCATGCCGGTCTTCTTGTCGATTTCGTACATTTCGTCAGCGTTACCGTGGTCAGCCGTGATGATGGCGACACCGCCGAGGGCGTCAATCACCGGGAGGAGTCGTGCGAGTCCGATATCCACGGCTTCGATAGCCATCGTAGCAGCGCGGAAGCTGCCAGTGTGGCCCACCATGTCGCCGTTCGGGAAGTTGCAGCGGAGCGTCTGGTACTTGCCGCTCTTCAAGGCTTCGATCATGGCGTCGGTGATTTCGGCAGCCTTCATCCACGGGCGCTGTTCGAACGGAACAACGTCAGATTCAATTTCGAGGTAGGTTTCGCCGTCGAACTTGCTGGAACGGTTACCATTCCAGAAGTAGGTCACGTGGCCGTACTTCTGCGTTTCGGAGCAGGCGAACTGCTTGACGCCCGTTTCGGAAAGCCATTCGCCGCTGGTTTCCTTGATAGCCGGAGGCGGCACCAAGAAGCGGTTCGGGAGCTTGAGGTCGCCGTCGTACTGGAGCATGCCTGCGTAGCAAATTCGTTGAAGGATTCTTCTTCGAAGGCGCGGGTGATTTCGATGGCGCGGTCGCCACGGAAGTTGAAGAACACCACGGAGTCGCCGTCGTTGATGGTACCCACCGGCTGGCCGTCCTTGGCAATCACGAACGGCGGAAGGTCCTGGTCAATGGCCTTGGTTTCGCCACGGAGGGTTTCGATGGCCTGGGTGGCGTTGTCGAAGTAGCGTCCTTCGCCCAGCACGTGGGTCTGTAACGGTCCATGGTAATCTGCATACGGCCACCGCCGCTAGCAATGCAGACATCGAATTCCGGGCTGCGGAGTTCGTCGAGGAACTTTTCGAACGGGCCAACGTAATCGAGGGCGGAAGTTTCCGGCACGTCACGGCCGTCGAGCAAGATGTGCACGCGGACCTTCTTCAGGCCTTCCTTCTTGGCCTGGGCAACCATGGCCTTCAGGTGAGAAATGTTGGAGTGAACGTTGCCGTCGCTGAAGAGGCCGATAAAGTGGAGCACGGAACCGTGGTCACGCACGTTGGCAGCGATTTCTTTCCAGGCGTCGCGGCCGAAGATTTCGCCGGAGACGATGGAATCCTGCACGAGGGCGGCACCCTGGTTGTACACCTGGCCGGCACCGATAGCGTTGTGGCCCACTTCGGAGTTACCCATGTCTTCGTTGGTCGGCATACCCACGGCGCGGCCGTGAGCCTTCAAAAGCACGTTCGGGTACATCTTGAAGAGGTTGTCGAGAGTCGGGGTGCGGGCAGCCTTGATGGCGTTGCCTTCGACCTTATCGGTGATACCAAAACCATCCATCACGATGGTTACGACCGGACCCTTGATGCCGGGGAAATTGGAAAGCTTCTTGAGCATAGTTTACTCCTGTTAAATTACGGGCGTAAATTTAGAAAAATAAAAAAAGGTCCCCAAGCGGGGGACCTTCTCTAGAAAGCACAAGACCCGTTATTTTTTCTTGTAATAGATAATGGTCAAGTCACCCTTGGTGGCGTCCTGGGCCATGAACTTTTTGATCATGACAGGATAAGTACCAGAGGCCGTCTTGACAAGGTACCAGGACATGACATCCAGCTCCATGGGGTTTGCAGCACCATTGTAAGCTTCGGTGAATTTTTCCTGGCAAACGGGTGCGGGCGGAATAACGCCGGATTCCTGTGAACTCTCCTGGACAATGGTTACGCCAGCGGCAGCAGCTTCGAAGAAGGGGACCTTGTCTTCAACCTTCAAAATCACGTCCGGATTGTCTGCTGTCTTGGTAGCAAAGTTCACCCTATCAAGGTTGCCCGAAACCTTATTCGAAAGCACGACAGAGTCTAAAACCATCTCGGTGCAAGCGGCTGCCGAGCTGGAGGATTCGATGACCTTGCACTGCAGGTTGAATGCGGTGCTCAAACGTGCGGTATACTTGAACTGCTTGGTGTCCTCTTCGTCGCCGCTCATGTAAACCTTGGCGTATAGCACAAAGTTTCCGCATCCCTTCAATTGCTCTTGGTCTAGGTGGATTTCCCCGTCAACAGCGGTAATCAGGTTGACGAAGTCATGTCCGAACTTTTCGGCCTTGAGAGGCACAGAGAGGGTGCTGACCCTAACGGTATCGCCTTTGTCCGTTATGCGGCCGATATCGAAGGTGAGGCTGTCCACATTGTAATAGACGCGGTCTTCGCCGTCATATTTTTCGGTGTCGAACTCATCGCTGTTGGTGCGGATGTCTCCTTCAAGGTGCAGGTTGTATCCGCCCTTGCCGTCGGACCTGGCTTCGGCCTTTATGAAGGAGCCATCGTCCAATGGGGAGACTGCTGAAACGGAGTCAAGGACCAGCTTTTCTTCCCCAGATGCGGAAGAGTCCGGGCTAGAGTTGGAACCGCTGTCGTCGCCGCAAGCGGTGAATCCCAGGGTCCCCAGGGCAAAGAGGGTTCCAGTTAGGAGTGTCTTTACAAATTTGAATTTCATGATGGATTCCTCATAAAAAGATTTCTAGTCTAGAAAATACACAAAAAAGGCAAAAAATGCAAACAGAAATGTGAAAAAAAGGGCTTTGGGGCCAAGTTTTAGAGGTTAATGGCCAGTTTCTAGTCTTTTAGGCCGCGGATAATGTCCCGGAGGCGGGCCGCTTCCTCGAAGTCCAGCCGGGCGGCGGCTTCTTTCATCTGGCGTTCCAGGTCGGCGATGCTTGGATTGCCGGATGTCTGTTCCAGCAGTTTTGCGTTTTCGGCACGCTTGGAGTAGCGTGAGGACTTCTTCTTAGTCTTGCTCGAAGGCTGCAGCGGCTCCATGGGGCGAATGCCGTTGCCATCGTCTTCCCAATCCTCGTCGACGGAATCGCCGCCGATATCGCCCAGCGGGTCGTTGATACGCAAATCGTCTTCCAACTTGCGGGTCACGGACTTGGGCGTAATGCCATGTTCCTTATTGAATTCTTCTTGGACGCTGCGTCGGCGGGCCGTTTCGGAGACGGCCTTTTCCAGGCTGTCGGTCATGTTGTCCGCGAAAAGCAAAACGGTGCCGTTCACATTGCGACTGGCACGTCCCATGGTTTGGATCAGGCTGCGGTAGTTGCGTAAAAAGCCTTCCTTGTCGGCGTCGAGAATAGCCACCATGCTCACTTCGGGCAGGTCCAGGCCTTCGCGCAGCAGGTTGATGCCTACCAGAACGTCGAATTCTCCGGTGCGTAGCCCGCGGATCAGTTCGTGACGTTCCAGCGTCTTGATGTCGCTGTGCAGGTAACGCGCTCGGATGCCCGCTTCCACAAAGAAGTCGGTGAGGTCTTGCGCCATCTTCTTGGTAAGCGTTGTTACCAGCACCCGGTCGCCGTTCTTGACCACCTCTTCGATGCGGTACAGTAGCACGTCCATCTGGCCCTTGATGGGGAACATCTCGATTTTCGGGTCCAGAAGTCCGGTGGGTCTATTAATTTGTTCGGTAACGACACCGCCCGTCTTGGTAAGCTCGTAATCGCCGGGAGTTGCAGACACGAAGAGCACCTGCTTCGGGTACATGTACTCGAATTCGGCGAAGTTCATGGGGCGGTTGTCCAGGGCACAGGGGAGGCGGAACCCGTACTGCACAAGAGTCGTCTTGCGGCTCTTATCGCCTTCGGCCATGCCGCCCACCTGTGGAATGCTCACGTGGGATTCGTCCACCATCAAGAGCCAGTCGTCACCGAAGTAGTCGATGAGCGTAAACGGGCGCGTACCTGGGGCGCGGTTCTCGATAATGCGGGAGTAGTTTTCGATGCCGCTGCACTGTCCGGTTTCGCGAATCATTTCCATGTCGTAGCGGGTGCGGCTGCTGAGTCGGGCCGATTCCAGCACCTTGCCTTCCTTGTCCAGTTCCGCGAGACGCTCGGTCAGTTCCACCTGCATGCGCTGCAAAATGCCTGCACGGCCTTCTTCCTTCGTGACGAAGTGTTTTGCCGGAGCGATGGTCATCTCGTCCATTTCCTGAGTGACTTCGCCGGTAATGATGTTGAAGCGAACGAGCCTGTCCACCTCGTCGCCGAAAAGTTCGATGCGGAGGCCTTCTTCGTCGTAGCTCGGGTGAATCTCGATGACGTCGCCGTGCACGCGGAAGCTGCCCCGCTCCAGGCTGAAATCGTTTCTCGTGTATTGAATGCGCACCAGGTCGTGCAGAATCTTGTCCCGGTCGTAAACGTCGCCCTTCTTGATGCGAACCATCAAGTCGAAGTATTCGCTGGGGCTTCCCAAACCGTAAATGCAGCTCACGGAGGCGACGATGATCACATCTCGGCGGGTGAGCAAGTTTGCGGTGGCGCGCAGGCGGAGCTTGTCGATCTCGTCGTTGATGCTGGCGTCTTTCTCGATGAAGGTGTCCGTGTGCGGGATATACGCTTCGGGCTGGAAGTAATCGTAATAGCTCACGAAGTATTCCACCGCATTGTGGGGGAAGAACGCCTTGAATTCCTGATAGAGCTGTGCCGCCAGCGTCTTGTTGTGCGTAAGGATGAGCGTCGGCTTGCCCACGTTCTTGATGACGTTTGCCATGGTGAACGTCTTGCCCGAACCCGTGACGCCGAGGAGCGTCTGGAACTGTTCGCCGTGCTTGAAACCTTCCGTCAGTTCCTCAATCGCCTTCGGCTGGTCGCCCGCCGCCCCGTAGGGGCTAACGAGTTCAAAGTTCGCACGCGTGGGCGACTGGAACTGCTTTAACTTTCCTGGCAAGCTCTGCTCGGGCGGTAGCGGTTTCGCTATCGGTTTTGCATACGGGTCCGGAGTGATAGTCTTGCGTGCGCGTGCCATTGCAATTCCTACAGCTTTTTATTGGTCCACTTGCCAGAGCGGAAACGTAAAAAATGCGCTAGGGCAAGGGCGCTTTGACCCGCTAGAGTTCCTATCCAAATACCTTTAATTCCAAATCCAAAGATAATGACAAGGACAAAGTCTACGACCAGATTGAATAATCCGATAGTGCAGGTAGAAGCCGCTAGGGTGTATTTGATGTCGCCGCTTGCTCGCAAACTTCCGCTATAAATTACTTGGCATATCTGGACAGGGATAATGATAGCTGCGTAAGTACTGATGGTTTTCCCAATAGCCAGGAACGAGTCGTTGGTGAAGTATATGGCGAAAAAATCCTTTCCGAAAATGAATATGCAGAGTCCTACGGCTAGTCCTAAAAGGATGCCGCAGCCAATGCAGCTGTACGTATATTTCCTTGCAAGGGCAATGTCCTTTTTCCCAAGCGCATTCCCGGCCAGGGTGACGCTTGCCGTTTGCATGCCCATGCCAAAGGCGAAAGCCAAGTTTAATAGGGTCATGCCCACTTGGTGGGCGGCAAATTGTTCGGTTCCTGTTTTTGCGGCTATAATTCCTATTAACAGGAATGAAATTCTTTTGATGAAATCTTCAGAGAGGAAGTTTGAAGTAAGCCTAACAACGCTCTTGACGTATTCTTTTGCAATGCGTTGCTTGGCGCGGATAATGTAGGGTAGGTTGATGAACAGGCTGTTCTTGGTTAGCGATAGGCCTACAATGATGAGCGAGACAAACGTGCCGCATACAGTAGCAATGGCAGCCCCCACAACGCCTAACTTAGGGAATCCGAAATGTCCATATATCAGCACGTAGTTCAGAAAAACATTTACGACCATGGACGCAACATGGGCGTACATGGAAATCTTGGTATTCTTCATGGCCCGCTGGATGGCGCTGCAAATCATGGTAAGGGCCGTAAATACCAGCCCGCCCATGGATATGGCAAAGTAGACCGAGGCCATTTCGGTTGTTTCTGGGTTGCCTCCGCAGAGCATTACAATCTGCTTAGATAGGCAAACGCAGATGATTCCAATGGCAATGGAGTATGTGGTGGCCATTAACAGGATTAGCTTGGAAACCATATTGGAGCCAATCTTGTCTTCTTCGCCACGCTTGCGTGCGATGATGGCTCCGCTGGCTGCGTTTAATGCGAATAGGGGGGCCATCAAGAAGAATTTGGGCTGTGCCGTCAACCCTGTGGCGGCCACGGCGGCATGCCCGAGAGAGGCCACCATGAACGTATCTACCATAACCACCAGCACGGCAAAAACATTTTCCAATACGGAAGGCCACGCCAGGTCAATGGTTTCTCGAAGTAGTTTTCGATCGCTTGCGTTCATCGCTAAATCAAAGGGTCATTCTATAATCATCAAGTTGTAGCGTGTCAAAGAAAGAATAACTGTATCGGTTGACAATGGTTATCTTTTTCACCCCGCATTTTGTATACCTTTCTTCCAACAGCATTTCATCGTTAAGCAAAAGTTCCGCAGGAATCCCTTTTTCTTCTTCGGCGGAGACTACCTTTTCTATGGGGCAAGCGCAGGGAGAGTCGTCTTGGACAATCAAACGGTATTCCGTGTTTTCATCGAAACAGTGAAGTTCCCTTAGGGGGGACCCTTCAAATGCCGCGTCTCCACTGAACTTGAAACCCTTTGGATTCAGTTCATATTTTTCAAAAATGACGCCCGCTTTGAAAATGGCGTAAATGTAGCCCTTTTGAGGGATTCTACCAAAAAATTTGGAATTAAGTACATCATTCAGCAACATATTCTAAGACCTCCTGGTATAGGGCTTCCAGTTCTTCGTCCGTTGTGCTAGGTGCGTAACTTTCTGCCATTTTCCTCAAAAGGAATAGGGGGGCGTTTCCTTTTTTGAAGTTGTCCTCGCTATCCACAATGGCGACTCTCGCAATCTTGTAGTACAAAATCCGTTTTAACAGGTCTTGACAAAGTTTTGCCATTGATTCCAGATCGCTAGTGTTGTGGGGGCTAACAACAGTGTAAGAATCTGGGTCGCAGTCTTCGCAGACCCTATAGAACTTTTCGTCGGGCGACTGTGCTAGGATTTCGCCAAAACCGCATTCTGTGCGGCATCCTACAAATGCTTCCTTGATAGCGCCTATGTCAATCAGGCTTTTGTCTTTGGTTCTGATTCTAAAACAGCTGCCCATTAATAGACTTTTGACTGGAGCGTCGCAGAATTCCATGTTTTTGCTGATGGGGTATATCAACCCGGAGTCGGCCATTTTGGTAACAAATTCCAGTTTGCCTTTCGCGTCAAGCTTTTCTTCCAGCAAATCCAAAAAACTATCGGCACTATAGGAGTATAGGCCTTTGCTGTTATACATAATGACAGGCGCCAAGGCGAATACGTCAAAAGTGTGAGCGTAATAGGGCTGGGTTTCGCTTTGCTCTTCTACACGGTCAATCCTCAAGAATACTTCGCCATATCCCTCGTCTGCGTAAAATCCGATATTGAAAGAGGGCTTTTGGCTTAACAGCCGTGCAATGGTCCTAATTTGTTTGTCAGACCCCTTGAAAAAGCCCTTGAAAATCTGGCCTTCCTTGATGGCGTCCCTAACGCCATCGCTGCCGCAAAGGTTTTCTGTTTTTGCCTGTACCGGGTAGATAGAGGTTATGTCTGTTGAGAATCGCGTGACGGTCTTTTTCTTGTAACCAGTGATATAATCGCCGCTGATACGGACTGTTTGGATAGAAGGCCGGTTTTCGGGAGGAGTGGCAAGCTTGCTCCACAGGGAATCCTTGTTCAGCTTTTCGACGACCATGCTTAATGGGGCGGGAATCCCTCGTAGGTCGTTGTATGTCAAATAGGCGTTGGAGCATATAAGCCCGGGTTCGTCCAATGCGTCCCTGTCTGCGCCTGTGGCATAATTTTGAAGGTGTTCCAATAATTCTGAACCCGGTATATAGGAACGGGTCTTTGTGTCCCTTTCGTATGGGGTGTAAATGCAAAGGGGCGAGCGAATTTCAATGGTATAGTCTATCCTAGAGAAGGTTTTCTTGTCAGATAGCTTTAACGGGTCGCGCTTTAGTGCGGCTCCTGTATCTTTTTCCACAGAAATGTCTACAAGGCCCTTGACAAGTTCGTTTACAATGCCAATCTGGTGGATTGACGAGAGCTTTTTCTCAATAGTTGCAAACTTGCTTTCTTCTATATCCAGTTTGGCGACAAAGGTTAAACCTGGCAACAATACGCGGTAGGTTTGGCCATCGTTGTCCGTAATGATCTTTGTATAAAGCTCTGTGATGATTTTTGGGGAAACCCCTTCAAGATTGTTGATAAGGTTCAGCTCGCTTAAAAGGCCTCTATAGTTTTTTAAGCGGGCAATACCGAGGGGGATTTCTAGGTTGCTAGAATCCTCTGGATGCAAGGCCGCATCTAGAGGAATGTAAGGAAGCCCTTTAGGATCTACGGGAATATCCTTGTCAAGAAAGACTTCAGAAAAACGGCCAAAGTCCAGTCCAACAAAGCTTTTTGTTTTGATGAATATTCTGCACATCATTTTATTGTTCTTCCTTCATAAAATGGCTTAGAACAAAGGCATCGTACCATGTGGCGATTCTTTCGTTGTCAGAATCTATGATAATGGGGTCTCCCAGCATCTCCTTTAGGTTTACGCCGTCGACTGCCATTTTTGCGATGAAATTTTCAAATTCTACGGTGCCTATAGAATAGGAACGTTCTAGGAGGTAATTTTTTAATTTGCCCAGCTTTATTTTTTGCAAGGTCTCGATTTTCTTTTTCAAGTGGTCATAATGCCGGATATTGTCTTGCATTTGGATATCTAGCGTGTAGGGGCGCAATTGCATGTTGATGTTTTCGAAAGTTCGGAAATATCGTTTGCGCGCTATGTCCAAGTGCAGGATTTTCCGGTCTGTCTGGAACTCAAAATCAAACCATGTTCCGCTAAGTCCGTTTATAGCATTCTCGGGTTTCTTGGCGAACTTTTTGGCATTGGAGCAGCATTCTTCTGCCATGTTGAAGGCCGAAAAGAAATTGGAATCTGGATAGACGAACGCGATTCCCGCCGATACAGAAAAGTGGACTTCGGACTTGTCGTCTTTCCAGAGGCAGACGTTTCTTAATTCCTGAACAAATCGTTCTACAAAAGGTATGGCGATTTTGGGGTTGCAGGTCAGGTTGATGTCGTCGCCGCCCTGGTGAAAGAAGGACAATTCATGCTGAAATTCTTTGTCTGAAATACCGGGGTAGTATTTATTTCTTATGTAATCGACGGTATTTTTCAAAGTGTCGTTATAACCCTTAGTTATGTTCCTGTCAATAATTCTACGGATTATAATGCTTTCTTCGTAATTTTGTGCCTTGGGAACCACCTGCCCTATGGTAGAGCCCATGTTGTTTCCGTCCATGTGGATAATTGCCACATAGGATTTTCCTCCTGGGCCTTTGGCATGGGTGATTTGTTTCATATCGACCATGCTGTCTGTGGATGCCACATTTTGCCTGAGGAGAAAAGAACTCTTGGAAACTTCTTCGCCATTTTCAAGAATCTTGAAAACAGCCTCTCCCGTATTCTTTTCTTTCTTTACAATGGCAGGTGGCAAAACCGGGTGGGCCGACGCAAATTCGTTCTTTACCAAGTCTAATTTGTCAAAGATGGCATCAACGTCTTTGTGGTTCGAGTCCGTTCTTTCCACGGCACATGTGGAAATTTCAAGGATGTTGGTCTTGTCCAGAAAGTAGCGAGACACTTTGCGAATGACTTTTTGGCAGAGCCTTCCCGTTCTAAAAAGTATAAAGGCGTTCCCTGCCGAAATGATGATGGTCTGGACTAGTATTTTTTCATCATGGAAGTATGGAATCTGCTTGTCATCGGCACTGCAAGATAAATCGAATTGACTTTTGTCTAAAGGGGTGTCAATGTTTTTTACGGCGTATTCCAACGCTTCGTTTAGGATTACGCTCATGACCTTACTGGCACCAAGGGATTCCACAGGTCCGTTGGTGTGGAACAGGAATTTTTGGATTTGCCTTACGTCAATAATGCACAGGACTTCTTTGTCTAGCAGCTCATTATCCATTGTGGTCTCCTAGAGAATTTAATCTTAAAATTTTACGCAGCTTTTTAAATGAATATTCAGAAATTTTTGTGGTTGAACCGTCTGGATTAAGGCGTTCGGTCACATTACGGTTGCTCGCCTTGACATAGAGGTCGTAGCCCTTTTGCATGAGTGCATCTGCCATTATGAAAAAGGGGTAAAAAACCCCGCCAAGGATTATGGCGTTGGGGGCCATGGCATCGATGTCTCTTAAGATTCCTTCTATGGTCTTGTCTTGCTGGTCAAGAGCCTGAAAAGAGAAGTCCTCTATCGGGAAATCCTTTACGCTTCCGAGTTTCGATACGGTTTCTTTCTCGAAGTCGTCCCAAGTTTCGAAGGGGCGATTCCCGTTGCAGTTTAAGACGATATTGTTTTTTTTGCTAACGAGGGTAACCGGCCCTTGGAACTTGCGATAGGGAATAAATTTGAGAAAGTTAAAGTGAATGATCCTTTCGTTAGTTCCGTTACCGATGGTACGGTAAGTTGTTTTGCCATCGGAGGCCGTACTCAAGACTGTTTTTCCTTGGTTAAGCAGTTCGTCGATGATGGGGAATACTGCTCCATATTCACCGGCGACAAAAATGGCGTCGCCTGTGGACAGCTTTATTTTGTTGACGCATTCCTGGGCAGCTCGGAGTATGTCTTGCTCGTCTAGCTGGGCGTTGACTTCTGGGAAAGGAACATCCTCTATGTCCCCCCATTTGCGGGCGGCATCTAGTTGTACGTTTCCCCAGTTGGCGTGGGGATGGTTGCTCAGGTTGTAGAACATTTGTCAATGCGGTCTGTTTTGCCGCAAATATAATTTTTTATATTGAGAGTCTTGGTGTTGAAGGGTTTTAACACCCCTTGATTGGGAGGGATTTGCAGGTGGACCACGAGTACAGCATTTCGGGAAAGCTTTGGATAGGCCCGCAGCATGCGACCTTACCACAAGAATACTCGTTTGCTAATAATTTGTTTGTAATCAACGTCGATGGCTCCATCGCCCCCCGGGACCCCCGCACCGCCGAGCATTTTTCGGAAACGGACCTGCGCTCCCTCTGCAACCAAATTTCTCTGGCCTTCCATGCAAGGGTGCGGCTTGAAAAGCTCCACGAGGAATACGGCCTGCTGAACGTGTTCAACGGCGGGTCGGATTACGAGGTGGTCTGTGCCGACAGGTTTGTCTGTGAATGCCTAAACGGCAAAGAAGTTAGTCGCGAAAAAGAAAGCTTTTAAGCCGAAAAACGCAGAATTTCAGCCATTTGTACTGTGCAACGCCATCAAAATGTGTATTTTTCAATGGTGAAAAGTACCATTTTGAGGTATCAATGAACAAATTGATAGTTTTGACTTATGTACTCCGCGGCCTAGGATTTGTCCTTGTGTTGTTGAGTCTTTTTGGCCATAGCGTTTTGTTGAACTTGTTCCCCGGCCTGGAAGGAACCTCCATCAACCCGTTTTTCTATTCGGGCCTGGCGGTGTACTTTGTGGGTGCCATCATCTATTTCTTTGTGAACAAGAAACTCCGTGCCGACAAGCGCCGTCGCGAAATAGAAGAGACCGAAAGCCGGATTTTTGGAAAGAAAGACGACCAAGAGTAGTTTATGATTCAGATTGAGCATTTGCACAAGACCTACAGGAGCGGTTTCTTGATGAAACCGAAACTGGCGCTGAAGGATGTGAGCCTTCATGTGGAACCGGGTCAGATTTATGGTTTTATCGGCCCCAACGGGGCGGGCAAGTCCACCACCATCAAGGTGCTGACGGGCCTTTTGAATTTTGATTCCGGCAAGGTGCTGGTAAACGGCATCAGCCCCCGCGATGTCAAGAGCCGCCGTTTTATCGGGTATTCTCCGGAACAGCCCTACTTTTACGACTACCTTACGGGTCGCGAACTACTCCAGTTCTACGGCAAACTGGTGGGGCTAGAAGGGAACCTTCTGAACGAACGCATCACCTGGGCGTTGCAGTTGCTCCATGCCGACAAGGACTGGATTGACCGCCGTCTGCGTTCGTACTCCAAGGGTATGATGCAGCGTGTGGGAATTGCCCAGGCCATTCTCGGCAAGCCCAAGCTGTTGATTCTGGACGAACCCATGAGCGGACTGGACCCCATGGGCCGTCGCGATGTCCGGGAGGCCATTCTGGAACTGAACCGGGACGGGGTGACCATCTTCTATTCCAGCCACCTTCTGAGTGACGTGGAATCCATCAGCCATCGGGTGGCCATGATTGTGGACGGCCGTATCGTTCGCGAGGGAACCGTGGATGAAATTACGGATTCCTGCGGTATCGAATACCACGTGCGGACCCGGGTGGCCATTGCAGCCAAGGACTTGCCCGAGGGCGTTGCCCTGGCAGGGCACCCCCAAGAGGTCATCTGCGCCGACGATGCCGCCCGTGACCGGCTGCTCCGCTACTGCCTGGACAACGGCATCGCGGTAGAAAAAATGGACCACAAGCGACCGAGCCTAGAAGACATTTTGACCGAGGAGATTGCCCGTGCAGACGCTTAAGCATATCGGCATTATTGCCCTCAATACCTTCCGCGAATCTATCCGCGACAAGATTCTCTACAACATCGGTCTTCTGGCCGTTGGCCTTGCCCTGTTCAGCATCGTGCTT
>CACXIR010000071.1 GCA_902767785.1 Fibrobacter succinogenes | reverse complement strand
CACACCTGGACGACCGGGAACGCGTGGAGGATTGCCTCAAGAAAATTTCGGAAGCCTCGAGTCATCTACTTTCGCTTATCAACGAAGTTCTGGACATGAACAAGATCGAGTCGGGCAAGGTGGAACTGAACGAGGAGAATTTCAACCTCTCGGAACTCATGAACACCCTGCTTGCCATGACCAAGGCACAGCTTGAAAGTCACCGCCACACCCTGAAGCTGGACATTGCAGACGTGGTTCACGAAAATGTCATCGGTGACAGCCACCGCATACAGCAGGTGTTCGTAAACCTGATGAGCAACGCCATCAAGTACACGCCCGATGGCGGGACCATCTCGCTTTCAGTGGCGGAACGGCCTACCAATGCCCATGGTGTCGCCTGCTACGAATTTGTTTTTGAAGACAACGGCATCGGCATGACGGAGGAATTCCAGAAGCACCTGTTCGAACCGTTCACGCGAGCAAATGACAAGAAAACAGCCGCCATACAGGGAACGGGTCTGGGCATGACGATTTCGCAGAGCCTTGTGCGCATGATGGGTGGCGACATCCAGGTGAAAAGCAAGCCCGGAGAGGGTTCGCGGTTTGCCGTCACCATCTACCTCAAGTTCCTGGACGTGCAGAACGCGGAAGCCCACAAGGAAGACCCGCTCAAGAATCTGGAAGACCTCAAGTTCGAGGGCAAGCGCATCTTGCTGGTGGAAGACCATCCGGTCAATGCGGAAATCGCGAAGAACGTATTGCAGATGACGGGGCTCGAAGTGGAATGGGTCATGGACGGCGAAGCGGCCGTGGAACGGATGGCGGGCAGCAATGAGGGCGAATTCGACCTGGTGTTCATGGATATCCAGATGCCCAACATGGACGGCTACCAGGCGACTGCGGCCATCAGGGCCATGACGACCTATGCAAGGAGAATCCCCATCGTGGCGATGACCGCGAACGCCTTTGCCGACGATATCCGCAAGGCGAAGGAAGTCGGCATGAACGACCATATCTCCAAGCCGATAGATTTCAAGGAACTTGCGAAAATTTTGCAGAAGTGGATAAGGGTGTAGCGTTATGTTGTCTGAAAAACACAAAAAATTGTCCGTTTTGAGCGCGTGGGCGCTCTCCTTCGGTTGTGCCGTTGGCTGGGGCGCCTTCGTGATGCCCGCTACCACGCTTTTGCCGATTGCGGGCCCCCTGGGAACAGTTATCGCCCTCGTGCTCGGTGCTGTGCTGATGGGTGTTGTCGCCTACAATTTCCACGTCATGATGAACCGCATTCCCGGCACGGGGAGCGTGTTCTCCTTTACCAAGCAGCTTTTCGGTTACGACCATTCCTTCCTTTGTACCTGGGCCACGGCCCTTGCCTACCTGGCGGTGCTGTGGGCGAACATGTCGGCCTTCGTGCTGATTGTCCGCTTCCTTCTTGGACCCGTACTGCAAAGGGGCTTCAGTTATACCATCATGGGTTACGAGGTCTGGGCAGGCGAGCTGTTTACCACGCTTGCAATTATACTTCTGTTCGGGTTCATCAGTTGCAGGAACACCAACGTACTGCGCCTGGTGAACACGGTGCTTGCGCTCATATTTTTTGGCGGTGTGGTCAGCCTGTTTGCAATTATTGCCTGCAAGGGCGGGATTGATTTCTCGGATATGGGCCCGGCCTTTGCGACGGCGGGAGTCGCGAAGTACCATTCCCCCCTGATGCAGATCGTGAACGTGCTGGTGCTTGCCCCCTGGGCATTTGTAGGCTTTGGCGTGGTGAGCTTTGCCTCTTCCACCTATGACTTCAAGCCGAAATACGGTTTCGCCATCATGGTGGCGGCTCTTGCAACCGGAGCGATTGTCTACGCCCTCATAGCTCTTCTTTCGGTTTCGGCAAACCCTGCAGGATCCGGCAATTGGGAAACCTATTTTGCCAACCTGCAAAACTTCAAGGGAATCGATGCCGTCCCGGCATTCCATGCCATTTTTAATTCTCTCGGCAACGGCGGCCTTATTGTGCTCGCCATAACCATCACGGCGGCCATTTCCACGAGCCTTCTTGGGCTTTACCGAACAATCGGGCGCATGTTCCTGAGCCTCGCCGAAGATTCCGTGATGCCGTCCTGGTTCGGGCATATCAACCGTCACGGCGCCACCAACTACGGCATTATCTACGTGATGCTCCTTTCCTGCATTATTCCGTTCTTCGGGAGAACGGCCATCGGCTGGATTGTGGACATCACCTCCATCAGTGCATCTATCATTTATCTGTATGTTTCTGCGGGAATAGTGAAAATTGCCCGCAGTGAAACCGGCAGGCGAAAGACGGTGCTGAACTTTACCGGAATCCTGGGTGTCGTAATATCCGCCTTCTTCTTTTTCTTCCCGCTTACGCCGACGCTTTGGAACATGAACACCATCGCTACGGAATCCTTCATGATTCTGATGGCGTGGAGCATTGTGGGGTTCATCGTATACAGGGCCGTGTTCATGCGCGACCAGGAGAACCGTTTTGGCAAGTCGGCCATCATGTGGGTGACCATGCTGTTCATATTGCTGTTCTCGGCGGTGATGTGGGAACGCCAGGTCACCAACGACGAGACCGAGGATGTCATCGCGCATATCACCGAGTTCCATACGGGATTGCATCAGAAGATGCATGTCCCCATGACCGAAGGCCAGATGATTCAGGAAAAGGACTTCATGGAAGAGCAGATGGACCTTGTCCGCGATTCCCAGCTGAAGAACAACCTGGTAGAAACTCTCTTCATCGTCCTGTGCATTTTCATCGTGGTGAACATCTACCGCACGCAGCAGCAACGTGAACAGAAACTGGACCACGAAAAGCATATTGCCGAGGAATCCAACAGGGCGAAGACCATATTCCTTTCGAACATGAGCCATGACCTGCGCACGCCCATGAACGCGATTATCGGCTACACCAACCTGTCGCGTAAACCGGACGCGACACCCGAGCAAATCCAGAAATACCTGGCCAAGATCGATTCTTCGAACATGTATCTGATGGCCCTCATCAACGACATGCTCGAAATGAGCCGCATCGAAATCGGGAAGATGGAACTGGAAGAGCGGCCCACCGACTTGCGGAAAATGATGGACGAAATCCGCGACATGTTCGAGGCGCAGATGGTGAACAAGAACATCGCCTTTGCCGTGAAATACGACGGCCTCAGGAACCCGGTGGTGCTCTGCGACAGGAACCGCATGAACCGCGTGATTCTGAACTTGGTCAGCAACGCATTCAAGTTTACTTCGGAAGGCGGGCACGTTTCCGTGACTCTCGCCGAAAAGGAATGCATCGAAGAGGGCAAGGCCGCATTCGAAATCCGCGTGAAGGATGACGGTATCGGCATTTCGCCCGAGTTTGCGGACCGCGTGTTCGATGCCTTCGAGCGGGAACGCGTCTCGACCATCAGCGGCGTGCAGGGTACGGGCCTCGGGCTTGCCATTGCAAAGAACGTCGTGACACTGATGGGCGGGAGCATCAGGTTTGATTCGAAGGTCGGTGAAGGGACGGAATTCTTCGTGAACGTGGAACTGAAGACAGCTACAGGCACGGAGGTACCCGAAAGCGGCAAGCGCAATATCTCCATCGCGGCCAAGGCGGATTTCACGAACATGCGCCTATTGCTGGTAGAGGACATGGAAGTGAACCGCGAGCTCGCAAAGATCATTCTCGAAAGTCTCGGGTTCAAGGTCGATATGGCGGTAAACGGCAAGCAGGCAGTCGATATGGTGGAAAAGAACCCCGCCGGCTACTACAACGGGATTATCATGGATATCCAGATGCCCGTGATGGACGGTTGCGAGGCGAGCCGCCAGATTCGAGTGCTCTCCGACAAGAAGAAGGCGGATGTCCCCATTATCGCCATGACCGCGAACGCCTTTGGCGATGACCTCAAGAAGTCGAAAGAAGCAGGAATGAACGCTCACCTGGCAAAGCCCATCGATGTCGGCATGCTCACGGAAACACTTGCGCAGTGGGTGCGGTAAAGTTTTAACAGGACAATGTAATGGAAACGAAAAAGAGAATCGGGATTGTAGGTATCGCCACCATCGTGGCGCCCATCATCGTTATCATCCTTGTGCTGGGGACAATCTTCACGGGTCGCCACGCGAGCGGGGATACGGAAAAGGCCGTGCGCAACGTGACGCTCCTGTTCATGGATGAACTCGCGAACCGACGCGAACAGGTGGTGGCGTCGAAACTGAACGACTACATCAATGACCTGGATGTGGCCGTGGGCCTCCTTGAAAAAGAGGACCTCGCCAGTACCGCAAGCCTGCAGAGCTACCAGCTCCGCATGAAGCAATTGTATGGCCTTGAAAAGTTCGCCTTCGTGGATTCTGCGGGCCTCATCTACACATCCCGAGGCACGCGCACCAACATTGACCTCTACAATTTCGATTACAGGACCTTGGCAAAACCCGAAATTTCCTTGAAGAAGGGCGGTGGCGAAAAGAAGACGGTTATCGTCGCCATGCCTGTAGACCGCCTTGCGTTCAATGGCCGGATTCTGGTCGTGTGCTTCATGGAAATTGACATGAACCGCATGCTGGAAGGCATTTCGCTGGAATCCGACCGGAAGGGAATCACGTTCTGCAACATCTATTCGAAGGCGGGTAATTCACTCACGAACCTGGTGCTAGGCGGGCTCGCGAGCGGAGACAACCTGCTTACTGTCATGGAAAAAGCCGTATTCGAAAAGGGCTTCTCCATGGAAAAGATGCGTTCCGACTTCGCGAAGCACGAGGCGGGCGTCGTTTCCTTCGAGTACAACGGCATCCGGGAAACCATGTACTATGTTCCCATCCATTCTACGGACTGGATGCTGACCTACCTTATTCGCGAAAGCGTCATCTCCGAACAGATCGGTTCCATTTCGGAAGGCATTCTGGAACGCAGCCTGTTGCTTTCCGGGATTATCGCGCTTGTGCTCCTGACCGTGTTCCTGTTCCTCTTTATGCAGATCAGGCGTGCAACACAACTCCAGCTGGAAAAGGAAGTGGCCGATGCCGAGAGCCGCATCAAGCGGGAAGAACTGGAAGAACAGCTGGCACTCCAGCAGAAGTTGGTGGAAGAAGTACGCAAGAGGGGCGAGCAGGGCAACATGATTACCGCGCTGGCCTCGGATTACCGCAGCGTCTACTACCTGAACCTGGATACCGGAATGGCGATATGCTACCGCAAGGACGGCTCCGTTCCCGCGCCCTTCAAGGAAGGGGACGAAATCGGCTACCTGGAAAACTTCAAAACCTACGCCGAAAAGTTTGTCGCTCCGGAATTCCGCGAAAAGTTCCTCGCCTTTATACAGCCCGAAAACGTGCGCGCGGGTGTCGCGAAGAACAAGATCTATACCTTGCGCTACCTGGTGAACCATGGCGGCAAGGAAAGTTACGAAATGCTGCGCATGGCGGGCGTGCACAATGCTGGCGACGCTCCGGATGCACCACTCCGCATCGTGGGTTTCGGCTTCTCCGATATCGACGAGGAAATGCGCGATTCGCTCGCCAAGAGCCAGGCCCTTTCCGATGCGCTCAAGACGGCAGAAGAGGCGAGCAAGGCGAAGACCATATTCCTTTCCAACATGAGCCACGAAATCCGCACGCCCATGAATGCGATTATCGGCCTCGACAGCCTGGCGCTGCATGAACCCGAGATTTCGCCGAAGACGCGGGGCTACCTGGAAAAGATCGGTTCCTCCGCAGAACACCTGCTGAGCCTTATCAACGAGATTTTGGACATGAGCCGCATCGAGAGTGGCCGCACCAAAATCAACAGCGAGGAGTTCTCGTTCCCCAAGCTCCTGGAGCAGGTGAACACCATCATCGACGACCAGAGCCGCACCAAGGGCCTGAACTATTCGTGCCATGTGGCGGGCAGCCTGGACGACTACTACGTCGGCGACGTCACCAAGATTCGCCAGATTCTCATCAACATCCTGGGCAATGCGGTCAAGTTTACCCCGAAGGGCGGAAACATCGACCTCAACGTGGAAAAGATTGCTGCGTTTGACAACAAGTCCACGCTCGTCTTCAAGATTAGCGATACCGGTATCGGCATCAGCAAGGAATTCCTGCCCAAGATTTTTGACACGTTCACCCAGGAAAACGCCACCACGGCTTTCAAGTACGGCAGCAGTGGCCTCGGCATGGCGATTACCAAGGGCATCGTCGACATGATGAACGGCAAAATCGATGTGGAAAGCGAAAAGGGCAAGGGAACCACGTTCCGCGTGACGCTCACCCTCAACGATAGCCTGCGCAAGCAGGCGACCGACGACGAAATCGAAATCCACCCGAGCGAAATGAGCGTGCTGGTGGTGGACGACGATGAGATTGCGTTGGGGCACGCGAAACTCGTGCTCGGCAAGGCGGGAATCCTCACCGATACGGTGCTTACGGGCAAGGAAGCGGTGGAGATGGCGAAACTCCGCCACGCGAGACGCGAGCCCTACAACCTGATTGTGATTGACTGGCAGATGCCCGAGATGAACGGCATCGAGACGGCGCGCGAAATCCGCAAGGTGACTGGCGACGAGTCCGCCATTATCATATTGACGGCCTACAACTGGGACGACATCCTGGACGAGGCCCTGGCAGCCGGCGTGGACTGCTTCATTTCTAAGCCCGTATTCTCGGGAATCCTGCTGGACGAATTCAAGAACGCCCTCCGGCGCAAGAAGGAACACACCTCGTTTGCGAAGAACAAGGCGGAACTTGCCGGAAAGCGGGTTCTCCTTGCCGAAGACATGGAAGTCAACGCGCAGATCATGATGGAAGTGCTGAAGATGCGGGACTTGCAGGTGGAATTGGCCGTAAATGGACGGGAGGCCCTGGAAATGTTCCGCGACCATCCCGAAGGCTACTACAACGCAATTCTCATGGACGTGCGCATGCCCGAAATGGACGGCCTGGAAGCGACGGCAGCTATCCGCAAGCTGGATCGCGATGACGCCAAGAAGGTTCCCATTATCGCGCTCACGGCAAACGCCTTCGACGAAGACGTGCAGCGGAGCCTGCAGGTGGGCATGAATGCGCACCTTTCCAAACCCATCAATCCGGACCACCTTTACCAAACTCTTGAAGAAATGATCTGGACTGCAGAGAACAGGAAATAAAATGCTATGACTTATTCGATTATAGGCATTTTGGCGACAATACTTCTGCTTATCGGTAACCGGGATGTGTTGCGGAAGCAGGACGGGTCGGAGTATTCGCGTACCCGCCTGTGTTACCGGCGCTTCTTGCTCGGCGTACTTGTGTACTACATCACCGACATGCTGTGGGGTATCCTGGATGAGCATCGCCTGACAGACCTTCAGTTCATAGATACGACCATCTATTTCGTCGCCATGATTGCGACGGTGGTGCTGTGGACGCGCTACGTGGTGTCTTATCTGGACCGCAAGAATTTCTTTGAACGGTGGCTCCTACGCACGGGGCAGGTCATCTTCGGGGTTTTTCTTGTCTTTATTATCGTCAACTTCTTTTATCCGGTGTTTTTCTGGTTCGACGACCAAGGCGTTTACCACACCGCATTCATGCGGCATGCGGCACTTTTGGTACAAATTGCGATGTTCCTTTCTACATCAATCTATACTTTTTACATGACCGCGAAGACGCAGGGCGATGTCCGGCAACGGCACCTGACCATCGGACTCTTTGGCCTTGCCATGGTGGTAATGATTGCCTTCCAGGTGTTCTTCCCCCTGTGGCCATTCTATGCGATGGGCTGCATGATCGGCATAACCCTCCTGCACAGTTTTGTGCTCGAAGACGAAATGGAGGAATACCGCCACAAGTTGGAAGAGGCGAGCAGGGCGAAGACGGCCTTCCTCTCCAACATGAGTCACGAAATCCGCACGCCCATGAATGCCATCATCGGGCTCAACAGTATCGCCCTGGGCGATGCGGGCATCTCAGAGGCCACCAGGGAGCACTTGCAGAAAATCGGAACGGCGGCGCAGCATTTGCTGGGCGTCATCAACGACATCTTGGATATCAGCCGCATCGAATCGGGCAGCATGTCGCTCAAGAATGCAGAATTCTCGTTCGCGCATGAGCTCGAACAGGTGAACGCCATCGTGACGACGCAGTGCCACGATAAGAAAATCCGTTACAGCTGCAACGTGAAGGACGGGGTGTCCAACTGCTATATCGGCGACGAGATGAAGCTCAGGCAGGTGCTGATAAACATTCTCGGGAATGCCGTCAAGTTTACTCCCGAAGGCGGCTCCGTTTCGCTTGTCGTGGAAGCCCTCGCCATCGACGGGGAAAAATGCCCCCTGCGCTTTACCATAGAGGACACGGGAATCGGAATCGGCAAGGACTTTTTACCGCGCATGTTCGAGGCCTTTGCGCTGGAAGACGAATCCTACACCAGCAAGCATGGCAACACGGGGCTTGGGCTCTCTATCACCAAGAGCATCGTGGAACTGATGGACGGGCACATCGACGTGGAAAGCGAGAAGGGTGTCGGCTCCAAATTCACCGTTACCGTCACGTTGCAGAAATCTTCGTGCAACAGCAGAGAATGCTGTGCATCGGGAGAACAGCAGGAAAAACCTCGGGCTTCCCTTTCCGGAAGAACGATACTGCTCGCCGAAGACCTTCCCGTAAACGCGGAAATCATGGCGACGATACTTTCAATGCGTGAAATGAAGGCAGAACGTGCAGAAAACGGGCGCATCGCTGTAGAGATGTTTAAGGCACACGAACCGGGCTACTATTCCGCCATCCTCATGGATGTACGCATGCCCGAGATGGATGGCCTTGAGGCGACCCGCGTCATCCGTTCCATGGACCGCGAAGACGCGAAGAGCATTCCCATTATCGCCCTCACCGCAAACGCCTTCGATGAAGACGTGCAAAACAGCCTGCAGGCCGGCCTGAACGCACACTTGAGCAAGCCAGTAGAGCCAAACATTGTCTACAAAACTCTAGAGGAATTACTTTAAACAGTTTAACAGTTGGATTCCCTATGGAAATACGAAAGTACAGCGGAAACGACCTGCCAGAGATGATCCGCATCTGGAACGAAGTGGTAGAAGAGGGCATTGCCTTCCCCCAGGAAGAACTGCTCTCCTTTGAAACCGGCAAGCAGTTCTTTGCCTCGCAAACTTACTGCGCCGTTGCAGAAGAAAACGGGAGGATCTACGGGCTCTACATTTTGCACCCCAACAATGTGGGCCGTTGCGGGCACATTTCAAACGCGAGCTACGCCGTCTCTTCGGAATCCAGAGGCAAGCACATCGGGGAACTCCTGGTCAAAGACTGCCTTGAGCAGGCCAAGAGGCAGGGCTTTGGCATCCTGCAGTTCAACGCTGTGGTGGAAAGCAATGTCCACGCCCGTCACCTTTACGAGCGTCTGGGTTTTGTCCAGCTGGGTACAATTCCGGGCGGTTTCAGGATGAAAGACGGACATTTCGAAAACATCTGCCCATATTACCACGAGCTTTAACCCCCCAAGATTCCAGTGAAACGCCGGCACAAAAAACACGCTCCCATGAACCGCTCGCAAGTAATGCAGGCGGTCCATTCAAAAGATACTACGCCGGAACTGCTGGTGCGCCGGGCACTTTTCAAAGCTGGATTTCGCTATAAGCTCCACCGCCACGACCTGCCCGGTTCACCGGACCTGTTTATCCTCAAGTATGGCGTAGTGGTGTTTATCAACGGCTGCTTCTGGCATCAACACGGCTGCAAGTTCACGAGCCAGCCCAAAAGCAATCCCGGTTATTGGAACGAAAAGTTTGCCAACAACGTGGTGCGAGACATCAAGACCAGCTGGAAACTGTCATTGCAGGGATTTCGCGTAGCCACCGTGTGGGAATGCTCCATAAAAAACGACTTTGAGCACACCCTGGAACGGCTCAAAGCCTTTATTGCAAGCGATGAAGAAACGATAGAGATTTAATGCACGACCTATTTTACGGTCTGCATTTTGCCATTATTGATGTAGGAACCGGAAGCCCCAGGCTTTTTCTCCAGACGGCGGCCCTTTGTGTCGAACCACTTGTCACCTTGCGGCACCGCAGAAGGAGCGTCCATACGCCTTATCGCAGTAGTCCCGGAGTTGCTGCCCGGAGCGACGTTGCCGCCCTCTTGAGACGAGCCGTCCTGGGACGAACCCGACTCCGGCACAACGCCAGAGCTTGACCCCGGTGCAGAACTGTTGCTAGAGGCGACAGAGGAACTGCTGGGTTCCACAATGACCACAGGTATAACATCTTGCATGTCGCCGTCGGCAAACAACGTGCCAGCAGCACCCAAGGCAAAAGCAAAACCAACAACACAAGACAGTCGTTTCATATACCGAAATATATATTTAGTTTTAAGCAAGTGCAATCCTGCACAAACCCGCAAATTTGAGCCAAATCACATCAAACTGTAAACCATGGCGATAGCCTGGCTGGCAATACCTTCGCCACGACCCGTAAATCCCAGCTTTTCGGTGGTTGTCCCCTTGATTCCAATCTGTTTCACATCCAGACCGAGCACACGGGCGATATTCGCCTTCATCTGGTCCTTGTGAGGGTTCACCTTGGGCCGTTCGCACATGACAATACTGTCAATGTTCACGATTTCAAAACCAGCCTTGCGGACTTCCTCCCCCACCTTGCGGAGCAGTTCCAGACTGTCGGCACCCTTGAAAGCCGGGTCTGTATCCGGGAAGTAGGTTCCTATATCGCCGAGGCCTGCGGCTCCAAGCAGGGCGTCGCTGATGGCGTGGAGCAGCACGTCGGCATCGCTGTGTCCCAGAAGGCCTTTTTCGTAAGGGATGTCCACCCCGCCGATAATGCACTTGCGGCCTTCTACCAGCTTGTGAACATCAAAACCGATTCCGGAGCGATAAACTTTTTCCATACTCACCTCAAGTGTTCCAGTTGCAGAAATTTTCCAGGACTTTCAGGCCCACGTCGCCGCTCTTTTCCAGATGGAACTGGGAGGCCACCAGGTTGCCTTTGCCAATAAGCCCCTGGAAGGTCTGAGTGCCGTAGGTAGTTTCGGCAAAAGCGTTCTCTGCAGGCACCACCGGATGGTACGAATGCACGTAGTAAAAGTCCGAACCGTTCCGGATGCCTGCCATAATCGGATGATCCTGGGTGAAATTCACCTGGTTCCAGCCCATGTGGGGAATCTTCAGGCCCGGTTCGTCCCTAAAGCGCACCGCCTTGCCGGGAATAAGCCCTAGGGTCTTTACCCCGCCATCCTCTTCGCTTTCTTCCAGAATGATCTGGCAGCCTATGCAGATTCCCAGCACGGGATTCCCAGCTTTTACCACCGCCTTGATGGCATCGCCTATACCCGTGCGGGTCAGGGTTTCCATGGCAGAACCGGCGGCACCCACCCCAGGGAAAACCAGGCGGGTCGCCTTTGCTATTACTTCGGGATCGCGGCTGGATACGGCATCCGCCCCGATGCGCGCCAGGGCGTTCATCACCGAAGTCAAATTGCCCGCATTGTAATCCACCACGATAACGCTCATAAACCTACTCCTTGCACCAGGGATAGTCTACCCGCAAATGGGATCGAATGTAACTCACCCGCTGCGGATAATCCAGGGCGGCATCCATCTGCATCACGCCCACTACACCATCCTTGGCTCTTGCGTCCAAGTTAGCAATATTATCCCACAGTTCTGCATGGCCGGTTCCCTTTCCACCCGCCGAATACCCCACGTCAGCCAAAATAGGCTTTTTCAGAGTCTCGTACAGCTTATTCCAGGTTAGCTTGTTTGCACCCCGGATTCTTTCCGAATTGGCCAAGGTACGCCCACCAGAAGTACTTACGTAATCCACCTGAGACATGTCAAAATGGGAGAACCACTTGGAAAGGCCCAAAGAATCCCAGTCGCTAACCCAAGGGGAAATATCAATTGCAATTTTAGCATCGGGCAAATAGGCCTTGATGGTATCCACAATCTGCTTAAAATAGACGCCCATCATGGAATCGGGAATTCCCCCGTTCAGCTGTTCTTCGCCTTTGTTAGCCGCACTCTGATCCGAAGCTTTTCGGACTCATTCCCATATGTATGGGCTTGACGGGACATGCCTTCCGCATATTTCTGATAACGATACAGTATGGAATCGGCAAAATACTCCCGGATCAAATCTGCTCCATGCACACACAGGGATTTCTTTTTCCTTGCCTTGGCTACATCGCAATCTTCCATTTCATGATCCTTCCCAAACTCCGCAATCACGTAGGCGTAAATCATAGGCGTTGCATGAATCTTAAAGCAGGCTTTCACCATGCGCTTTTCAAACTCATTATAATAGGCATTGTCCCCAAGCCATACAGACACATAATCCAAACCAGCGTAGTAAACAGTATCTTCATGGGTTCTCTGCCAGGCCGCCCCAAAATTAAACTGGCAAGAATTAAAACCGGGTGCATGGGGCTTTACGGAATCAGGAGTCCAAAATCCATTTTCGCACACTTCAAAAGCAACGCCCTCTTCTGTCCAGCGATAAGTACCGGCTTCAGAAGAGTCGCAGGGAGCGTTGGCAGCCCCCTTCTCTCCGGAATTGTCGCTAGAGGTGCCGTTGTCTCCACATCCGAAAAAGACAATCGGCAAAAGTAAAAAAAGGGTCAAGGGAATTAAACGCATTTTTCTATCCTTTTTTACCCATCACCGGGCCCAAAGATAGAATAATTTTAGAATCCCAGAGCCAATTGGGAACCAACAGTCCCGGTCACCGGATTAAACAGGGGTTCCACCCGCAGGCTCACCATTTGATGGCCAATAACGTAGCGGTCCAAAGATTCCTGATAACGCCGGGCCTTGCGCAGCTTGGCACCGCCCACAATTTTCAAGGTGGTTCCCACGGCAAAGACCACACCGCCACCTATTAACAAGCCGTAACCTGCAAAGAACCCCAAAAAATTGTCAAAGTCCCGGTCAGAACAATCATGCTCATAACTGTCACAGTAGCTCGATGAACGTCCAGCCGAATAAAGCATAAGGCCCGCACCTATGGCCATTCCCACACCGCCACCTATCATCATCCCGTGGCCCGTACTACGTTTTTTGAGTCCCGACTGGGTATAGCGATTCACCAAATCCTGATAATAAGCCACACTATCTAATTGAGACGCAGCGGCCTTCCCTTTATCCACAACAGGGGCATTGTAAACCACTGGCACAGTCCCCTTCTCGTGGATTAGCCCTATGGTCTGTCCTTGCTCGTTGATAATGTAGGTGGTGTCCATCTCTTGGGCGTTTGCCACAAACACGCCAAACGCAAGCAGAAGCAAAATCAGTGCTCTCATGGTTCAACTTCCAAGGCAGAATGCCGTTTCTTGTAATCCGCCAGTTTTTGAATGTAATACTGCGCCTTGATGCGAAAACCCTCGGAAGACAAATCAAAGCCAAAGGCGAACCCGGCAGACACCAAAGCGCCCACCATGACTCCCTCGCCTGTATAACGGAGTACATCCTTTTTCCCATCGTCGTCGACAAGATAGCTAGACCCAAAAAGGCCAAGGCCTATAAGGCCGCTGCTCAAAGCAAGAGGCTGTCCGGGTCGGCAGATTCATAACCATCCCAATTTCTGGACTGGCCTTCCGGAACTTCCACCATGTTCTCGGGAGCAGGCTGTTCCACGAAAGGTGCCGGCGCCACAGAATCCGTAGTCGTCGAGTCTGCTCCCGCCGACGGCAAAACCATGCCCGGCGGCACCAGCTGCGCAAAAACAACACTCGCAAAAAGAAATAGGAAAACAAGTATTCGGTTCATAGTGCAGTTATCAGCTGTTTTGCAAAAAATCAAGGGCTTCGCCAGCCAGTTCCACGCAACGGTTGCAAGGGATAACCCTATTCGGGCGGATTTCGCTGCACTTGGTAAAGTTCTGCGCCCCGCGCTTGAAAAAGCCTTCGATGGCGTCGGCATGGTCAGGCTGCATCATCTTTGCTGCATAGAGTGCACCGCAAGAACCGTTTGGAGCCTTACCGCCACCAAAATTGCGGAACATCTCGGCAGAGGCCATCGCTTCCGCCTCGGATTTGCCCGTGGCACGGGCGTAGCCGTACGCCACCGACATGGCACAATTGCCGCGATGGTCTGCATGAAACTGTTTTGAAATTTCTGCAATAGACATATTTCCTCCTTCCTAAAGATACTATAAATTCATACAAAAAAGAAACTTCAACAAAAAACAAGGGCGAGCAAAAAACAAAAAACTCCGCAAACGATGTTGCGGAGTCTTTAAAAAAAGAAACTTCAACAAAAAACAAGGGCGAGCAAAAAACAAAAAACTCCGCAAACGATGTTGCGGAGTCTTTATAAAAATCAGGAATTTAATCCGAATTACTTGTCAGTGAGCACTGCTACACCAGGCAAGACTTTTCCCTCAAGGAGTTCGAGGGAAGCGCCACCACCCGTAGAGGTGTGGGTCACCTTCTTGTCAGCGCCGTACTTCTTGGCAGCCGTAGCGGTATCGCCACCACCGATCACGGTGATTGCGCCAGCAGCGGTAGCTTCGACGATAGCGTCGGCCATAGCCTTGGTAGCCTTTTCGAAGGCTTCGAATTCGAACACGCCTGCAGGACCGTTCCAAACGATGGTCTTTGCGGACTTGATAGCGTTCACGAAGAGCTTGGTGGATTCAGCACCCACATCGAGGCCCATCCAGCCAGCCGGAATGCCTTCGGCGTCAGAGACAGCCTTCGTGGCAGCGTCGGCAGCGAACTTGTCGGCAGCGATGTAGTCAACCGGGAGGATGATTTCCTTGCCGGCAGCCTTGGCCTTGGCCATCAGATCCGGAACAAGCTTGGCGCCTTCTTCGTCAAACAGAGAAGAACCAATTTCGATGTTGTTGAGAACCTTCTTGAAGGTGAAAGCCATGCCACCGCCGATGATGATCTTGTCGGCCTTGTCGAGGAGGTTGTTGATGAGCTGGATCTTGTCAGCGACCTTTGCACCGCCGAGGATGGCGAGGAACGGACGCGGAGGATTGTTGAGGACCTGGTCGAATGCCTTGAGTTCCTTGTTCATGAGGAAACCAGCAGCGCGCTGCGGCAGTTCAACACCAGTCATGGAAGAGTGGTCGCGGTGAGCGGTACCGAAAGCGTCGTTCACATAAACGTCAGCGAGCTTGGTGAGGCTTGCG
>CACXIR010000070.1 GCA_902767785.1 Fibrobacter succinogenes | reverse complement strand
CAAGACTCTATGGCCTTCCAGGCTATTGGCTTTGCTGCCCAGACCTTCGACTCCATTCCGGACAAGAAGCAGGCTGCCGTTACCTACGAATTGGCCTATAAGCGTTACCCCAAGGATGAACGTACTCCCAGCTTCCTGTATAGCGCCTGCTTGAGCTATGACGAAGCCCAGATGACCGAAGAAGCCATCCGCTGCTCTAAGGACCTGGTCCACGACTATCCCAAGAGCACCTACGCTTTGGATGCTGCTTTCAGCATTCCTGTGGCCTATGGCAACGCCAAGAAGTGGGATGAAGCCGCCAAGGAATACCACTTCTTCATCAAGAACTACACCGAAGACAAGGAAAAGCTGATTGCTGCCTACATCGGTGCTGCTCGTGCCTACATGGAACTTAAGGAAGAAGACAAGGCTGTGGCCGATTACGATCAGACCCTCAAGAACTACGACAAGTACGGTCTGCAGATCAAGAACGCCGACCCCGGCGTTCCGGCTGAAGCTGCCTTCTATCTGGGTGAACATGAATACAACAAGATGGACGCCTATGTGCTGAAGGGCAAGGAAAAGGAAAAGGCCGCCACCATCAAGAAGTTGGTGGAAATCCTGCAGGCAGCCATGGGACACTATTCCAAGTCTGCATCCTACGCTTCTGAAAAGTGGACCTTCCGTGCCACCAACAAGATGGGTATGCTCTTCGTGGTCATGGCTACCAAGGTTCGTGAACAGGAAAAGAGCGCCAAGGGCGAAGAAGAAATGTTTGCTGAACGTATCACTATCGTGCAGCAGCTGCCTCCTTACTACGACCAGGCACGTCCTATCTTCCAGAAGAACATTGACCTTGCTCGTGACCAGGGATTCTACAACCAGGATGTGGTGCAGGCCGAAGAGGGTTACATCGAGATGTACTACCAGCAGTGCGCTGTGTTTGCCGAAGTGGCCGATGCCTTCGCCAATGCACCTCTGCCCGACTCTGCTGCCATCGTGAAGGAATACGTGGAATACGAAGGCGCTGTCAAGGAAGACGCTATTGAAATGGCCCACGAAGACTTGGAAGCCTACCGCGAAGAACTTAACAACAAGTCCGACGCTGCTAAGCAGGCTGCTGTTCCCGTGTGCGCCACCGGTATTAAGGCTTCTGCCCACTACGGTATCGACAACCAGTGGACTGCCAAGCTGTTCGAACTCTTGAAGCAGATGGATGAGAACAACGAGACCTTGAACACCAAGATCGAAAAGTTCGACCCGTCCACCCTGTTTGCTGACCCGGCATACTTCAAGACCAAGGCTCGTATCGAGCAGATTTCCAAGTCCGAAGTCATGACTCCGGAAGAAAAGCTCGCTACCTACCGCGACATTATCAAGGAAGCCAAGGCCGAACAAGAAAAGTTGAAGGCTGAGTTGGCTGAACTGAAGGCTCAAATGGCTCCGGCCCCCTCTGCGGGACCGTCCGCAGGTGAAGAAGTAGGCGCTTCCGATTCTGCTGAACCCGAGGCCGCACCGGCTGCTGCTCCTGCCCCAGCTCCAAAGAAGAAGGGAAAGAAGGGGAAAAAGTAAGCGGTAAAAACAATTTTACGGGAGCCTTGTTCATTGGCTCCCCCGTCTTTTGGGGTTTTTAGGGTGTTTTTAGGCTGTAAATAAAGTTTTACAGCACCGAGGCTCCCTTCTAATGTCTAAAATGCTTCAATCCTTCAGCCCTGAATCTGATGGTTACCAGTTCATGTGGATCATCTTGGTCGTGTTCATGATCGGCCTCGGTTTCTCCATTGAACGCGTCGTTTATATCATGGTGAAGAGCTCCAAGGGCCGCGCCAAGTTCTTGGCCGACTTCGGTAAGCTCATCAGCTCTCAGCAGTTCGATGAAGCCCTTGGTCTTGCCAACAAGACCAACCTGCCCATCGCCCGCGTCATGGCTTCCATCGTTGGTACCCGTGCCGGCGGCCGCGAAGAAATGCAGGCTGCTTGCGATGCAGTGTTCCTGACTGAAGCTCCTCGTCTTACTCGTTACATTAGCGTTATCCAGGTTATGGCTTCCATCTCTACCTTGCTCGGACTGATGGGTACGATTTACGGTCTGATCTTCACATTCGATGCTGTGGCTAACAAACCCGCTTCTGAACGTGCCAAGGCTCTTTCCGACGGTATCGCTATCGCTATGGGTACCACGCTCCTCGGACTTCTCTCCGCTGTGCCTCTTCTGGTGCTGGTGGGTCTCCTCAACATGAACTCCGAACGCCTGATCCAGGAAATGGAAGAAAAGGGCCTCAAGATTATCAACTCCCTCTCCTAATTTCAACTGAGAGTTTTTAATTAAACGGAGTTATAAAAAATGGCAAGACAACTTAAGAAACCAGCCAAGCCTGAAGAACCGGACCTGTTGCCGGCGATGGGCTTGTTCACGATTCTGATTCCTATGCTGTTGTCTATGACCGCTTTCTCCAAGCTGGCTATTGTTGAAGTCAATCTGCCTGAACGTTCTATGATGCAGATGGACAACGACACTCCTCCGGAGCCGGACCAGCAGGCATTGAACCTTTCCCTCGCGATTACCAGCGACTACCTGGTCATTGGTGCCCGCGGCGGTTTCCAGCCCAACGTCTATTTCAAGGAAATGTGGACGTTCCGCTGCAAGTCCGATGCCAAGCTGATTACCCACCCCGTGGACGAGGTGAAGTCAACTGTTGAAAGTGGACACGGACCCAAGTGCAAAGACGGATCTGAAATGGATAAAGACAAGTATCTTTATGAAATTGAGACCATCGAGCTTTGGGCCATCAACAAGGAATCCGAAGAAGATCCCGGTAAGGTTATCTGGGCACTCTACACCAATGGTGGCTCTGCCGAAGAACCCCTTGCCGATAGTGCCTATGTAGACGGAAACAACAGCTTCCTTGCTCTCCCTGGCGAAGGCACCTTGGGCCTTACTCCTCCCCCTGCTTTGAAGAAGCCGGGTGCAGGCGTTACCCTCGCTACCCTCACGCCTAACTCTGCTCGTACCCTGAAACCGGATGTGGCCGCCAAGACCTTGATCTATCCGCTTTCCGCTTACGACCTGATTGCCAAGGACCTGATTGCGATTCACACTCAGTTTATCGACCTTGAAGACGTGGATAACATTATCATCGTTGCAAACGACGATACTCAATTTGACAAGATCATCCAGCTCATGGACCGTTCCAAGGAAGCTGGATTTACCAAGATTCAGCTTGCTAAGTTGGGAGGTTAATCATGGCTAGAAGAACTCGTAAATTTAGTGAAGACGTACCTTTCTCCTTGACGTCCATGATGGACATGATGACCATCATTCTGGTGTTCATGATTAAGAACTTGGACGCAGAAGGTCAGCTGTTGACCCAGGCCGAAAACCTGATTCTTCCCATCTCCACCTCCAAGGTGCAGCCCACGGAAGTTTCGCTTACGGTGGTGGTCGACGCCAACTATGTGATCGTGGATAATGAACAGGTGGTTCCGACCCCTGATGTTTTGAGCCAAGAAGACCTCTTGGTGGAAAAGGTGAATGACGTGCTGAAGGACCGCCGCGCCATTGAACAGGAACACAACCTGAAGATGGGTCTGCCGGCTGACGAAGCGGGTCATATCATTGTCCAGATCGACAAGAGCATCCCGTACGATGCTATGTACAAGGTGATGGCCACTTGCGGCTTTGCCGGTTACACTAACATCGCATTTGCCGTGATGCAGAAGAACGGCGGGGAGGAATAACTATGGCTAAGAAAAAAGCTCCAATAGATCCGTTAGTAGCGTCCCTGATGCCGGAATCCGACAAGAAGATGGGTGCTATTGCGGGTATCTCCTTGATTGTCGCTCTTGCTTTCTCCCTGTGGGCTTCCATGTACGAAGCTGTGGTTGACGAAGTGATCTTCGAAGAATCCGCAGCTGCCGACCTTTCCGCTTCCATGGTGATGGACGAAAAGAAGGAAGAAAAGAAGGAAGAGAAGAAGAAAGAAGAACCCAAGAAGCCTCGTAAGAAGGCTGGCGGTGGTGGCAAGCCCCGCGGTAAGGGTCAGCCCAACGCTCCCCAGACCCGTGGCGTGCTTAAGCTCCTCACTGCCCAGACCAAGAATGCCAGTGCTGCTGCCTACGACCTGATGAAGAACCAGAAGTTCACCAAGGACATCGACAAGGTTCTTAAGGACGTGGCCGGCCTCCAGACTACGGGTAAGACCGTTCTCGGTGGTCGTCGCGGTAAGGCTGACGGTGGCTTTAACGAAGGTTACGCCGAAGGCGGTTCCGGTGGTATCGGTGACGGCTTGGCTGGCCTTCTGGGCGGCGGTGGCGGTGGTATCGCTACCAAGGCCAAGGGCTCTATCAAGACCCCGTCTGAACGCGACATCGACATGGGTGCTGGCGGCGGATCCCGTTCCGCTGCAGACATCATGAAGGTGGTGCGTCAGCGTACTCCGGGTCTGCGTCACATCTATAACAAGTTCCTGAAGAAGAAACCGGGATTCCAGGGTAAGGTTACCCTGAAGTTTACGATCGCTCCGGGCGGTGAAGTTATCAGCATTTCCATTGCATCTTCCACCACTGGTTACGGCGAGTTTGATGGCGAAATCAAGACCGCTGTGAGCCGCTGGAAGTTCAGCAAGGTGAAGTCTGGTAACACTACGGTAACTATTCCGTTCACCTTCTCTGAATAATATTCAGGACTGGCTATATGCCAAAAAAGACCATGCCAAAAGCATGGTCTTTTTTCATTTTTCTGTTGCGTTTTTCAAAGAATAAATTTAACTTTAGGGTAGATATTTCAAACAGGAGTCCTGTAATGAATTTTAAAACAGCTGCTGCGGTGGGTCTCTCCTTTGGAGTCCTCGGTGTGGGGTCTGCTTTTGCAACCTTCGCTCGTGTGGAATCTATGGGTAAGAATACTACCTACATCATGGATGACGTGAGCATTTTCGACAATGCTGCAAACATCAACCTGTATCCGAACTACTTGATTGGTGAATTCGGACCCTATACCTACAACAATCTTGGAACGGGAAACAACATCGATCCTCCGTACCCCAACTTTGGCGGCATTTTCTCTTTGTCTCTCGGTGACGAGAACAATCCGGACCCCCGTCTTTCTATCGGTGGTTTGTTTGGCCGCTTCGATAATGACCTCATGAGGTATTTCCCCACAAGAGTTGTTGGCGAAAGCAGCGGTGACACCACGAAGGTTCCCACCCTTTCCAATGGCGATGCTTGGGGCTTGCACATCTATATCGCCCATCAGGATGGTGGCGATAAGATGGAAAGCGGCGACTACCAGGTCTCCCGTGATGCTTACGCTTCTGCTGTTCAGGCAGATGGTGGCTTGAACCTGCAGTTCGGCAGCAACATCGATTTCGAACTCAGCTTCGGCATTGCTCGTATTCAATATGGTCCTGAACATTTGAACTTCTTTGATGATGGCGACTTCTCTTTCTTGGCCAAGTCTCGTGCATTCTTTACACTGGACGCACTGGATGGTGAACTGGTACCGGCATTCTCCATGAGGCTCATACAGGCCCCTGGTATCGAAGATAAGCATGCCCAGGCAGGTCTCGGAATTAATGTGGCCTTGGACCGTGGGTTCTTCTGGTTGGGCGCAGACTTCATCTGGAACAAGCTGAAAGCTCATGATTGGTTCTATGATTACGATTCCGGCGAGTCTATCTACAACTCCCAGAACGAAGATCACCCCCATTGGGACAAGCGTTCTGATATCGGTGGTATGATCAGCTTCGGTATCGAACGCAACATTTGGTGGGATTGGTTTGTGATCCGCGTTGGCGGTCAGAAGTCCATTCTCTACACCCAGTGCGATGTCAATTCGAAGAACCTGAGTTCCAACGGCATTTGCCGCGACGACGGAAACTTCTTTAGCACCAACCCCTTGGCTGACGGCACTGCCGATGACCACGTGGGCTTTGGTTTTGGCATCAACATCGAAGAAAAGCTGAAGATCGACGTGACCGTTGCCGAAGACCTGCTGTTCCGCAACCCGTTCCAGGGTGAAGGACGTATCTTCTCCAGGATCTCTGCAACGTACTCCTTCTAGCGATTGCTAGTTTGTTTGTAACAGGACTTGAAGACGCTCCCGCCATGGGGGCGTTTTTTTATGGCTATTGGGGAATGCAAAGTGTGGAATTTCTACATTTCTAGCATGAAACTCTTATTCTCTGCCATCGCTTTCGCCTTGTTGTTCGTCGGTTGCTCCGAACGGACGGACCGGATAGAAAAGAAACTGGAAAGTTATCTCCAGGAAGACCTCAAGTTCATGGTGGCGGAGACTATGAAGGCCGGGAGCCGGGATGCCTTGTTGGACACACCTTATTACCGGGTCAAGGATTTCAGGTTGTTTTCTGGTGCGGAGGCTGAAATTTATTCCGCCTATGCCGAGGTAGATTACTTTATCTACAAGGACATGGCACTTCACGAGAAGCGGAAGTACCGCTACGACGTGAGCGCCAGGCAATGGGACCGCTATTACAAGACCCTTTTCTTTGGGGCGGATTCGTTGGGAAATAACAACTAATTACTATATTAATTAACAAAATCTTCACATAGAGGGAAACATTTTGTTTGGATTATTTTCTTGCGATATTGGTATAGACCTGGGAACGGCCAACACGCTGGTTCACGTTGCAGGTCAGGGCATTGTCATTAACGAACCTACGGTGATTGCTGTAGACAGCAAGAACAACCGGGTGTCCGCTATCGGTTTCGAAGCAAAGAAAATGCTTGGTCGTACTCCGGGGGAGGTTCGAGCTGTCCGTCCCATGCGGGATGGCGTTATTGCAGACTTTGAATTGGTGGAAACCCTGCTCCAGACATTCATTAAGCGTGTGCAGAAATACCCCCTATGGATGGTGAAACCTCGTGTGGTAGTTGGCGTGCCTAGCGGCATTACCGAAGTGGAAAAAAGAGCGGTGATTGATGCTGCCAAGCAGGCTGGCGCAAAGGAAGTGCACTTGGTACATGAACCCATGGCTGCTGCCGTGGGCATGGGAATTCCTGTGGAAGACCCCGTGGGCAACATGATTGTGGATATCGGTGGCGGTACCTCGGACATTGCTGTTATTGCCTTGAACGGAACGGTTTGCAACGCCTCTGTACGCGTGGGCGGTGACGAGATGGATGAAGCCATTGTCCGCTACCTGCGTACCATGTACAACCTGCACGTTGGCGAAAGCACCGCTGAACAAATCAAAATTCAGATCGGTTCTGCCAGCCCTCTGGAAGAAGAACTGACCATGGAAGTTCGCGGACACGACTTTATTGCGGGCATGCCACGCACCATGACGATTAACAGTACCGAAATCCGCGAGGCCTTGAACGAACCTGTAACCGCCATTATCGAAGCGGTTAAGCAAGCCTTGAGCATGACTCCGGCGGAACTGTCTGCTGATATTTACGACAAGGGCATTATTATGACTGGCGGTGGTTCTCAGCTCCGCGGTTTTGATGAACGCATTCGCAAAGAAACGGGGCTTTCTGTCAACGTTATTGATGAGGCTCTGGTGTGCGTCTGCAAGGGTGCCGCACGCATTCTTGAGGACTTGGACAAGTATCGACCGGTATTGATAGCTTCTTCCAACTAGTTCTTTTGAACGCGGTCTTTGATGATTAGGGCGTTCCACTTCATCGTTGGCTTATTTACCCAGAAGCATGGCATTGTTGCTTTTGTCTTCTTCTTGGTGCTGGGATTGCTGATGCACAGGGCACCAGATGCCACGCGGAACAACGTGGTGTCTGTGGCGCTGGGGACGGTTTTTTACCCTGCGCAGATGGTTGTTTCTTCGGTAGGGCAGTTTCGTTCTGTGGCACACGAGAACGAAATGCTGAAAGAAGAAAATGCAAGGCTTAGGCAAGAAACCTATTATGCCAGCGAGGCTTTGCAGGAACTGGCCCGACTGCACACCTTGGTGCGGTTTGATGACAAGTGGGACTATCCCATTGTCACCGCACGTGTAGTGGGGCACAATCCGGGCCGTTTCTTGACCACCATGGTAATAAACCGCGGGACCTCTCGGGGAGTCAAGGAAGACATGCCCGTGTTTTCCATGAATGGCTTGGTTGGAAAAATTTCCAAGGCGACACTGACTCATTCTAGGGTTCAGCTTTTGGTGGACCCGAACCTTAAGTTGTCTGTACTGGAACGCAGAACCCGTGTGGTCGGGTTCCTGGAATCTGTGGATGGGCGTACCCTTTCGGCCATGATTCCTACCCATGCAGGAGTGAAGGTGGGTGATACCCTGATTACGTCGGGCTTGGGCGGCATATTCCCCAAGGGAATCCCTGTGGGAACAGTAACGAAAATTCGCCCGGCTGATTTGGAAGTGATGCAGCTGATGGACGTGGTTCCGTTTCAGGAATTTTCTTCTCTGGAAGAAGTGTTTGTTATGGGCAAGGACGCCGAGTGGGTAATACAGGAACTTTTAGATGAATAGCTTGAAGTGGATAAAAGTTCTGGTAGTGTTCATCGTCTGCTTTGTCCTGCAGACGACTGTTGCTGAATGGATTCAGTTGTTTGGAGCACGCCCTGACCTTGTCATTATCATGATAGTGTCCATTGCAATCAAGTTTGGGCCTGCGGCAGGGTGCTTCTGGGGATTCTTTGCCGGATTTACACAGGATGTGTATGGCCCTGTGGAGTGGCTTGGCGCAAATTCTATTTCAATGACGGTTCTTGGCTTTTTGGTGGGACAGTTGGAGGAAAGGTTCTTGACCTTGAACTTGCCCATGAAACTGGGAGTTCTTGGTTTTGGTTTCTTTGTCCATGACATGGTATATTTCTTGGTGACGGGGCTGGAAAAGGATGTGGTCACCAACCTGTTCCTCTCTGAAACGGTTCCGGAATGCCTCTATACCTTGATTGTGGCGGCAATCTATTTCCATTTGTCCATTGGCAAGAAAAAGCGGAATGTCTAGCAACTCCGATAACGAAAACGTCCAGAATAGAAATTGGAACGTGCTGATTTTTATGACAGCCGTTTTTGTTCTTTTTGTTGTGCTTCTGTTTCGACTTTATTCTCTGCAACACACTCATTATGACGAGAACTTTCAACGTTCCGAGGAAAACCGCTTGCGCCGCGTGGAATTGGTGGCGGAACGTGGATTTATTTATGACCGAAATGGTGAAGTGCTGGTACGTAACCGCCCATCTTACCAAATTGCCTTGCTGTCCCTAAACCTCCCGCGGAAAAAGGCGGACCGTGACACCGTTTTCAGAAACCTGCTCCAGATTGTGGACAAGGACGGGAAACGGATGTTTGACTCCCTTTCTTTGGACACGGCCTTTCAGCGTACCCGCTGGATAAAGAACAGACCCATTCGCATTTTGGAAGATGCTTCGCCAGAGCAGGTTTCCATCATAGAGGAACATTCCGAGAAGCTGCCTGGCGTGGTGACGCTTATCGAATCACGCAGGGACTATCCCTACGGGACGCTTGCTTCCCACGTGTTGGGTTATACTAGCGAAATTTCTGAAGAGCAGTTGAAGTTGCCGGAATACAAGAACTATTCCCAAGGTGACCGCATTGGGCAAAAGGGTCTGGAACAGGCGTACGACCAGGAGTTCCGCGGTAAGAACGGCGTGAAGATTGTGGAAGTCAACGCCTTTGGCAGGGAAATAGGGCTGGTGAAGGGCGTGGAAGGCGTGGCTCCTGTTCCTGGTCTCCATCTGGTTTCTACAATAGACTTGAAACTTCAGAAGGTGGCGGAAGAGGCGATTCCCGATACGGCCCGCGGGGCGCTGGTGGCTATTGACCCGCGGAACGGAGAGATTCTGGCCATGGTCAGTTCGCCCCGGCTGGACCCCAATATTTTCTCTTTGAAAAAGCGGGAGCGGAACAGGGGTTGGGCGAAGGTGGCCTTGGATTCCCTGCGGCCCTTGACCAACCGCGCTATTTCGGGAACGTACCCTCCGGCGTCTGTCTTTAAGCTGGTAACAGCCGGGGCGGGGCTTGAATACGGGGTGCTTACGGAACACAAGCATTACCCCAAGTCTTGTACGGGCGGTTTTCAGTATGGAGCCCGCTACCAGAAGTGCTGGGGCACCCACGGCAACTTGAATGTGGTGAATGCCATCAGGCTTTCTTGCGATGTATTCTTTTACCAGGCGGGACTTGACATAGACATGGCCCGCATTAACGAATTCGGCCGACGCTTTGGATTAGGGGAGCAGCCTTTGGGCGTAGACATTCCCGGCGAAAAGGGAGGCTGGTTGCCGGATTCCGTTTCCTTTAACCTGCGTAACAAGCGTTTGGGTTGGCGTTGGGCCAGGGGCCTTATTTTGAACCTTTCCATTGGGCAGGGCGAAATCGTGACACCGCTGCAGCAGGCGGTTCTTGTGGGCTCCTTGGCAACCAACAAGGGCGTGTACCGTCCCCACTTTATGAAGGAACTGCGTGATGCCGAGGGAAACGTGGTTCGCAGCTTTGAACCTGAAATTGTACGCCCCGGAAAGATGAAACCCGAAACCCACCGCATATTGATGGCGGCCATGGATTCCGTGGTGAATCACCCTGGAGGAACAGGAAAGCGTGGCCGCATTCCTGACATTCGCGTAGGTGCCAAGACGGGTTCTGGCGAATGGAAGAAGGGGGAGAAGACCCACGCCTGGTACGCGGCGGTGGCTCCCATTGACGACCCGCAAATCGCCGTGGCAGTGATTATGGAAGCTGCAGGCGGCGGTGGCGCTGTTTCGGGACCCATTGCGCGGAAAGTCATGATGGCGTATTTCGGGAAGGAGGACAAAAAATGAGTTCGGGTCGTTTTTTGGACAAGTCCCTGAAGGTGGACTGGTTCCTCTTGATACTGACCATTGTCCTGATGGCCTGTGGCGTAGTGTTGGTCTATTCGGCTACCAACAACGAGAAAGTTGTGTTTTATGAGACTTTCTGGTTTAGGCAGATCATTTATTTTGTGTGCGGCAGTGCCATTGCAGCGGGTATCGTGTTCTTGAGGCTTGATTGGCTCAAGCGGATGGTGGTGCCTATGTATACGGTGTCGCTGATATTGCTTGTGGTGGTGCTGTTTTTTGCTGGCGACGTGGTCAAGGGTGCAGGCCGTTGGATCGACTTGGGCATATTCAAATTGCAGCCTTCGGAATTTGCAAAGATTTCTTACCTGTTGACTATTTCTTACTGGCTTTCCAGACACCCGGTAAGCTTGTTCAAGCTCAAGACCTTTGTGGTTCCCATGTTGCTCTTTATTGTCCCGTTTGCTCTGGTGTTAAAGCAGCCTGACCTGAGTACGGCACTGGTGTTTATCGCGGTAACTTATGTGGGGTTCTTTTTTGCGGGTCTTACGCTGACGGACATGTTCCTGCTGGCAAGCCCTGTACTCTCGGTGCTGTTTTCCCATTCCCAGTCTACCGTATTCCAGGCCCTTTGGGGAATCTTGATTTGCGTAGTGGTGTGGTCCCTGGTTCGCAGGCGCTTGCCCAAGTTCTTGACGGGATTTTTCTTGGTGGTGGACATTTTTGCGGGCTATGCCAGTTCCATGGCGTGGAACATGCTGGCGCCTCACCAGCAAAAACGCGTGAATACCTTCTTGGACCCCATGAGCGATCCCCTCGGTGACGGTTACCAGGTGCTACAGTCCTTGACTGCCATTGGCTCTGGCGGCCTTACGGGGAAGGGCTTTGGGCATGGCACCCAGACCAACCTGGCGTTTTTGCCCGAAGAACACACGGACTTTATCTTTAGCGTTTTGGGCGAGCAGTTTGGCTTTGCGGGCTGTGCTGTAATCCTGACCTTGTACTTTTTATTCCTGTGGCGCGCCACTTCCACTTGCAAGCTCTTCTCGGACCCCTTCATTACCCTCATTACCATGGGCGCGTCCACCATATTCCTGTTCCACATTTTGGTGAACGTGGCCATGACCATAGGGCTTATGCCCGTGACAGGGCTGCCGCTGCCCTTCCTTTCTTATGGCGGTTCCTTTGCTTTAACCTGCATGGTTTTGGTCGGTGCACTGTTTTGCGTACGTTTCCAGGGCCATCGCCAGTAATTATATTTGAAATACTATGGCTACTATTCCTACCCTTAAAGACAATCTGGTTATCGAAAATATCCGCCCAAGCATCGAGGGCGGGCGGTTCATGATCAAGCGCGAGCCCGGCGATACGGTGACGCTTACTGCGGATATTTTCCGCCACAGCCACGAGAAGTACGACGCGGCGATTTTCTACCGTCACGACTCCAAGAAGAAGTGGGAAAAGGCTCCCATGCATTTTGTGGACAACGACCAGTGGGAAGGTTCCTTTACCGTCAACAACATTGGCTATTACGAATATAAGATTTGCGCCTGGACCGTGGAGCCCAAGGACGTTCCTACGGAAAGCCCGGTGATGAAGCTCCGCGTGGACCCCTCTTATTCCCGCAAGGGAACTTGGTACGAGATGTGGCCCAAGAGTCAGGGTACCGACCCTAAGAAGAGTGCCACCTGGAAGGATTGCGAAAAGCAGTTGGACTACATTGTGGATTTGGGATTCGACACCGTTTACCTGGTGCCTATCCACCCCATTGGGGTCACCAATCGCAAGGGGGCCAACAACGCCCTCCACGCCAAGGTGGACAAGAAAGGCAAACCCCTGGAACCGGGATGCCCATACGCCGTAGGCAACAAGAACGGAGGCCACTACGACGTGGACCCTGAACTTGGGACCATGAAGGACTTCGAGCATTTTGCGAAGGCTGCCCGTAGCAAGGGGCTTCGCCTTGCTTTGGACATTGCGTTGAACTGCAGCCCGGACCACCCCTATGTGAAGAGCCATCCGGAATGGTTCTATCACGAACCCGATGGAAGCATCAAGTTTGCAGAAAACCCGCCCAAGAAGTACGAAGACATTTACCCCTTCGACTACTACAACGAAAATTACAAGGAGTTGTGGAAAGAGATTGAGAACATCATTCTGTTCTGGGCCGACAAGGGAATCGAGATTTTCCGTATTGACAACCCCCACACCAAGCCTTTCCCCTTTTGGGAATGGCTTATTGCCGACGTGAAGGAAAAGCGTCCGGAACTGGTGTTCCTCGCCGAGGCCTTTACCCGCCCCAAGATGATGCATCGCTTGGCCAAGTCCGGCTTCGACATGAGCTATACCTACTTCGCTTGGCGCAGCGCTAAGTGGGAGTTCGAACAGTACCTTAAGGAACTTACGCAGTCTGATGCCAAGGAATACATGCGTGGCATTTTCTTCCCCACGACGCCGGACATTTTCCCCAAGTACCTGGCTTACAAGGGCCCTAACGCCTTTAAGCAGCGCTATTTCTTGGCAGCCACTCTCTCTAGCCTTACGGGCATGTACAATGGTTACGAGTTGTGCGAAAACATCCCGTCCCCTGTGAAAGAGGAACTGGCTGACAGCGAAAAATACCAGTACAAGGTTCATGACTGGAAGGGTCCTGGCATTCAGGATTTTGTGCGACGTATCAATACCGCCCGTCAGGAACATGCTGCCCTGCAGGAATACGATAACCTGGAATTCCATTATGCCCAGAACGACCAGCTGATGGTTTACTCCAAGAAGACTGGCGACGACATTATCCTTTGCGTGTGCAACATGGACATGGACCACCCGCAAGAAGGCATGGTGGAAATCAACATGTCAAAGCTTGGCATGGCCGAAGATGCCTTCTACTTCTTGAAGGACGTGGTTACCGGCGACAGCTTCGTGTGGCGCGGCAGCAGGAACTTTGTGCGGCTGGACCCTGCGAAGGCTCCTGGCCACCTGTTCATCGTGAAGAGGATCTAGAGGCCTATTTGGTGAATGTGGAGTGTGGAATGTGGGATGTGTGATTAATCATCTCACATTTCACACCCCACATTTCACATCTCTAAAACGCTTGGTAGATTTGGAAAATAGCGAGGATCTTCCCGACGATAGCGGGAATTCCTGGACATAAGAAGCATAGGATGACGCGGGTTACGCGGTTTTTCCACCAATGCTTTACCTGCCAAATGTCTTCGCTCAGGGTCTCCATTTCTTCTACCCTTGGGGGCCGCATGTAGACCTGGGTGAGGGCGGTAAAGAACCCTACGCCAATAAGCGGGGTAAGCCCTGTAAAGGGGGCCATGACTAGTGCCACAAGTATGGTAAGGGGGTGTCCGCCTGCGATAACGGTCCCCAGCATGGCTCCGCCACCGGTGAGCATGGCCCACTTGAGGCTCAGTTCGCCTGCTTTTTCGATGCCAGCCTGGTAGCCTATATACACGATGCTTGCGATGATGGCTACGGGAATGGCCCAGCCTATTATTTTCCAGATGGGGGCACTCTTGGGAATGGTGGTGATGGATTCTTCGCTGGGGAGTTCCAAGTCTTGCTCGATGGTCTTTGCAATACCTTTCATGTGGCCAGCCCCCACGACGGCTACTACTTTTTTGCCGGTGGCGGACTTGATTTTGCTGGCCAGGAACTGGTCGCGCTCGTCGATAAGCACCTGCTTGACTTCGGGGAAGGTCTTGCCAAATTCCTGCATCATGGCGCTTAGGGAGTCCTGTTCCTTGATTTTTTCCAGTTCCTCTTCGCTAATCTCTGTTTTGTCGAAAATGCTTGCAAACAGCCCGCCCAGTAGGCTGAGCTTGCGGTACCAGCGGGTGCATGCCCAGGCCCGTTTCAGGGTTATCTTGATGTCTCGGTCGGCAAGGACTATGGGGATGCCCGCACTTTCGGAAACGTCTACGGCCTCTTTAAGTTCGGCACCGGGCTTGACCCCGGTCTGCTTTCCCATGCGCTTTTGGTAGGACCCCAGCACAAGGTTTGCGATTAGCGTGGCTAGCTGTTTTTTCTTGATGACCTCTTTCAGGTCCGTCTTTTTCCAGCGGTCTGGGTCTTTGAGGGACTGCATGCGCCCGGCGTCTAATTCCACGCAAACGGTATCGGGTTTTTCTTCCTCGATGGTTTTTCGGACCAATTCCTTGGAAACCTGGGAAATGTGGGCTGTGCCTACCAGGACTATTTCCCTGCTGTCGGGGGTAGAAATTCGGTAAATGTCCGCATTTTCGCTCATAATGGGCGAAAAAATAGAAATTTAAGCCCTAAAAGGGTCCCATTGGAAAAAAAAGTGTATATTTGATAGTGGTATTTTTTCGGAGGAAAATCCTATGAAAAAACTTTTGATGGGTATCTCTTTTGTGGCAATGGTATTCGCGGGTTGTGCCGGTTCAGGTTCAAGCGACCCGGAGGCCATCGACAACGCTTTGGTTGGCTTTACCTCTTGCGTGCAAAGCTCCCGTTGGAGCGAGGCTTTGGATTATGTGACTGCAGATGAAGCCTCCGATATTAGCGACGGCGACGAATTCAAGGAAGAATACAAGCTGGCTGCCCGCCGCCTGCCGCTTTCCACGCTTCGCAAGGCCGGCCTGAAGGTTGATGGCAAGGGCCGCCTGGTTGGCATCAAGGATGCTATGGACGAGGCCAACGAACGCTACAAGGTGTCTGAAGAGCAGGCCAAGGTGGGTTCCAACCTGGAAGAAATGGAAAAGGAACACATCCGCCGCCGCCTGGAAGAAGGCCAGCGCGTAATGAAGCAGGAACAGGAAGAGGCCAACAAGGAACAGGAAGACATTGTCTACTCCAATAAGCTGACCGACGAAGAAAAGCGTAAATACGGCAGCACCCGCGACCTGCAGGCTCCTGAAAAGTACGAAGACGAAAATACCCAGGAAGCCGAGGAAGAACTCCACGGCGACTACGAATCCGACTAATTGCGGATAAACTAGTTTCTAGTAAACCCTCGACACTTGTCGGGGGATTTTTATAGAGAGACAAGATGCGTCGTTTGTTTTTTTTATTATCTGTAATTCTGCTTTTTGCGGGCTGCGGCGATTGGGGAACGGATGGCCCGAGCCATGGGTCCGGAACCTACATGCACTTTCACTATTACTACGGACAGGACTGCTCCTATGTCGCGAACGCCTACGTGTGCGGAGATGCTTATGCCCTGTCCAGGCCACTGGACGTATCTGTTACGGTGCATTGGAATGGGGATGCTGATGTCTACTATAACGGCTCTGGCCCCTATTCCTATTGGGATGGGGACTACGTGTACGATTACGACCCCCTGTATGGGGAATTCTACTACCAGTTCAACCTGACGGGCGGCTATGTCTTGACGGTTTACGACTTGAGAGGTGAAGCTATCTATGCCGATACCTTTGCAGGGGTGGAATACCACTATTTCTCCGACTTTCGGTAGATGACGCCCCCATTTTTTTCTATCTTGTCGCCCACTTATGACTAAAGCGGGCGAGAAATTCGTTATAGCCCTGGACGGCGGTTCGGGTACCGGCAAAAGCACCACGGCAAAGATTGTGGCCAAGACTCTGGGTATTACCTACCTGGATACGGGCGCCATGTACCGTGCGGTGACGCTGGCGGCCCTGGAAAAGGGACTGCCGCCCGAGGAAGGCCCCGCCATGGACGACCTGCTCAAGAACCTGACCCTGGGGTTCGACTCCGAAAACCACGTGCTGATTAACGGGGTGTCCCGTGAAAGCGAAATTCGAGGCATGAAGGTGTCCAGCAACGTGAGTTTTTACTGCGCCCTGCCCTCGGTCCGGGCAGCACTGACGGAACAGCAGCGGGAAATCGGCAAAAAGCAGAGCTGCATTCTGGATGGCCGCGACATCGGGACCGTGGTGTTCCCCGATGCCAAGTACAAGTTTTTCATGGTCACGGACGTAGAGGTCCGTGCCCAGCGCCGCTACAAGGAACTCCTTGAGAAAGGCGAAAAAGTTACCCTGGAAGAGGTCCTGAACAACCTGGTGGAACGGGATCGCTTGGACTCTTCCCGCGCCAACGCCCCCTTGAAGAAGGCGGACGACGCTATAGAAATTGACACTACACACATCTCAATCCAACAACAGGTGCAAAAGATTCTCGACTACGTAGGTGTAGTGGCGTAGCCTGAATTTTTTGAACCGCAACCCAATAAAACAATATGTCTCAAAATCTCAAATTCGGAACTCAAGAAGATCTCGCTGAAATCCTCGCCGCCCAAGGCGAATGCAGCCCCGACTTCCGCAAGGCTAACGCCGACATCTACGCCGGCATGGACTGCCTGGAACAGGGCAAGCTGGTCACCGGCAAGATTAGCCAGGTGAACGACCAGGAAGTGCTGATCGACGTGAACTACAAGTCCGAAGGTGTCATTGACCGTGCTGAATTCAAGGACACGGACTCCCTCGAAATCGGTTCCGAAATCGAAGTGTTTGTCGAAAAGCT
>CACXIR010000069.1 GCA_902767785.1 Fibrobacter succinogenes | reverse complement strand
TTACAACAGAATTTCTTGCACAAAAAAAGAAGAAGCCTCGTTGTGCTTGGAAATGATGAAAAGGGTGCCGTTGACGGAATGGCAGCCCTATTTGGACAATATCCAAAAAAACAAGTTGCAAAAGGGAACGGAAATATACGAGACCACGGAAATGGTCAAGGAAAAAATGAACCCCGGCGAGCAAAGTACATGCCAAAACAACGTGGACTTGTCAAAGACCCTTTTGGCGGAATATGAAAAAGACTTGGTTAGAAGGTTGAAATCCGGCCAGGGGTCGGCATCAGGTGCTGGCGCCCAGGATTTGTTTGTCTTGGATCTGCAGTACACTATCGACTCGCTTAAGCAGGACATAAAAAAGAGCGAGTCTCTTTGTAAGGCAGGACTTAAAGAAGTGAGCCAACCGGTAAAAAAGACCCGCACCAAGAATTTTTTCTTGCCAAGTTTGCATAAACTGTACATATATCTCAACAGCAAGATGTCTCAACCTTTTGGCTTTGACGAAAAAACGAAAAATTTGTACGACCTATACGAGAAAATAGCAGAAAAGGGCAGCGAATTCCCCAAGGAGCAGGCACTGATAGATGAATTGACAGACCTGTACTCAAGAGACGGTGATATAGACGACTACAAGGTTTTGTATGCGTGCAGGCTCTATCCCAAAATAGACAAAGACTACGCAAAGAAAATGGAAATAGAGCTTTTCTCTTGCCAGAAAATGATGAGAAAATATGGAGAAGTCTGCGAAGCACTGAATGAAGATGAAGAGCTGAGTGTTATGACGACCTTGAATGGGCAAAAACCTGTATCGTACCGCTGTAACGGAAAAGAGTGGTATGCCAAGTCTGTGGCGGAGTCAGTCCTGGGCGATTGTGACGAGTCGAAAAACAACGAAAAGTACTTTTTTGAGGGAAAACTATATGCATGCCTGAACAGCACATGGTCGGAGTTGGGCCTTGTGGATTTTGCGACCTTGGGCATGGATTGCGACAAATCCATGGAGGGCAAGTTCGTCAAGCACAGGGCTAGCAACACCATATTTGAATGTAAGAACGGAATGTGGAGCTATGGTATGCTTGATATGGATGGTTCCGTTGTCAAGTCGAGCCTTGTGGGTAACTATGTTTGGAACTTGGAGGATGTAAATGCACGCGTGCAAAATGCGGTTTGTCCTGCAAATGACGAGTCCCTATGCAACCGCTATAGCCGGCTCTACTCCTATGACGTAGCCAAGGAGGCTTGCCCCAATGGCTGGAAACTTCCCGACACCAACCAAGTAAAAAACCTGCTTTATTCCATGGATTCTTGGAAAGAGACTGCGGAAGGCAACTTTGGAAAATATCCGGGGGCCATGCGCGATGAATTCGGATTCGACAAAGAATCGAAAAGTGCCAGCTATTTTTGGGTAAGGCAAGAAAATGATGTGTTTAAGGCTGCGCAAGTCGAGCTGAAGGGAGGCCGCGAGGTCGTCAGTATGGAGAGTCTTGACAATGGCCGTCGCAGCTTGCCCTTGAGGTGTGTCCTTGACTTTAGCGACATGAATGTTTTTGCGGGTGGCTATGAGTTTGATGGAACTGTCGCAGCCCCGGCCCGAGCCGTCGCCCCCAAGCCGTCTAAGGAAAAATCAGCGCCAGCAAAGGGAAAATCTGCAAAGGGTGTTGTTAAGATTGCCTCTGTTAAGGGCATAAAGATTGAGTTGGAGGGAATCAGCAAATTTATCAATGCGAATGATTTTTCCGCCTTCCTGAAGGACGAGAAAGACGAACTCCAAAAGATATACCAGAAAGTTCTCGCTTCTAATCAAGATGCGGAGACTGCGATCAGGTTCTATTTGGTCATAAATGCCAAAACAGGGGAAATCGAAGAAGTGCAGGACCATTCGTCGAAGGAAGAATTAGCTCAGCCTGCACATAAGCAGTTGTTTATCAAGCTCGCCAAGTACATGCAGTCAAGGTGGAACTTTGGAAAGGGAAAGAAACGGGGAAAGGCTTTTGTTGAGTTCCCCCTGAAGCTTGTTAAGGAATAGTTCGAAGCGTTATTCTTGGGTGGCCGTTGAGCTTGAATCGACGGCTGCAGCAACTTCAATCTTGGCGATGGAATCCCATTCGTTTTTGTCGTAACCCTGCAACAGGTCGGGGCCAGCATAGCCCTTGACGATTTCCACGGCCTTGGCGGTATCCTTGAGGGAAAGGGCGTACTTGGCATCTTCTAGCACGTCTTTTTGGAAGATTCGCATGTCTTCAATTTTTCCCAGGCGTTCTTCGCGAACCACGTCCATGGTGTCGTTGGTGAAGCTCAGGTCCATGGTGCTGTCGTAGCAGGCTTCTGCTTCCAGGTATTTTTCGGGGGCTTCAGCTGCCGCTTCGAAAAGGGCATTGCAGCGTGCGAAGGTCTCGGCACTATCTTTTTTAGCGTGCTGGTAATACTGGTAGCCGCCCACGATAAGGCCGACAATCACCAGCAGGAATACGCCATCTTGCCAGCCCATAATGGGGCCGGTAGGCATCTTGGGCTTGCCGTTGACGGTTTCTCCGGCTTCCAATTTTTCTTCTGCTTCGTCAAAAGGGCTTTTTCCGTTAAGGAAACTGAGCATGTTAAACCTTCCTTTTGGATAGTGCGTCGTAGACGCGGGCGTACAGATAAATTTGTTTCAGGAGGCTGGCAAAGCCATTGCTCCTGGTGGGGGAGAGTCCCACGTTAAGGCCAATATCCCTAAAAAATTCCGGGTTTACGGACAAAATGTCAGACGGGGTTTGGTCGTTGAACACTTGCAGAGCTAGAGCTCCCAAGCCGCGGCTAATAAGGGGGTTGGTGGTTCCTCCTTCCACGTCCATTTCAAAATGGATTGCCGTTCCGTCAAAACTGGGAACCAGGTACATGGTAGAGGCACAGCCCTGGATAATGAACTTTTCCGCTTTCAAGGAGGCGTCCATTCCCTTGTGATTCTTGGCCAGGTCCAGCAGGAATTTCCACTTGTCGTCTTCGTTTGCAAATCCTGCGAACTTTTGGCGGAGGTCGTCCTGTCTTTCTTGGATGGAATCTGCCATGGTTACCTAGCGCAAAAAGGACCGCATCTTCCAGATGAGGCTGGGGCAGGACCAGAGTACATTGAAGAATATGCGGAATAAGGTCTGCCGTTCACGGGGCAGCTTGGAAAGGCGCTTGGCGGCCTTGTCGAACTGCTCGTCGGTGATGCTGTTGAAGCCCACTTTTGCACGGGCCACCTGCAGGTGCTTGTTTCCCAGGGCCTTCATCCAGCTGTCAAGGGTCTTTTCTTCGATGCTCTTGCGGTTTTCGGCACTGGCGTTCAACCACTGGAACACGGATTCAGCGGCAATTTTTCCGCTGAGCATGGATTCCACAATGCCAGACCTGCTAATGGGGTTCACGCAGCTGGCAGCGTCGCCCGCTTTGAAAAGGCCTTCCTTGGCGAGGGGCTTCACGGACTGGCCGCAGGCGATGACCCCGCCATAAACGGCCTTGACGTTGGCTTCCGGGTAATTTTTGGCGATAAAATCCAACAGCTTTTTGCGTAAGGATTCGCCGGTCTTTACGTTTTTTCCCAGCACGAACCCGATGTTCACTTCCTTGCCGTCGCGGGGGAAGATCCAGCCGTAGCCGTCCCGGAACTCGCTTCCGAAAAACAGTTCGATGTGTTCGGGGCTGTGCTTGATTCCTTCTGCCACGGCGAACAGGGCGGATTCCAGGTCCGTGTCTCCGGACTCTATGCCTTCTAGGCAAGGAATGTCGCGGGTGAGCCTGCATCCCGGTCCGGTGGCGTCAATGACGGTCCGTGCGGAAACCTTGCCTTCTTCCCCGCCTCGGGAAACAAAAATGTCCCAGCCCTGCTCGGTTTTTTCCAGCTTGTGGATGAGGGTGTCGTAATGGCATTCCACGCCGGCGGCTTCGGCACCGTCGGAAATGGCCCGGTGGAACTTGGTCCGGTTCAAGATGAGTCCGCAGTTCTTGCTGTAGAACTCTGCCCTGTGCTTGCTGGGAGAGGTAAAGTAGATGCCCGAAAGCCTGCTACGTACAAAGTCTGGGTCTATGGGCCACAGGCTGGCCAAGCGGTCGGTGGAAACGGCCTCTGCACAGAAGATGGGTTCCTTCCATGGTTCTTTTTTGTCTAGCAACAAGACCCGTCTGGCACTGCCGGTCAAACGGCCCAGGGTATAGGCGGCCAACAATCCAGCAGGACCCGCCCCACAGATGACGGTATCATACTCTTTTTGAGCAAAAACTGACATTTCAAGCCAAAAATAGCATTGTTTTTTCAAATATCATGTTATTTTCCAATTTTTTTATTTATTTTAGGGGTATCCGTTATTTGGTTATTCCATAAAGGGAACGTGTATATGAATATGATGAAAATTTCGAAGTTTGGCCTTTGCCTGGTTGGTGCACTTGCCATGAGCGGTTTTGCTCAGAGCGAATGGTCTGGCAAGGACCTCAACATCTCTTTCCGCGACAAGCGTATTGACGGCTTTAATTTCAGCAATGCCAAGGCTGTGAAGAACGTTACGGACTTCCAGCGTGCTGCAGGCGAAAAGCCGAACTTCAAGGGAGCAAACCTCTCCGGCGTGTCCTTCCAGAACGCCGTGATTAGCGAAGCAAATTTCAACAACGCCGTTCTCAAGGGCGTGGTCATTAGCGGTGCCGACATCCGTAGTTCCGATTTCAAGGGTGCCGACATGGAAGAGGCTAACCTCTACCGTGCAACGCTCCTGGACAGCCAGTTCCCCCAGACCAACCTGAAAAATGCCCGTCTGGACATGATGAAGGTTTCCGAAGAGACGGACTTCAGCAAGTCGGACCTGACCATGGCGTCTGTCAACGAAGTGGACCTTACCCGTGCCGACTTCTCCAAGGCAAACCTTACCAACGCCAACTTTGCCCGTTCCTTGATGGCTAACAGCGACTTCCGCAAGGCCACCTTGAACCACACCGACTTTACGGGCTGCAACCTGATTGCCGCCAACTTCAAGGGTACTGACCTGGTGGACGTGAACTTCGCCAAGGCCGGTCTTTCTCAGGCGGAATTCGGCGGCGCCGAGTTCAAGAACGTGAACCTGCAGGATGCGGACCTTTCCTTGACCACCTTTAACGACGTGGACCTGTCCAAGACCCAGCTCCAGAGGGCCAAGTTCGCCCAGTCTACGGTGAAGAACATGGAATTCGGCAAGCAGGACTTGACCGGAGTGGTGTTCGACAAGGGTTCCGTGTCCAAGAACAACTTCGAAAAGACCAAGCTCGGCAAGGCCTCCTTCTACGACGCCTCCGTGGAAAAGAACATTTTCAAGGAAGCCGACCTGGTGAAGAGCGTGTTTGACGGTGCCTACATCTTCAAGAGCATCTTCGACAAGGCCGACCTCACCAAGAGCAACTTTGCCAACTCCACCATTGAACGTTCCGACTTCCAGCTGGCCCAGATGTCTGGTACCAGCCTTGCCGGTGCCAAGCTCATCAAGGTGAGCTTCCTGAACGCCAACCTCCAGGGCGTGAAGATTGACGCCGATACCAAGATGGAAGACGTGGACTTCTCCGGTGCCGATTTGAGCAACGCCAAGATTGAAAAGTTCACCGCAAAGCGCGTGCTCTACGACAACAAGACCAAGTTCCCCAAGGGCTTTGACCCCCGCCAGTACGGCTTCACCAAGCCCGGTGAAAAGGCTGCCGAAGTGGTGGTGAACAAGAAGCAGGGCGACAAGGTTGCCGAAGACGCCATGCCTAAGAAGAAAAAGAAAAAGAAGAAAAAACATTCTGCCTTCGATGACGAAGACTAATCGTTCCCGACTAACGGATTTGGAACCTCGCTTCGGCGGGGTTTCTTTTTTTATATTGAGAACAGATAGAGGGTTGCAATATGAAAAAGATACTGGTAATGTGTGCTGCGTTGTCGCTAGTGCTTTGGGCTTGCGGTGACGATTCTTCCTCGACAGGGCCGGAACTGTCGTCTGCTTCGGGAATTGCGGAGTCTTCGTCTGCGGTGGTTCCAGAGTCGAGTGCTGCAGGCCCAGAATCTAGTACGACCGCTGAATCTTCTTCGGCGAATGACGATGTTCCCTGCCAGGTGGTGGACAACATGGGCGGTTCCTGCCAAGATGGCAACTCGACGGAGGATCCTATGCTGGACGGTGCCGGCGGTGGTGATTGGGCCCTTCCTCCGGTTGCCTTTATGACTGTTGAAAACGATTCTGCTGCATACGTCGTGCAAAATGTGAGAATGCCTTGCGAAGAAATTGGCGGATTTGCCGGGATGACTAAGCAACTGCTTAGGCCAAGTCTTGAAGTGACTATGGACGGAACCGAAATGCACGTAAAGCCTGTTGTAGAGGAATCTTCGTCAAGTTCCGATTGCGTCTGTTCGGCGGAATTCGCATTCAAAATAAAGCTGGTTTCACCTTTTGACCAAGCTACCCTTCTTGTTATCGATGATAGTAATAATCTGGGTAACAGGATGAGAATTGTTAAGGAATAAAAAAACGGGTGCCCCGCTTGGGACACCTCTTTTGAGAGGACCAGCCCTGGACTTGATTGCCAGATTCTAGTCCGAGCGGTCGCTACTGAAGCAAGGCAAATACCATTCCCGGGCGGAAGTACTTGCCGGCGGTATACTTCAGAGCCGTGCTGTGGAGGAACAGGAAGAGCTGCTCTACGTCAATCTTGTACTCCTTTGCTATGGCACCGAATGCCTTTGTAAAGGCGGGCAGGTTGCGGGGGAGCTTCGGGCTGATGCGTCCGTCAGGGAGGAGGGCTCCCTTCTTCGTCAGGTCCTTCACGAGTCCTTCGGCTGCGACCTTGTTGAGCCAGAACTTCGCTTCAAGAGCTTCCGGGTGCAGGCGGCAGGAACCGTTGAATCCCTCCGGTGCGGCAAACGGAATGCGGGCCTCGTCGTACAGGTTCCGGATCATGGAATCGCCCAGGTCTGCGGCTTCCTTAACCAAGCCGTGGAACATCATGGCGGTCATGATGCTGTACTGGATGCCAATCCACACGTCGTGTGCCTGGAAGTTGAATTCGTCCAGCGGGCTTCCGTCTTTGCGGACTAGGTTTGCGGCACCGATAAGCGGGCTGTTGGCCTTGTAGTTGGTGTTAAAGACGCGTAGCAGGTTAGCCTTGGCTTTTTTGCTGTCGCAAATGGGCTTCAGGTCCAGCAGGCGCAAGTAGGTGTCGGCCAGCATGGTGTCGGCGAAAACGTCGTCGCAGTCGTTGGTGATTTTAGCTGTCCAGCTGGCGGTAAAGGCATCCTTGCATTGGGCGGTGAGCCAAGCCTTCTTGAGTCCGCGGAGTTCGTTCTTGGAAAGTTCCACGTCGCCGGGAATCGCTCCGTCGTTGAGCCAGACGTTCAAAGCCTTGGTGGCGGACTGGACGTTTTCTCCGTCAATCCTCAATGTGCCCTTGATGGCGGCGGCGAGTTTCGGAAGCTTGCTTGCCACAATGTCCTTGGCCTCAATGGGGGTCACAAAGAAGTGGTAGTAGCCTTCGTTTTCGTCCCACAGGGCATTGTCGAATTCGTCGCTGGCCGCATCGGCCTTCGCGTTCCAGGCACTTGCCTGGGCCTTGTCGCCAAGGAGGGCGGCAATCTTTGCCGCCGCGCGAAGGCCAGCAATCCACAGGCTTCCGCAGTAAACGGAAATGCCATGGCTGGAAAGGTTGTCGAAGGTATCGTCGGTACCATGGGTCAGCGGGAAGTTCTCGCCCGGGTTCACCATCTTTTCCAGGTACTGCATGGCGGCATACACGGCCTCCTTGCAGTCCTTCAGGTTCTTCATGTCCTTGGTCTTGTGGTAGTGGCGGTAAACCATCAGCACGTACTTGGGGGCCAGATCCTTCCATTCCTTCACGTTGTGCCAGTCATAGGCGTCGGGCTCGGCATCGAAGGGACTTCCGAGGTCGTGAATCACCGCGCCTCGCACGGCACGGGGGCCTTCCAGTTTGGGGTCGGGCAAATCTGCAAACGGGTGGTTCACAAATTCGTGATGGCGCCGGCGGTTGTTGTTGACCGCAAGAATGGCGTCGCCAAACCGTTTCATTACCACGCCGTCGAGACGCGGCATCAGGGCCATAAGGCTAAAGCTTCCGTAGAAGTAAACGTCCAGGGAGTTGAAGAACGGGTAGTCGGCGCATTCGCGAACCAAGAAACGGTCGTCCTTGTCCCACACGGTGGCTTCTGCAAGGAAGCTGAGGGTGTTGATGGCCAGGCTCTTGAATTCGTTTTGCTTGGCGGCAGTCTTGTAGAGCTTGGCCACGGCTTTTTTCGGGACCAGGTTCTCGAAGGCTTTGAGCCGAGCGTCAAGATTCTTGTCGGCGGCCAGGGCCTCGTCCAGCATGGCGGCCACGCGGCCGCTTGCCTTGGGGTAGAATGCAGTGTACTTCTTGGCAGAAGTCAACTTGTTCAGCTTGATTTCGGGGAAGTCCAGCACCAGGTTGAACTGGAAGCTGACCTTCTGCTTAGGCTTCAAGACTGCGGTAACGGCGACGGCACCGGCCATGGTCTCGCGGCCGCTATAAACGTTCTTGACCCAGGCTTCACAGACGCGGCCGCTGCGGAGTGCACCCTTCAGCACGGTGGCGGCATCGTCCTGGTAGAACATGGGCTTCACAGAAACGTTCAGGTTGTCCTTTTTGTTCCAGGCAACGGACACGCCCATGCAACCGTTAAAGTCGCTTTCGGCCAGGGGTTTTTCGTTGTAGAATTCCAGGCCGCGAACTTGGCGGCCGTCTTTTGCCTTTTTGTCGAACTTTGCACCCTTGGGGAACCTTGCGGCGGGTACCAGCACAAAGCTGGAGTCTTGCACGCCTTGGCGATCCTTCTTGGCCATGTAGCCGGCAATGCAATCCTGCACCTGCACAATGGTGATTTCGCGGGTTTCCTTGGTGTTATTTTCGAGAGTGAACACGGTGGCGTTCACCGGCAGGCTAGAGAGCCGCTCGTTATTCGGAGTCACGTAGCTCACCTGAGTCTTGGTAATCTGTACGCCCTTGCCTTCGTACTTGGTTTCGCTTATGGGGTAGAGTGCGCTGTACTGCATCTTGGCGGCATCGTAGCCTTCCTGGCCCAGGAATTCATTGTCGTTTGCCCATGCGGCAGAAAGGGCACCCTGGCGGGCCACCTTTTCGCCTACCACGCCGTTGAAGAAGTCGATGGCAGCACTGCGGTTCAGTTCTGTGCCGGCCTTGTTCAAGAGGGCTGCGGTGCGGTCGCTCCATTCAATATGCCAGCGGTCAAAGTCGGCCTTGTTGTTCTTGAAAAAGTTTTTGTCGGCAATGGCCTTGTTCAGCTTTGCTTCAGCTTTTTTCTTGTCGGCAAGGTCTGCGGCGGTAAAGAGTTTTTCGCCCTTGGCATCCACCAGCGGGTACTTGTCCAGCATTTGCACAAGTCCTGCAAGGTTCTCGATTTCCAGGGCATTCTTGGCACCAACTATGGATTCGCGGAAGAAGAAGTTGTTGAAGCGAAGGTCAGAAGGCTTTTCGGTGCGAACCTGCACGCCGGGCATCACGTTCATCACGGGAGTGGTGCCAGCAGGCGTTGCCGTAAAGGTGGAGCCGATACCGCCCACGGCGATGCCTGTGGTGGAGGGGGTGGTAGAAAGCGGTGTGTACCACGGCTGGATAAATTCCACGGCCAGGCCAGGCGTCATCAGCTTTTGAACGGAACCGGACATCTTGGCGCCGGCGAGGTATTCTTTGATGCTCATAGTCAATCCCATGATTGAAGGTTTAATTCCGTGCTAAAAATTAAAAATTAAAAATAAAGAAGAAAAAGATAATAATGGAAAATGTGTTTACAAAATGGAACCTTGGTATGTTTTGCTATATTACTGCCGTTTTTTAGGGGAGCGTTATGAATAATAGGTTGATTGCGATTATTGTTTTATTTGTGGCTGGCCTAGCCGTTGCCCAGTCTGAATCTGTTTCCTCTGAACCGACTGCGGCCAAGCCCGCCCCTCGTGAACACCGCGGTTTTTACAACAGCGTGTCCTTTGGTGCCGCCTACAACTGGTACAACAACAGCAAGGAAGAACATGACCATTACAACGATGGTTACGGCAAAGACTACAGAAATCGCGATGTGGATTATTTTGAATATAATGGTGGTACTTTTCCGACATATGAGTTCAAGTTCGGCGTGGCACTTGCAAACTTGATTGCCTTCCATTCAGTTTTCAATCTGGGTTTTTATGCGGGAACTATTGATTACGGCTATAAGGAATACCGCGTATTTTGCGATGCCAAAGAAAAATGCCCTGCGAAAGTGACAAAGGACGAGACTAAGGAGATGGAATCCTCTGATGGGTACAATTTCAGAACCTATGTCGGTTTCGGTTCTACGATTTATCCCTTTCGCGACAAGAACTCGGCTCTGAATGGTTTCTTTTTGGGTGGTTCCGTTGGCTACGCACTTTTTGCAACCATGATTAGCGGTGGTTCCCGGGATATCAGCTTCAATTCGGGAACGGCGTTCCAGGTGGAACTGGGCAAGGATTGGTGGATGAACGATCATTTGTCTCTTGGTGTGAGTCTGGGCTACGCCCGGACTGGCCTGATCTGGAATGCGGTTGACTCCCATGATGACGATAACGTGATTTCCCTTTCGTTTAGGCTCACTCGGGGTTAATAGTCAATGAAAATTCTGAAGACATTGGCGATTGTCGCTCTGCTTGCTGTGTTCTCGTGGTCGCAAGAGGCTAAACCCCAAAAGACTCGGCCTCCCCATGAACATCGCGGGTTCTTCTTTAGTGCCGGAACAGGAGTGTCCTATACGAATTTAGAGGCTTATCAAAAGGATTCGGGTGAAGGTTGGACAGAATCTACCCGTCGAGAATTTTCGGGCTGGTCGTACCCCTTCTTCGATTTTAAGTTCGGAAAGTCCTTTGCTAACTTGATTGCGGTGCATTCCCAGTTTGAATTGGCGGTCTACTCCGGTGAAACCGATTACCGGCACACTGAAAAATCTTACAGCGAAGGAGTCAACATCTTGGGGATCCACCTCCCCAAGATTAAAACGGTCGAAAAGAAGTCCCTGGACGGCAATGGCTTTTATTTTGCTGGCGGCCTTGGGTTGATGGTGTATCCCTTCAGGAATCCCCGCTCTGTGATGAACGGCTTTTATGTTGGCCTTTCCAGCGGCATGGATGTCTTTTTCGTGAATGCTGAAGATAGCGATGGCGATATCGACCTGTCTTCTTTTTTCACGCAGTACGAGGTTGGCAAGGACTGGTGGGTGAGCGAAACCTGGTCTGCGGGAATCGCTCTTGCCTTTACTTTGCATTCCTTTGTTGAAGATGGCGATTCCAAATCTGGCGGCGACTGGGGAACCTTCAAGTTCCTTATACGATTGACCCGCGGCTAGTTTCGGGTGTTTTTGTTTATCCTTCCAGTTTGTTCTTCAAGTAGTGCCGTGCGGTCCAGGCGAAATAGAGAACGTCTGCGATAATCAGGGCCACGGCGCAGGCTAAAAATACGGGCTGGTGCATGCCAAAATAGCCTGCCATAGAGCCGCCCGTTAAAATTCCCGCACCGATACCGATGTCCCAACCGCTCAAGTACGTGCTGTTAGCGGTACCGCGCTGGTCGTGGCGGGCCAGGTTTACGCACATGGTCTGGTAACCCGGGAAAATAAGCCCGAGGCTGGTGCCAATCAGGAAAGCCGCCACGAAGAAGGTAACGGGGGAGTGGCTGAAGGCCAAGATAAAGTAGGCCACCACGTTCAGGGTCATGCCGGTACCTACCAGGTGAATCAGGTAACCCCTGTCAATAAGCCTTCCCGTCATCACGCGGTTCAAGATGAGCCCGCCTGCAATCAGAGCGTAGAACCAGCCGGAGCCGCCAATGCCAAGTTCCTTCGCATAGAGGGCGATGTAGTTGGTGACAGGTCCGTAGGCAAACCCCACAAAGATAAAGTTCACGAACTGCGGAATGGCCCGCGTCAAGAAAAAACGGTCCAGGGAAAGAGGGTCGTACAGGAACATGCCGGTCATGGGGCCCGTGGCGAAGGCCAGGTTCACGCTGATACCAAAATACCCGATGCCTTCGCCACGACGGCTCGCAGGCAAGGCGTCAATGGCTACCGTATTGCTGGCCGTGCTGGAAATGCCGAAGAAAAGCCCGTGGGCAAAGCGGACCACCGCCAAAATGGCAAGAATGCTCACCGTCTTGTAGCCCAGAAAGCAGGCGGTAAAGGCAAAGAACGTCCAGAAGTAAAGTGGCTTACGGCTGAGAGTGTCTACCAAGAATCCGGCGAAAGGCCTGCAGGCCAGCGCTCCGATGGTGTACAGCGAGATGATGAATCCGGCGGTGGCGTTGTCGGTCTGGAACTTCTCGATGATGTACAGCGGGAGTATAGGCAGCAACTGGTAAAAACTGAAGAACAGCAGAAAGTTCGCGGCGGCCACCGTCACAAAGTTCCGCGTCCATAAGGCTGGTTTTTGTATGCTGTTGATATTCGCTGTCCTTTCGTTAGGCATGTTGTCATTCATCTTTGATTACGTCGTCATTCTGAGCGACCGTAAGGTCGTGAAGAATCCAGGGCAGTTCAGAAAAACATTATGAAAATTTTTCATACTCGGGGCTGGATCCTTCGGCGTTGCTCGCCTCAGGATGACGCTTTGCGTCATTTCCGCTCCAGCATCACGATGGTTTCCAGGTGCGGAGTGCCGGGGAACAGGTCCAGCGGCTGCACTTCACGCACGCGGTAGCCGTAACGTTCCCATTCCTTTAGGGAGGCGGGAATTTCGTCGGTGCCGCAGAACACATGTGCTACGCGGACAGGTTTCCGCAAAGCCAAAGCTCGGATAACGCCGGGTTCGCATCCCTTGCGGGGCGGGTCCAGCAGAATCTTCTCGGGTTCGTTCAGCACGGGCCGCGGGAGTCTTGTCTGCACGAACATCTCGTCGATCTTGCCGGCGATAAAGCGGTAGTTCTTCTTCAGGTGCTTGGCCGATGCCTTGGCGCAATCAATGGAGGGACCTTCCCATTCCACGCCCAGTACCGACTTGGCGGCTTCGCCCAGGGCAAAGCTGAACAGACCATAACCGCAGTACAAATCCAGAAAATGGTCTTCCTTGGTAAGTGAAAGCAGGCGGCTCGCCGCCTTAATCAGGTTGTGGATCTGGCTTTCGTTAATCTGGCTAAATCCCGTCACGGGGTAGCGCAGGCTGAACTTGCCTAGCCCAAGCGAGAGTTCCCGCGGGCCGTAAAGTTGCTTGAAGTTCAGGCCTTCGGTGGGGCGCTTGGATTCCAGGTAGTAATCCGATTCGGTGGTGTCCACGTAGGCGTGTGCCGCCGTCACGTGGAAAGTCGTCTGCTGCAGTGCGTCTGCGATCAGCTTCAGCTTACGTACGATGCTGGCATCAACCTTCTTGATGTTGAAAATTACCACACGGTACTGGTAGGTGCCGCGGATAATGATCCAGTTCAGGGCGTAGGCCAGGGGCTTGTAGGCCGGCGTAATCAACTTCTCGAACAGAAAGTCGTAAATCTTGTTGTGCTCTTCGGGCTCCAGCATGGATTCCTGGCGGTCAAATTGCAGGTTGCCTGGCTGCATGGATACCCGGCGTTTGCTGGTGGTGCGGTAGACACGGGGCAGCGGACTTGCCACCACCTTCTGGGGGTTGCCCGCCAGGCGGTTTGCATCCCAAAATTCCCGGATGGCCAGGTCCTTTATGCGGAGTTCGTCCCTGTAGTCCAGCATGGCCAGGGATTCGCCGTGGGCGGAGTCGGCTTCGCGGGTGTAGCCCGGGATTTGGTGTGCAATGGCTTGTTCGAATAGCATGGCCCAAATTTAGAAATAATAGCCACAAAAAAAAGACCCCTCGAAGAGGGGTCTAAGAGCTAAGAGCGGCGGACCGGGATCGAACCGGCAACCATTAGCTTGGAAGGCTAAGGCTCTACCATTGAGCTACCGCCGCGAGCAAGTCCAATTATACAAAAATTGGCCCATTTTCAAAGGGTATCGGCCAAAAGTTGTTGGAAAATTATTGGAATCTTGCTAAATTTTGCCCCACGTTAACTTTATACCGAGGAGCTTACTTGTACCCTAATCCGCGCGACCGCCGCATGCCCAACCGTCAGAGTGACGGAACTCGTATCAACGAGGACATCCACATTTCGCCCATCCGACTGGTGAAGGAGGACGGCGAGGCCGTCATCATCGAGACGAGCAAGGCACTGCAGATGGCAAAGGACGCCGGACTGGACCTGGTGGAGGTGTCTCCCAATGCCAAGCCGCCGGTATGCCGCATTATCAACTACGGCAAGTACAAGTTCGAGCAGATCAAGCGGGCCAAGGCCGCCAAGGCCAAGCAGCACGTGGTGAAGCTGAAGGAAATCAAGATGCACCCGAAGACTGCGGAGAACGACTACCTGTACAGGATCAAGCAGGCCGCCGAGTTCTTGCAGGACGGTATGAAGGTAAAGCTTATTATGCAGTTCCGTGGACGCGAAATGGCGCACATGGACTACGGCAAGCGCCTTATGGAAAGGGCCAAGGAAGACCTGCTCCAGTATGGCGATTTGGAAATGGATTCACGGGTGGAAGGCAACACCATGCTCTCTATCTATGGTCCAAAACGCGGGACCGGCTCTGCCAAAAAGCAGGACCAGGCCCCAAAGCCCGTAACCGAGCCCATGGCAGCAGGTGAGGCTTCAACTTAAACCTACGAGGTAAAAATGCCTAAAATGAAAACACACAGCGGTGCAAAAAAGCGCTTTCGCGTGACTGGCTCCGGCCACGTCAAGTTCAAGCGTGCTGGTATGCGCCACATTCTTGCCAAAATGACCACTAAGCGTAAGCGCAACCTGCGTAAGGGCGCTCTCGTTAAGAAAGTCGATGTTTACCACGTCAAGCGTTTGCTTGTCCAAGCATAAGGAGTGTAAGAATGCCACGCGCTAAAACCAGAGTTCCTTCCCGCGAACGCCGCAAAAAAATCCTCAAGGCCGCCAAGGGTTTCTATGGCCGTCGCAAGAGCAACCTTCGCCTTGCCATTGACGCCGTAGCCCACGCCGGTCAGTATGCCTACGCTCACCGCCGCGACAAGAAGGGCGATTTCCGCACTCTGTGGATCACCCGCCTCAATGCCGCTGTTCGCGAGCACGGCATCAGCTACAGCCAGTTCATTTACAAGCTTTCCAAGTCCGGCATCCAGCTTAACCGCAAGGTTCTCGCTGACATGGCCGTCGCCGATCCTGAAGCATTTGCCAAGGTCGTGGAAGTTGTGAAGGCTGCCTAATAGCTGAACAACCGCGAGAAATTGTCCTCCACCGGTAAAACGGCGGGGGACTTTTTATTGACCGCTCGTTCGACGTCTATGGTGCGGAATCTTCGGTTACTCACTCGCTCTCGCAGCCACGACTGGTCAATACCAGTCGCTTGCTGTTCACGGAAATGTTTAGATCGTTGGTCGTGGAACTATTTAGAAAAAGTCCACGTCCAGTTCCGTCTTTTTGCGGCCTGCGGGCTCGATGACTGCGGCGGAGAATTTCGCGGCGTCGAACAGGCGGTTCACATAGGACACCACCTCGTCTTCGGGCATGGAACGGATGATCTTCTCGGTGGATTCCATGGTGCGAATTTCCCCCAGGTGCAGCATCTGTTCTGCCATGCGGACCACCCGCTTTTCGGGGCTGTCCGCTCCCAGGTACATGCCGCCCAAAATGTTGGCCTTGGTTCGCTCGTATTCCCCCTTCCGGAAACCGTGCTTCAAGAAGTTGCGAGTCTCGTTCAGCGAAAGTTCCATAGCGGTCTTTAACTGGTGGGGTTCCGTCGCAAGGGACACGCCCCAGTCGGTGCAGTCCAGGTAGATGTCGGCGGTAGAATACACGGAGTAGGCCAGCCCCTTGTCTTCCCGGATTTTCTGGAAGAGGCGGGATGCCATGCCCGCGCCCATGGCCACGTTAAAGAGGGAAAGGGCACAGCGTCCCCGTTCGTCCATCAGGTTGCGGTCAAAGCTCATTCCCCAAAAGAGGTTGGACTGGGCAATGTCCTGCTTTTGCACCACCTTCACGCTGTTGCTGGATTTGTAGGTGTCGGCAGGGAGGCTGCCGTTTACCTTTTTGCGGGAGAACTTCTCGGCGCAGAGCCTTACCAGAGCGTCGTGGTCCACTTTGCCCGAAGCGCACACCAATAGTGGAATCTCGTTGATGACCTGTTCCCTGTACTTGAGCATTTGCCGGTGGGTCAGGGAGTTCACCTGCTTGATGGTTCCGGTAATGGAATGGGCAATACCGCAGCCCTTGAAGTGGATGGCGTTGAATACGTCCCCCACGATTTCTTCGGGAATGTCGTCGTAACTGTGGATTTCTTCGATAATGACCCGCCGTTCCTTTTCCATCTCGCTCTTTTCCATGCGGGGGCTCATGAGCATGTCCGCAATTACATCAATGGCGAGGGGAAGGTGGCTTCGCTCGATTTGGGCGTAAAAGCCTGTTTCTTGGCGGGTGGTGTAGGCTTCCAGGTTCCCGCCGTGGTCCTCTACCGCACGGGCGATTTCCAGGGCACTGCGATTCTTGGTGCCTTTGAAAACCAGGTGCTCGTAAAAGTGGCTCAACCCGTATTCGTCTTTGGCTTCGTGGCGGCTGCCCCGGGGAATCCAGACGCCCACCGCAACGGAATAGGCATGGGGCATGTAGTCGGTCAATACGGTAATGCCGTTTTTCAGTACAGTCTTCTTTACAATTTGCTTCATCTTTTCTTTTTCGAAATTACGGTGCCGGGGCAGCCGCAGCACTTGTTACAGTATTTGCCGCGGTTCCATTAAACGTTTTGTTCATCAGTTCTTGTACCGCCTGGAGCAGAGTTGCCAGCGGTTGCGGGTTTTCCGAAGTCCCCAACAGGGGGAAGGCCTCTAAAACTTGTCGCCTGCTTTCGGGATATTTCCCGAAGGTGGCATAGAAGATTCCGTTCAATAGGGGAGTCAGTTCCTGTAGCACGGTCCTTGCAGTTTGCGTTTTAGACTTTTCCGAGGTGCATTTTGCAAGGTTTGCCCGCCCGTGGAACATAAAACCTTTCCATTCCCGCAGGCATTGCTTTGACAGTGCTTCTTTTTTGGGGACGAATCCCTCCAGTGGCACGATTCCGCAGAGGGTGACGTTTCGGCTGGAAATTTCCAGGTATTCCAGCGGGAATTCTTCCAGGCTGTTCAAAATTTCTGCACTACTCCAAAAATGGGAAACCACCAGGTTTTCCCTGAAGGCGGGATTTCCCTGGGGTGACCACTTCGTGATTTCTCCCGTGCAGGCATTTTTCAGGATGATTCCGACGGTCCAGGGGGTTTCCAGTGCGCTAAAGCCTTCTTCCAGGCAGTCCCCGAACAGGAATGCGGAAACCAGGTTGTCCCCGAATGTCTGTGCAATTGCGGCCGGCCACTTGGACTGGCTCAGTTCCTGGATGTTCAATATCTTCTTCACTGGCCCAACCTCCATCCAAAGCGGCCGTACTTAAACCTTCTGCAAAAATCCGTATTTTTTTTCTTTTTCGTTTTTTTGAAGAGGGTCGCAATCAGCAATGCAAAAATCAAAAGGATAAAAATCCATCCGGTGGCACTAATGTGGTTTTCCAGGGTGGATTCCGGTGGCGGCAGGGAAAGCTTCCCGCCTTTTTTCTGGACGATTTCTTTTGTTAGTTGGTAGGTCAGGGAAAGGATTCCCCGGTCGTATCGCCCGGCCTTGTATTCGGGAATAAGGTATTCTCGTTGGAGCTGCTCAGTTTGTTCTTTGGGGAGGAGGGCTTCCACCGCACCTCCTTTTTTTACAAGAAAACGCTGGGGCCTGAAACAGGTGAGCAGGATAATTTGATCGTCTTTGGGGGTTTCTTTCAGTTGTGGAGGGGTCTTGTCTAGTAGTTCAACTTTTAGGCTAAATCCCGTATGTATGTCCAGTTCCTGGGCCAGTTTTTCCAGGTAGCGGATTTGGGTGGAGTTGAGGATACGGTTTTCGTCATGGAGGGAAAGGGGGGCTGCAATGGCCGATCCCCAGGTGCCAAATGTGAAAAATATCAACAAAAAACGAAAAATACTGCGAAAAACCATATTTCAATCTTATAAAGTAAAAATTTTTCTTTTTAGGTATCCTTTTCTGCTTTACTCAATATATCTTTCTATTAGGATGTCCCGCCATATTATTATGGATCGTGGAATGGAGTGGGCGATATGAGTGAAAAGTGGTTATGGTTGCCGGACTGGGCCTCGGATTTGGCCCTCTGGGAAGATGACCTGACGGAGGTGGACGCCTCCGCCACTCATGAGTTTGTTCCTTACGAAACCATGACGGATTCCTTGGACGATGTGTTCAAGATTCCTGGACTGTCCCGTGCAAGTACTGTAGTAGGCTGGGGCATGGGTGCCTTTGTCTTGTTGATGAATTGCAAAAAGAAGCCGGCCAAACAGAAATGGATTTTGCTTGCGCCCTACGCGGATTTCTGTGACGACGAGGGCGATTGGACGGTGACTAACCTGCACTTTATGGCAAGGCAAATGCAGACGACTGTGGAGCCGGGCTTGAATTCCTTTGCTGAACAATTCGAAGAGGAATTTGGCGAATGGCAGGATGACTGGATGGATTGCGCCAAAAAGATGAAGCCGGACAAGCTGGCTAAGGGCATTATGTACTTGGCCGACAACAAGTTGACGTCACCTCTGAACGACTGCCAGGGCATGGAAGTGATTTATGGACGCATGGACCGTGCCGTTCCACCGGCACAGACTCTAAAACTCAGGGAGTTATTGCCGGGAGTCTCTTTCAAGGAACGCCCCAAGGCAGGCCACTGGCCTCCGCAGCTACTGCTGTGATTTATCCTTTCTTGAGAATTTTAAAAGGCATGCAACTGCCGCTGCCAAATACAGCCCGAAGAACCAGAGCAGGGCGGTCTCGATGTCGTCGCCAATATGCTGGTACAGTGTATCCCTGCTTTTTAGCTGCATCTTTCGCTGAATGACGGCATCTTCGAAAATAGGCGTATTCTGGTCCATGTGACCATATTGGTCGATGAACACAGAGACTCCGCTGTTGGCAAGGCGTGCCGCCGGGAATCCGTTCTCGATGACTCGGTAACGGACCAGATTCAGGTGCTGGTAGGGGGCGGTACTCCGGCCAAACCAGCCGTCGTTGGTGATGTTCACCATGAACCTGGATCCTGCACGGATGGCTTCCCGCACCAGGTCCCCAAAAATGGCATCGTAGCAAATGAAGGGCGTCCACAGGAAAGGCTTGTAGACGGGCGTTTCCTTGCCGGGTACAAAGTCTCCTTCGCCCAGGTCCACGTAATTCAAAATGGGGAAGATGTCGTCAAAGGGAATGCGTTCGCTAAAGGGGACCAGGTGCTTTTTGATGTAGCGCTGGGGGAAGCTGTTGTCGCCAGGCGTAAACAAGAAAGAGGCGTTGTAGACGTCGTACCTGCGGACAGCGTCGGGTTCGTTGTTTCGCTTATAGTCCAGGGCGCCCACCAGGATGCTGTAGCCGAAATGATTGGCAAACCGGTGCATGTTGGCAATGGTTCCAGGCTGCCTGCGGATATGGTCTGGAATGGCCGTTTCCGCCAGGATGACCAGATTGGTTCCCTCCTTGACGCTATCCTTTACCATGTCGAGGGTTTTGTGGATAATTCGGTCGTAGCGTTCCTTGCTCCATTTTTCCCCTTGCTTGATGCAGGGCTGCACCATGGCAATTTGGGGAGAGTCGGGACCGTCAGCTTCGTAGAAGGGTGCAGCCTCCGGTGCCGATAGAGTGACCTTGCCGTGAACAAAAAGGATCAAAAGGATTATTGCAGGTAGCACCAGGGGCCATTTATTTTTTAGCCCATTTTTTTCAAGAGCTTGGGCAACCATCATGTTGGATGCTATAATCAAGGTGGTGTAGCCGAAAATGCCGATAATGGAAAGAGCTTGTAAAAGTTCCAGGTGGTTGCCCAGCACGTAGCCTAGGTGACTCCAGGGGAAGGCGAAATCTCCCCGAGTGCGGGTCATTTCAATGCTTGCGTAAAAGAGGGGGTATAAAATCCAGAAAATGCGGACGCCCTTGATTCTAAGGTCCTTGACCAAGGTGTAGATCAGGGCAGACACTACGCTATAGGCACTGAAAAAGGCCACCAGCAGAACCACTCCCAAGAAGATGAGTCCTGAAGGAGCTGTTTCCACGTTCATTACGTTGAAAATCCAGTAGTAGTTGATGCCATTGTAGACCATGCCCGACCAGAAGGTGGCGAAAATGGCGGTGCCGCGGTTGTAACGGTTCATGACGATGAACCAGGGTACAAGCAGCAATAGTGCCGCAGGCCCCAGGGGCAGCGGTGGAAATGCCAGTGCCATGGCTCCCCAGGCGATGGTAGAAAGCAAGAGTGCTGTTCGGGAATCCTTTTCACGAATCCTGGCGATGTTCCAACGGCCAAAGCGGAATAGCAGGTAGGCTCCCAGGGGCAGGAACGTGATTGAAATATGAAACAACCCCGCATGCCCCCGAGTTAGGTAGTCTAGTGCGAGAAACCCAAAGCAAATTCCGGCGTAGGTATAGACAAAGCGGTTAAAGGGTTTACGGGTCCCTCTTATGAACAGGAACGGCAATGCCAACACCAGGGGAAACATTTGTGGCTTC
>CACXIR010000068.1 GCA_902767785.1 Fibrobacter succinogenes | reverse complement strand
GAGGAGGTCACGCCGGACAACTGCCGTGCCGCCTATGAACGATTTCTTGCCGCTTCACCGGAGGAGAAAGACCGGATGCAGGCCATGGAGCACCGCTCTGGACATTGTTTGCCGAGTAGTTGCTGCATGTAATGCTTCCAATAGTCACACTCCCGCAAGAGGCGGATAACGTTTCGCCGCTGGCATTCGTAACAGATGCCGTAAAGTCAAATGTACTGCCCTGGTAAGAAGCATAGGGGTTATGGTCAATCTTCCAAGTAGCACGGTCGACAGCCCATTCCCCTGGCTCAGAAGTGGAGGTGACCACGTCAGAGGAACTCACCTGGCCTGTCACCGCGTAAGAGGAAACCTTGTCCTTGTTGGTCACGTCGGCAGAGACTTCCCACTTGCCGCTTTGCTCATTGTAGGCGACCTGGCAATTGGAAATGCCCACGGCGTTCTTGCACGAAGATGTAACCGAGACATTGGTCACGGCGTCGGCACCCACATTCTTGACCACCACCTGCTTCACGTGTTCGGGGTCAAATCCCTGGGCTCCATCGGCAAAAGTTTCCATCACGTCAAAACTTGCGTTTGTACCCGTAAACCGGACCGCATTGCTGGCAAAGCCGTTCGCGCCCCATGCGGCATTTTCACTCAACAGCCACACCAGAACCTCGCTGCTGTTCGGATTTTCGAGGACTATGTTCAGCTTGGCGGCACGCAGGTTGGTCGTACCCGTCAGTGTGATCGTCCCTTCTAGTTCAGAACCGACAGAGGAAAGGGTGCCAAGGTTCGCATGGTTCACGCATTCCGTGAACTTACCCGTCCAGAACAATCCGCAATGGGCACGAAGGTTCTCCGTCCCGGCGGACCACGCCACAGTCTGATCGTCAGAATTAACGCAGCTGAGCCAAGCTTTTGCTGCCTTGACGTCCACGCCGTTGTCCCGGTAGCCGTGCTGCCCTGCACCGGTCTGACTGAAATAGTACCCTTCAGCCGGACAAGATGACTCTACGCCCTCCTGGCCGCTACAGGCGTCCGTACCGTTGTAGTAGTAATAGACGGGAGTGCAGTTCTTGCTGTCGAACCAGCCAGAATGGCCAACCCAGGGTTCCACCGTGGTATCGGTGGGAATCACCCCTTGAACCGCCTTAGCGGCAAAGGAACACTTCACCGTCGGGTAGGTGTCCCAGCATTCGTCGGCACCGTATTCTTCGCTGCTCCAGCCTATGCCGTAAATCTTGAAGTTGGGGTCAGCCATGCTGAAGCCAATGTACTCGTGGTCCCGAGAAATGTAGAGGGTAGAAAGCTCATATAGTTTGATGGAACTGGTGTAGGTATCCGGCTCGCCGTAGTAGTTGCCAGAGAATACTGTCAGCTCGATGGTATTGGTGTCCGTAATCACGGCTTCCACCATCACCATGGAAGATGGTGCTACAGACAGGGGATCTCCATTCCGCCTGGGCGTCGTAGCAAAGCAGCTCTCGGTGCCGCCATCCACGCAAACATCCGCCTCCAGCTCACCCGAGGTATTCACGAACACATTGAGCATCAGGAATTCGGTGCCTGCCGCATTGGAATGGAGCATGAACCCGGACTTTGCAATATTAGAGGCTGTTTTTCCATAGCTGGATGTAGCCTTGGGCAACTGGACCAGGGCCTTGAGGGTTCCGCGCAAGCCAGGCTGCGTGGTGCTCATGACCTTCACCGCATCCCTATTGGAGCGGTTGCTGCCCCCATTGGCGGCCTTATCTATGGAAATGCTTTCGTAGGAATCCTCGATGTTGTCCAAGGAACCCGCCACCAGGTGCCATTTGGCTTTGGTAAAGCTGCCACCGGCGTCAACCGCGCCTACGCACAAGGTTCCGCATTTGTCTATGCAATATTGGTCATCGTTGGATTGACACTCCACTCCACCCCTCTTGAACTCGTCAAAGAAGCAGTGTTCGTCCACTTCGCCAAAGTGGCCGAAAATAACAGCCTTGTTGTCCTTTATGGTGAAACTCGGGTAGTCGGAACTGGAAATGGGATCCGTGGTTGGGCAAGTGACGCCGCCATTGTTCTCGCACTTCCAGTAGTTGAAGTTCTCGTTTTCACCACTGCTCTTTTGGATGGACACGTTTACCGTCTCCCCGCTGAACAAGTCTACAGTACAAGCCTTGGGGTCGCTGTCCTTGACATTGTTGTAGTAGCAGGTTGTAACGCGAGAGTTGGCATCAATGACTATGTGGGGGTTGTTGCCCGATCCCACATTGCCTACGAAACCAACCTTGACGGAGCTCTTTCTCGCCTTCGCAATGGCCTTTAGCTCGTAGTACTGGTCGGCGACAATGGTATCCCGCTGCAAAAAGTTGTCCGTTACCGGGATAATGACCACGCAGCCGGCAGGGGCAGGACTCTTCTCGACGAGGGTCAGCGAACCGGAACCCCCTGCGGGGACGGTCCATGCGTTGTTGAGGTCAACGGTGGACCCTTTGGCACTCGGCTCCACCCACTCCTGCTGTACGTTGCAGTCTGGCCATTCCGAACCTCGAAGTCCCGCTTCGGGGCAGTCTTCGGGATTGTTGTTGCAATACTCGTCAATTTCCTCTGGCGAAGGGTCTACGCGGTTAATGGTCGCCACATTGGATACGTGAAGTTCAGAGGTAAAGGGTGACGATAGGGCATAGCCCTCGCCTGCGAGCAACTGGAAGACAACAGTCCCGTTGCTGGCTGACGAGGTGTTCACGTTAAACAGCCTTACTTCGCCATCCATGCCTGCCTGAATCTGGAACGAGCATGTTCCGTTGCTTATGCTCGGACTTAGCGAATCGTTCATCGTGTAGGACCAGCCGCTGGGCATTATGGGGCATGCGACAAGAACCGTCAAGGGACTTGCGTGGGGCGGAATATTGGCGTGCACCTGGGCCGATGCAGTGGGACCCATTTCCTGGACCGCTTCCACGAACGAGACCTGCGGAGTTCCCCTCAAGGTTCCGCTCGCAACCACCCAGAACGGCACGCTGGCATGGTTAGCCGCCGAACCGGTACAACGGTAAATTCGTTCATCCAAAAGAACCCCGCCAGCGTACAGGCTGCCTTCCGTCGGAAGGACCGGAGCGCATTGGACGTTCACCCTCTCTTGGGTCACAGTAGAGCCGTTCAGGGGAACCACGTTGTAATAGTCAGAAAGCTTGCCGTAGGGGTCCCTGGGCAAGTAGATGACTCTGGGCAAAATAATGAACGAAGAATCCAGGGGCGCGGACAGGGCCGTATCCGCTGGCGGGGACTCCCTGGTTTCGTACTGTGTCTCTACCGACACGCCCAGCTGCGGGGCCATGGAAATGTAATAGCTATCCCTGCCTCCGTTGATAATAACCGGGTTAACAACGCCGCCACTGGAGCTGCTTCCAGTGCCGGAACCCGCCGGAGAACACCCGCTGTTACCGTCGTTTTGGCAAATAACGCCTGCATCGGTCAAATCCTGGACAAGGTCTGCATCAAACGTCAAGGTTGAACTCTGGAAACGATTGGTAACGCAAAGCTCTGCCGGCGAGTACAACGTTCCTGTCAGATTAAGCTGGTCGGATGTTCCGGTGTTCACCTTGGTGTAAATGAAGTAGTGTTCAAGGGTTCCCTGAATTTTGTCAGACCCCTGTTCAAGGTAAAGGAATACCTTTGAATCAGCAGTGGTCTTTGGGAAACCGTTCTGCGCCTTGACTCGATTGTCGACGATGATTATAAACTTGCCAGACAAGGGTGTACTCGCATCCACCCCGTAATTGTATCCCGGATTGCTTCCGGTTATGTGAACCACCAGGTAGCCATTGTAAAGGTTCGTTTCCCTCTTGCTGGGGTCTGAGGCGTTTTCGCTATAGCAATCGTTTAGCTTTTTTTCAAAACCACTTTGTGGCCAAGTTGTAATATTTGCGGCACAGCCCACGTGCGCAAACGGCTCATAATCGTCGTAAGCGGTAACCAGGGGATCATCCACAAAGAACTTGGTACCCTCGCAACCATTGGCCGGTTCCCAAATGTCAAAGCAATCCTGCATCACGGATTCGGCACAAGTAAATTCCCTATCCGTAGGCATGGAATTCAACACGGTCCCTGTTGCCTTGAACCACGGCGTTACGCCACAAACGGGGCGGAAGTCATCACTTCCATGCTTGCAATAGGGCGACCCTGTCGCCTTGTTCCCTTCATTATCATAGTGGTACCCTTTGTAGGCACTCTGGTCATAAAAAATCTCACCGCCCACGAGATACCCCCCGACGGGGGTCGGAGAAGTAAATTTTTCAGCTATTTGGCTAGCATCGGGAGTAAAATCTCTAAACCACCCATTAGAACCATCAAAATCATACCACTCACCATTACCATCACAGTGGCCAGAACATGTCGTTTTTATCTCCCTCTTGTTGCCAGCATCGCTATAATCTGCAGTATAATATTTCCAGTTCTCCAGATTATACAAGGCAAAGGTCACATCGGTCACACCGCCGGTATAATACATTGCATATTTATCCGAAGCAGTCCCCACGGAGCTGTAGATATAGGGCTTGTCGCCCGACCAATTTTCCCACCCCTTCGTATACTTCACATAGTAAGCCCCACCAAGCCAACTCTCCCAATGCGGGTTCCCCCAGTAACCACAGATATTCTTATCATCAGCGGGAAATTTCTTAACTCGAGATCCCGGATACACCTCTATCTTCCAATAATCATCCGAAGATAACTTGGACGGACAATTTTTCTTGTAGGTGCTGGTTTCTCTAAATGTTTTTGAACTCCTAAGCGAGCTATACGCCGCCGAGGAAAGGGCACTATTGATAAAGACCTTTGACGCAGAGTCTCCCAAAATAATTTTTTCATAGGACCCCTGGTTCGTGTTCATCTGATCATTAGAAGCCACCAAACGTCCGCACTTTACTATATAGCCCGCTTCGGGCCAATTATAGTTCAGATAGCCGTTGTTCATTTTGCAGATTTCCGTACGAAGGAATCTTCCATTGTTACTCTTATCAAAGACCTCGCAAACGCAGCTATCCGTTGAACCATACCACAAATTCTGAGGGCCAGGCATCCACACGTTTCCGCTCACCTGGAACACGTCCGAGGTCCCTGCAGAAACAACAGTGCCGGAATCAGAGACGCAAAGATTCCCCCCCACCCTAGTGGCACGGTTACTTGCGTTCTGGGCAGTAATATATTTGCCGTTCACGGTAAGGTTACCGTCTATGATCATGGAACCTGTTCCCGTATGTCTTGCAAACTTATCAAAGTAAACGCTTCCCGTGGCTCTTTTGACGAGGCCATCAAAAGCACCACCCACATAGAGATCCGTAGTGGTTATACCATTGTTCTCGATAGAGGCATTACCCCCGATACATGCGGTCTGGCCAACGGTCAAATCGCTTCCGGACAGGATTGCGTTTCCCGTCACAATCCAATTTCGCTCCACAGTCGGAGGGTTGCCGCTCCAACTTCCGTTCACCACACCCGATGTCATCACCGTTTTTCCAGAAGAGGTATAGGAACCGCCATAATAGGCAAAATCAAAATTGATGTGCGAATGGTGTTCTATCTGCGGAACCGACACCTGATAAAGTCCGTCCACGTTAAAAATGGCCACCTCGTTGTGGCGTGTGCCATTACTGGCTTCGCCACTAGAAATAATCTTAAGCTTGTAAGTCGAGTTTTCCACATTCACGCCGGCAAGCCACACGTGGTATTCCTGCCCAGGGCGTTGGAAGAGGCGAAGCCGGCTGTCCAGATTTATGCTTTGCCTGCCTGCGCCGCCAACCACGCGGTTGGCATCGCTCAAGTACTGGCGGATTAGGGCACCCACGTCGTTGGCGTGGAATGTCATCCAGGCACGGGCGTTCTCGATACCCGCAATGGAACTCTGGTAGGCCGCCCGCTCCAACATGCGGCTTGCACTGGAACGCCCCTCGCTGTTGATCCACTTGAACGTGGCGGTAGCCGCAATGGTAGCCACCAGCATAAACAGGAGGACGGTAATGAGAGAAACACCGCTTTTCATCTTTTGCCTTTTAACTAACTGCATAGTCCCTCCTAATCCCTGGGGCCGTTACTGGGGATGGGAATAACCAAAGAGTCCACACCGGTCTCACCGCTCTTAATCACTGTCAACTTGAGCATGAGTGCCTTGATATTCTTCTTGTCTGCAATCTGCGGGATGTAAACGTCTTCGAACCTGTCGGCATCCATGTATGGCAGTTTGCGCAAAATCAGAGAATCGATAGTAAGCATCCCCTGCGAGACTAGGGGCGAATAGCACGCGAAGGTGAAAGCAATGCATACGGAATCGATGTTTTCCGAAACGGTAAAGCGCATGGTCCTCCTTCCATCGCCCCTGTTTACGTCCAGCGGCGGGAAGAACATAAAGTCGTCTATCAACTGAATGGTTCCCTTTTTCGGAGGATTTCCCGTAAAGAAATTGCGGAATCCCACAGACATGTGGTCTTTCCCAGGAACAAAGAGGAGGCTTCTATCAGAGGCGCTAGAAGGCAAAGGCATGCTAAAGGAAAGTTCATACTCCGTATTCTTTTCCAAATGCAAATGCCCTCCGTAGTTCCCAGACTGGGACCGGCAAAGATTGCTCCAGTTGTCCTCGGGGTCGGCATTGACGTTGCCAATGGCAATAACCTGGTTGACCTTTCGCTGGTCCGTTTCAAACAACTCCTCGGTGTCGTTGTTGAAATTCGAAAAGAATGGCCCCAACGCACCGCCCAACTTCTGGCCCGTTCCTGCAGCGCCAATTTCACCCAAGGTATTCGATACACCCAGATTTACAAAACCATCGCCCTTTCTGGGGGCGAGCCTGAACCTCAGGTTCGCCGTATCTTCCAGGTCCTTTGCGTTTGGCGGAAACAACAGAATCGTGTCGTTGAGAATGGTGTGCGGCCTGGCAGGGATGACCTTGAACTCCCTTACTCCAGTCGCAATGTTTACCGCATTTTTTTTGGCCTCTTCCCTATCTTCTTCCGAGCAGAAGGAATGTTCCTTGTCCCCTGCAACCGTACGGCAGGCACGCTTCAAGATGTCCCCCTCCACGTACCAGTGCGACTCTTCTACCGCCGCATAGTGGCCATCATCATCATAGCGCACGTATCGTATAAACAAGCTGTCGCTGCCGTTATCCGTAGTAATCAGTTCAAACGATGAGGAATCCCTGGAAGTAACCGTGGGATTGTCCGGATCCATGTACACATCCTTGTAGACCTCACTGAACAAATCACCGTAAGAAGCACCCCCAACGGCATCCCCCTGCTCCCTGGAGCTCTTGGCTCCCATCTGCGATACGTCGGCCTTGAAATTCATGGCAGCGTTTTCCGCCACCTGTGCCGCATCTAGCATATTCTGGGTACGAACGCGGAACTTGGTGGAATTGGTAAAAGCCTGGCCCGCAACCACCACGATAATGCCCACGATGGCCATGTAGACCAGGAGTTCCATGAGGGTGAAACCTTTTTTCATCTGATTACCCCCGTAACAATGATGGACTGGGTGGAGTTCTTGAAGGGCCAGGTGACCTTCACATCCAGGCGCTTTGCAAATACATGGTTGGTCGTATCCAGAAATGTCCCGGTTGTCGCCCTGTAGTCTTCGTCGCGAGACACGGTCACAATGACCTTGTAATTGACGGTCATGGTACTCTTGGCAAGTCCGGGCTGCCCTTCCCAGGAGCGGGCCACCCTGATGGTGTCCAAAGGCAACAGGTTGCCGAACTCGTCAACAGGGAGGTTCGCATCCGTGAAGTATGCAGGACCGAGCATACCCAGGGAATCAATAATGTTCTGGGCAACTTCCGTAGCCCCGTCGCGGCCGCGTATACGCAAAAGCGCTTCGCGGTTTCCCTTTTGCAGGTTGGACACGGCAGCGTACAAGATGCCAAGGACCAAGGCGGCCACCATGACTTCCAGGATGCCTATGCCGCGTTTGCGGGTTGCGTTTGCAATCTTCTGAATAACCATTGCGTTCACCTTACAACTTGAACCAATTTCCTTCATCAAACTTCATCATCGGGAAAAAGGAATTCCTCATATTCGTCTTGGCGGCCGCTCCATAGCGTCCATCGCCGCCATACTGCACAGCAATGAACCCCTTGGCAGGGGCGGCGGAGAGGCCCTGCCTCGGTTTAAATTCCGCGCCGTCGGTCACCAGGTTCACATCGCCAAGCGCCTCGACCGCAGTCACCTCTCCATCTTGCAAAATCTTATTCGGGGTATCCAAGATCAAACTATCCGTTTTTGTAAGGTCGTTCTTGTTGGCCGCACCCTTGACAGTAGCACATTCCCCCACATAAGTCACCAGCTTTTGCGCATCCATGCGAAGAACGCACAGCGTGGTACTCAACCGCCGGGCGTCGTTTGCAGTACGTTCCATAAAGGAAGCAATATTGAAGGCGGCATCTTTGATGCGGGCGTTGGCCACGGCGCTCCGTAAACCTGCAACGCCAATTCCCGAAAGTATGCCCATGATGCTAATCACCACAAGCAACTCGACCAGGGTGACGCCCGAGCAGTGTCGCCTTAAATTTTTCACGGATGCCGGAACACCTGCATTCATATAACCTCTTCCCATACACTAAAACCGGCACAGAATGCACCGTCTAGTCTAAAATAACTTTTTTTTCCGATTATAGTTCAGAATTTTTTACATAAGGGGCGAAAAATGGCGAAATTTTACAATTTGGGGCAAAAAAGTGTGACCCAGAGGTCGAAACACGCTTACAGACAAGGTAACAGGGTACCATGTCGGCCCAACCAGTTTCATTCTTCGCAAAAATTGCGTTAAATATGCGAATTTTCATTAGTCCAATCAGGGAGTTTTCTTTGCTCAATCAATGATGTTCGTCAGGCCAAAACAAGCTCGCAATATTCCCTTGAACATGCGGGGACCAAAGCCGAAATAGCCCGGCTTCTAGTAAAAAAATGAATACATTGGCAAATTCACCCCCAAAAAGTCCCCTTTTTTTTGACCTAAATCACCCTTAACTCTTTTTTACAAGACATTTTGGGGGCTTTTATATATTTTTAGCTTGGGTATTGGGAAAACAAGAGGTCTTATGAAGCTTCCGTATATCAAGTCTGTGCTGGCCGCAGGGACCGCACTTTTTGCCTGGAACTGCACCGAGGACGTCGACATCCCGAACACCGGTGTGGGTGCCAATAGTGGAGAAACCATTTGCTACATAAGTGGAGCAAAGGGTACTTTGTACTTTGATGAATCCAACAACGTAACCAACGAAGCAGGTGATACCATTGGCGTATGGAACCGGGAAGAGGCCACCATAGTGGACTTGTACGGAAACCTGAAATATGGTGGAATCTACGAAAACAGGGTCCACTGCGAACAAGTTTCAAACGAAGGGGACAATTCCAACCCTGATGGAAACGGCTCCGACGACGGCTCCAATTCCGGTTCGAACAATAACGGCGGAAGCAGCTATAACGGCGGAAGCAACAACAACGACGGAAGCAACAACAACGGCGGAAGCAACAACAACGGTGGAAGCAACAACAACGGCGGAAGCAACAACAACGGTGGAAGCAACAACAACGGCGGAACCAACAACAACGGCGGAAGCAGCAACAGCAACGGCGGAAATAACTACTCACAGCCGGCCCAGTCTTCCGCAAGCCAGCAGCAAGAGACGTACGGATGCCCCAGCATCAAGTACAAGCAAAATGGTCACAACGGCACCGGTTGGGCCACACGCTATTGGGACGGCTGCAAGCCCAGCTGTTCTTGGACAGAGAACGCCTCCAAGAACGGCGGCATCGGCAGACCTGCAAAGCAGTGCAACAACAATGGAAAAACCCAAAATACGGATTACAGCGCACGGAGCGTATGCGAAAGCGGTCCGGCCGCAGCTTGCCTCAGCCAGATTCCGTTTACCGTAAGCGGATGCTCCAGCATGGGATTTGCTTTTGCAGCAATCAATGGCGGTAGCGAGTCTTGCGGAAAATGTTATGAACTCACCTTTACAGGTACTGGAAAATACGAGACCAAGGCCAACCATCAGAGGCTGCAAGGCAAAAAGTTGATTGTGATGACCACCAACATCGGTTGGGATGTTGCTGGTAATGGACAGTTCGACATCATGATTCCCGGTGGCGGCGTTGGCGCGTTCAACGGAACTAGTGGCTACGGCTGGACAAACTTGGGCAAAAGAGAAGGCGGCCTGCTGAGCGATTGCGAAGAATCTGTAGGCTACGACGACAACGGCATTTACGAAAGGAGAAAGAACTGCCTTGTTCAAAAGTGCAATTCCTCATTTGGCAGCGACACGCAGGCCAAAGAAGGTTGCTTGTTCCTGGCCAACTTCATGGAAGCAGCAGGTAACCCGAATCATTCCTTTAAGGAAATCGAGTGTCCGTCCGTACTCTCCAACAAATACTAATCTATTTGCATTAACCTCCATAAAGCACCTGCCGCAAGGCGGGTGTTTTTTTCTTGCATTCGAGCGCCCCTCCCCCTTTTTTGCTACATTATCGTGCAACGTATAGGAGATCCCCGCCTGCGCGGGGACGACATTCTCTCACGAGGATGACATCTTTTAAACACAAGGAATAATTATGCCGAAACTTCGTTCGCTCAAGACTATGGAAGGCCGTGAAATGGCCGGTGCACGCGCCCTTTGGCACGCAACAGGAACCAAGGTGGAAGACTTTGGCAAGCCGGTGATTTGCGTGGTGAACAGCTATACCCAGTTTGTTCCGGGCCACGTTCACCTGAAGGACTTGGGCCAGGTGGTCGCCCGCGCGATCGAAGCCGCGGGCGGTGTCGCAAAGGAAATGAACACCATCGCCGTAGACGACGGTATCGCCATGGGCCATGACGGCATGCTCTACAGCCTTCCGAGCCGCGACCTGATTGCCGACTCCACCGAATACATGGCCAACGCCCACCGCGCCGACGCCCTGGTTTGCATCTCCAACTGCGACAAGGTGACTCCGGGTATGCTCATGGCCGCCATGCGCCTCAACATTCCGGCAATCTTCGTGAGCGGCGGCCCGATGGAAGCCGGCCACGTGACCACGAAGGACGGCAAGGACCGCGCCCTCGACCTGATTGACGCCATGATCGATTCCGCCGACAGCACCATCAGCGACGAAGAAGTGGCCGCCATCGAAGCGAACTCCTGCCCCACTTGCGGTTCCTGCTCCGGCATGTTCACCGCAAACTCCATGAACTCCCTTACCGAAGCCTTGGGTCTCAGCTTGCCCGGCAACGGCACCATCGTCGCGACCCACGCCGAACGCAAGAAGCTCTTCGAAGCTGCCGGTAAGCGCATCGTGGAACTCTGCCACCAGTATTACGACTTGAACGACGACAGCATCCTCCCGCGCAGCATCGCCACGAAGGACGCCTTCGAAAACGCCATGCGCCTCGACATCGCCATGGGCGGCTCCTCCAACACCGTGCTCCACTTGCTGGCCGTGGCCCAGGAAGCAGGCGTCGATTTCACCATGAAGGACATCGACCGCCTCTCCCGCAACACGCCGTGCATCTGCAAGGTGGCCCCCACCGTTCACAACATCCACGTTGAAAACGTGAACCGCGCCGGTGGTATCATGGGTATCCTCGGTGAACTGGACCGCATGGGCCTTATCCACAAGAATGCAAAGACCGTTCACGCCGCAACCATGGGCGAAGCCCTCGAAGTGAACGACCTCAAGCGTAACCCGACCGCCGAAGCCAAGCAGCGCTACCTTGCTGGCCCCGGCCGCAAGTACAACCTGGTCGCCTTCTCCCAGAACTTCATGTACCCGGACCACGACCTCGACCGCGCCACGGGCGCTATCCGCGATGGCGAACACGCCTACACCAAGGACGGCGGCCTCGCTGTTCTGTACGGTAACCTCGCCGTCGATGGCTGCATCGTGAAGACCGCCGGCGTCGATGAATCCATCTTCAAGTTCACCGGCCCCGCCGTGGTATTCGAAAGCCAGGAAGATGCCGTGAAGGGCATTCTCGACCCGAAGGTGGTTAAGGCTGGCGACGTGGTCGTGATCCGCTACGAAGGCCCGAAGGGTGGCCCCGGCATGCAGGAAATGCTCTACCCGACCTCTTACCTCAAGAGCCGTCACCTGGGCAAGTCCTGCGCTCTG
>CACXIR010000067.1 GCA_902767785.1 Fibrobacter succinogenes | reverse complement strand
GGGCATGGCCCATACGGTGTGCACCGCCTGTGCCTCTGGCACCGACGCCATCGGGGTCGCCCTGGATAACATCCGGTCCGGACGCTTGGACGTGTGCCTGGCCGGCGGTTCCGAAAGCGGCATTACGGAGTACTCCATCAAGAGTTTTGCGGGCATGCACGCCCTGACCGACAAGTTTAATGACGACCCCGAAAAGGCGTCCCGCCCATTCGACAAAGACCGTAGCGGCTTTGTCATGGGCGAAGGCGGTGCCGTGATGGTCCTGGAAGAACTGGAACACGCCAAAGCCCGCGGCGCCAAGATCTATGCGGAACTGGCCGGTTACGGTGCCTCTGCCGACGCCTACCACATCACCAGCCCCCGCCCGGGCGGAGAGACCTGCGCAAAGGCTTTGACCCGCGCCATGAAGGATGCTGGCATCGAGCCTGCCGATGTGGACTACTACAATGCCCACGGCACATCCACCCACCTGAACGACCTAACCGAAACCGAGATGCTGAAAATCGCACTGGGCGAACACGCTTACAAAATCAAAGTGTCCAGCACCAAGAGCGTCACCGGCCACTGCGTCGGCGCCGCGGGCGTCATCGAGGCCATAGCCTCCACCCTTGCCATCCGCGACTCCTTCTACCCCGCCACCAAGAACCTGGACAATCCCGACGAGGGTTGCGACCTGGATTACGTTCCCCACAAGGGCATAGAAGGCAGCATCGACGTGGCCGTTTCCGCCTCGCTTGGGTTCGGCGGCCACAACGGCGTAGTAGTCATCAAGAAGTTCAACGGGTAAAAAATTTTAAGATTAACAAAAAAAGGAAAAACAATGATTATTCAACCTATGATCCGTAGCAACATGTGCGTCAACGCCCACCCGGCAGGCTGTGCCGCCGACGTGGTCCGTCAAATCAAGTACGTGCAGAAGAAGAAAGCCGAACGTGGCGAGCCCAAGGCCGCCCCGAAAACAGTCCTCGTGGTAGGCTGCTCCACAGGCTACGGGCTTGCAAGCCGTATATCCGCCGCCTTCGAATTCGGTGCCGATACCATCGGCATCTCCTTCGAAAAGGAAGGTGCCGACTCTCCGCGTCAAAAAAGCGGCACCCCCGGCTGGTACAACAACATGGCCTTTGACCGCGAAGCCAAGGCCGCCGGTCTCCAGTCCATCACTTTCAACGGCGACGCCTTCTCCCACGATATGCGCAAGAAGGTCATCGAAACCGTAAAACAGATGGGCAGAAAGATTGACCTGATTATCTACAGTGTGGCCTCCGCCGTCCGCGTAGACCCGGATTCCGGCGAAATGTACCGCAGCGTTTTGAAGCCCATCGGCGAGACCTTCACCGGCGAGACCATCGACTGCATGACCGGCAAGATCAGCACCATCAGCGCAGAACCCGCCACTGCCGAAGAGGCAGCCAACACCGTCAAGGTGATGGGCGGCGAGGACTGGGCACTTTGGATTAAGCAGCTCGCCGCCGCGGGCGTGCTGAACGAAGGCGTCAAGACAGTGGCCTACTCCTACATCGGCCCCAGCCTTTCTCACGCCATCTACCGTGACGGAACCATCGGTGGTGCCAAGAAGCACCTGGAAAAGACCGCCAAGGAACTCCATGCCGAACTCCAGGCAAGCCTCAAGGGCGAAGCCTACGTGTCCGTGAACAAAGGCCTGGTAACCCGCTCCAGCGCGGTCATCCCCATCATCCCGCTGTACCTGTCCGTGCTATTCAAGGTCATGAAGGAACAGGGCAGCCACGAAGGTTGCATCGAGCAGATGGAACGCCTGTTTGCCGAACGCCTCTACACCGGTAGTGCCGTTCCCACCGACGAAAACCACCTCATCCGCATCGACGACTGGGAAATGGACCCCAAGGTCCAGGAAGAAGTCAAGAAGCGCATGGCCACCATCACCCAGGAAAACTTCGCCCAGGTTGGCGACCTGGAAGGCTACCGCCACGATTTCTTGGCCACCAACGGTTTCGACGTGGAAGGCGTGGACTACAACGCCGACGTGGCCTCCATGGAAACCATTTAGCATAACCAGGACAATCAAAGAAGCCCCGCTACATTTTTACGGGGCTTTTTTGTACCTTTTATTAAGCGGCATCCATGCCGTACAAATCAAGGAGCGTCGTATGTCCGACTGGCTTTTCAAATCCTGGCTCAAGATTTCCGCACTGACGGCAGTCTTATTCTTTTTCTACCACCTCTTTATCTCTCAAAAGCTAGAAGAGGAAAACTATTCCTCTAACCGCGACGACCGCTAGGAGTTTCCATGGAACACAACAAGGACATCGCCGACATCCAAGCCGCCGAAGCCACCTTCCAAAAGAAGAAGAAGTTTATCCTGTGCTACCACAGCTTTAGCGTCATGAACTTCAAGAGGACCCGCAACCACATCCGCAAGATTGCGGAGGCGGCGGGTTCCCCCATCAGTATCGCCGTGATTCCCTCCTTCGGGGCGGCACCGGAGTCCGAGGCAGAAGAATTCCGCGAGGAACTGGAAAAGTTCGTGGAAGACGGCTACGAAATCATGCTCCATGGAGCCCGCCACCGGGCGGACCTTTCCCTGAAGCGCAGCCTCCAAGGGAAACTGGCCCTTATGATTTCCAACAACGAGGCGGAATTCGCAGGCATTGACGAACGCTTTACCCAAGCGCTTCTCAAACGCAGCCTAGCCCTGTGGAAGGCCCACGGCACGGGCAAGCCCTCGGGATTTATCCCCCCCATCTGGTTTGGCAACAAGTTCTTGAAGGAACAGGCCCTGGAAATTTTCGACTACTACGAAGACTACCACGGAATCTACCGCAAGGTGGACGGAAAGATCAAGAAATTCCGTTCCGGCACGCTCAGTTTTTCCATTGTACCCACCCCGCTCTTGGGAATCGCCCAGACCCACGCCTGCCTCAAGATGCTCCTTCCGGGTGGAGTTCACCGCCTGGTGTTCCACGACAAGGATTTCAGGACCATCGGCGAAAAGCGAATTCTGAACATGGTGCGGTACATTTCCACCATGCGCGAAAAAATCATGTATCGGGATCTTTAAGGCCCACAACCACGGATTCAAGACATGATACTGAACAAGTTTCTATCCCGTACAGAATACAGTTCTTACGAAGACCTATACAACAACTTCAAAATAACCATCCCCGACGATTTCAACTTCGCCTACGACGTGGTGGACGAATACGCCAAAGAAGAACCCAAGCGCGAAGCCCTGGTATGGTGCGACGACGAAGACGAAAGTCATATTTTCACCTTCAAGGACCTTTCCCTGGCCTCCCAGCGTACCGCAAACTTCTTGGTGGAGCAGGGAATCAAGAAGGGCGACCGGGTGATGCTCATCCTCCGCCGCCGTTACGAGTTCTGGTTCTTTTTGCTGGCACTGCACCGCATTGGCGCCATTGCCATCCCGGCAACCAACATGCTGGCCGCCGAAGACTTGGAATACCGCTTTAACGCCGCCGAAGTCAAGATGGTGGTGAGTTACGACGAACCTGCCCTGCAAAAAGAAATCGACAAGGCCAAGGCCAAATGTGCCTCCGTAGAAAAACTGGTGACCGTGGGCCAGACCGCCCGCCAAAACTGGGTCAGCTTCTACGACGACTACGAAATTTTCCCCGCCCGTTTCCCGCGGCCCACGGGAGAAGACGCCGTCAAGAACGACGACATCATGATAGTCTATTTTACCAGCGGCACCAGCTCCAACCCCAAAATGGTGGCCCACACCTTTACCTACCCCCTGGGCCACATTGTGACCGCCAAGTACTGGCAGCACGTGGTGGACGGAGGCCGTCACCTGACCGTTGCTGAAACCGGCTGGGCCAAGGCCCTGTGGGGCAAGATTTACGGTCAGTGGATTGCGGGTTCTGCCGTGTTCACCTACGACATGAAGGTCTTTATTCCGGGGAAACTCCTGGAAAAGATGGCGGAATACAAGGTGACCACATTCTGCGCGCCCCCTACCGTGTACCGCTACATTTTGCAGCACGGCATTAGCAAGTATGACCTCTCTAGCCTAAAGTACTGCACTACCGCAGGCGAAGCCCTGAATCTTGACATTTACAATAGGTTCTACGAACAGACGGGCATCCGCATGCAAGAGGGCTACGGCCAAACAGAACTTACTCTTACCACGGGAAACTTCGGATTCAGCGAACCTCGCCCGGGTTCCATGGGAAAACCTTCTCCGGGCTACCGCATGGAAATCGTGAATGCCGAAGGCAAGCCCTGCGGCGTAGACGAAGTGGGCGAACTGATTATTCAGATTGATCAGGGCAAGCCCTTTGGCATGTTCGGCGGCTACTACCGCGACCCGGAACGCACCGAAAAGGTGTTCGAGGGCGGAGTGTACCACACCGGCGATACCGCAACCCGCGACAAGGACGGTTATTACTGGTTCGTGGGCCGCAACGACGACCTCATCAAGAGTTCCGGCTACCGCATCAGCCCCTTCGAAGTGGAAGAAGTCATCCACAAGCACCCCGCCGTGCTGGAAGTGGCGGTGACGGGCGTGGAGGACAAGGACCGCGGCCAAGCCGTCAAGGCCACCATCGTACTCCAGAAGGGCTACGAGGCCTCCAAAGAACTGGCCAAGGAAATCCAGCTGTTCACCAAGAAGATTGCGGCTAGCTACAAGAGTCCCCGCATCATCGACTTTGTGACGGAACTGCCCAAGACCATCAGCGGAAAGATCCGCCGCGCCACTATCCGCGACAAGGATGCCGAGGCGAACGCCGAAGCTCAGGCTGCCGAACAGTCTGCAGAAAACGCCGCTGCCGAAAAGGTAGAGGCTCCGGCTGACAACAGTGCTGAATCCTAAAGATTCTTAAAAACTTTCCTAGCGGCATCGACAGTCCTGTCGATGTCGCTTTCCGTATGGGCGGCGCTCACGAAGATGGCCTCGAACTGGCTGGGTGCCAGGTAGATGCCCTCATCCAGCATGCCCAGGAAATACCTGCGGAACAAATCCAGATCGGACTTTTGCACGTCGGCAAAGCACTGTACCGGACCCTCGGTAAAGAAGATGCACCCCATGGAACCAACCTGGTTAGAGGCAAGGGCAATTCCCGCCGATGCAGCAGCACCCTTCAGCCCCTCTAGCAACCGCTTTGTCATGGCCTCGGCATGCACGTAGTATTCAGGGTGAGCATTGAGTTCACGCATGGTCGTTAACCCTGCCGCCATAGCCACCGGGTTTCCCGAAAGCGTTCCTGCCTGGTAGATTCCACCCAGAGGCGCAATCTGCTGCATCACGTCTAGGCGGCCACCGTATGCACCCACAGGCATGCCGCCGCCGATAATCTTGCCGAAAGTGGTCAGGTCGGGCTTGATGCCGTACAGCCCCTGAGCGCAGTGGATGCCCACACGGAAACCCGTCATCACCTCGTCCACAATCAACAGGGCACCGTGCTTCTTGGTTTCTTCGGATAGGGCCTGCAAAAATTCCAGCTTGGCAGGCACCACCCCCATGTTCCCGGCCACAGGCTCCACAATCACGCCGGCGATTTCGTCGCCAACCTTTTCAAAAAGTTCCCTTACACCCGCCACGTCGTTGTACTGCAGCGTCAGGGTGTACTTGGCCAGGTCTGCGGGGACTCCCTTGCTGCTGGGCTTGCCCGTGGTCAGCATGCCGGAACCGGCTTTAATCAGCAGGCTGTCGCTATGGCCGTGGTAACAGCCCTCGAACTTCACAATCTTGTCACGGCCGGTAAACCCGCGAGCCGCCCGGATGGCACTCATGGTGGCCTCTGTGCCGCTGTTCACCATGCGGATCATCTCCACGCTGGGAACAAGACTCATCACCAGCTTGGCAAGTTCCGATTCCAAGCCACAGGGGGCGCCAAAGCTAAGGCCGTTCTTAGCGGTGTCTGCCACCGCACGGATAACCGCATCGTGAGCGTGGCCCAGGAGCATGGGACCCCAGCTTCCCACATAGTCAATGTACTCGTTTCCGTCCACATCGTATATGTGGCTGCCCTTGGCACGTGCTATAAAGGGAGGCGTAGCCCCCACGTTTCCAAAGGCCCGGACGGGACTGTTCACGCCACCGGGCATCAATGTCTTCGCCTCGGCAAACAGCTTTTCGCTTTTATCGTGATTCATCAAAGAAAAATCCTAGTTCAGGAGTCCCTTTTCCAGAGCTTCCTTGGCATGGTAGGTAATGATGATATCCGCCCCGGCACGCTTAAAGGCCACCAGATTCTCGCGAATAACAGCATCCTCATCAATCCAACCCGCTTGGGCCGCAGCCTTGACCATGGCGTATTCGCCACTCACGTTGTACACTGCTACCGGCACATCGCTGACCTCGACAGTCTGGCGAACAACATCCAAGAACGCAAGCCCAGGCTTTACCATTACGATATCCGCACCCTCTTCTATGTCCAGCTCCACCTCCCGCAAGGCCTCACGACTGTTGCGTACATCCATTTGGTATCCCTTGCGGTTGCCAAAATGGGGGGCGGAATCGGCAGCATCGCGGAAAGGTCCGTAATAGGCGCTGGCAAATTTTGCACTATAGGACATAATCGGAGTATTCTTGAACCCATTCTCATCTAGCTTTTCACGGATAGCCGCCACACGGCCGTCCATCATGTCGCTGGGAGCCACCATGTCGGCACCGGCAACGGCATGGGAAAGGGCCGTCTTTGCCAACAATTCCAAAGTAGTGTCGTTATCCACGTCGCCATCCTTCACCACTCCGCAATGTCCGTGGCTCATGTATTCGCACAGGCACACATCGGTAATCACATAAAGTTCTGGGAACCTGGCCTTCAAGGCGCGAACCGCACGCTGTATAATTCCGTCGTCATCGTAGGCGGAACTGGCCATTTCGTCTTTCAAGTCGGGAATGCCAAAAAGCAGAACACTTTTAAGCCCAATGGAAGCAAAGGATTCCACTTCTTTTAGAAGTTCATCTATGGAAAAACGGTACTGGCCAGGCATAGAAGGAATTTCTTCCTTTATGCCCGAACCTTCCATCACAAACAAAGGGTAAACCAAAGAAGCGGAGCTGATTACAGTTTCCGCAACCATGTTACGGATGGTTTCATTCTTGCGAAGTCTGCGTGGACGTTTAATCATAATGGTCATACCTCCCGTTCAATATTAACAAAAAAATCCTGTTCCGCCTGTTCCAGGCCCTCTGCCCATTCCCTCTGGATTTTCTGTTTAAGCTTTTTGGCAAGAGAGGGAGCCCGGCCCTGCGTGGAAACCGTGACGGCTACATTTTTTCCAAAATCCAGGCGAGCAGGTACGATAAAATCGCCATCTAGGTAGTCGCAGGCGTTATTTACCAAAATTCGCCGAGAATGGGCATCATTACTCACCTGGGCATTCACGGCCGGCTTGTCGGTACAGATGAACACCATAAAAACGCCACGCAAATCTTGCGGATCATAGGCCCGGCGAATCAAAGTCACGTGGGAAGACTCCTCCAACTTGAGAAACTCCGAATCAAATTGCGGAGCCACCACTGTAATGCGTGACTTCGTGGGTAAAAGGGTTTTCACCTTGCGGAGCGCGATATGGCCTCCCCCCACCACCAGGACGCTACGGCCTTCCAAATTGAGTTCTATGGAGAAGAGCGCCGCCCGATCCACTTCATCTTGAGGGGACCCTGGAGCGTAACGATGGGAGGCCGAGGAATCTGAAGACGTGCGTTGGGCGCTAGCCAGGCCACCCACCACCATATCGGCAAATTCCCTCCAATCCCCGAGACAAGGCAAAAGCGTTATGGGAATATGCGGAAATTCCGCCTGCACTTTGGACACGACGCGAGGCACGTCATTTTTTGCATGCTGACCATTCAATAGCAGGAATGGCAAAAGAGTCACCGATTCCACATCTTCGCGTAAAATCGTACGCAAGTCGTTTTCCAAATCTAAAAGGCTCGTGCTGGCCACGCGAGTTCCCGGCATTTCGTGATGAAGCTTGTCCAGGATTTCTTCAAACCCCCTGTAAGCCCCAGGCAGAATGCAGTGATGCGCAATAATCAAGATGGCTTTCACGAATAATACTCCACAATTTTCTTGGCCAAGGAATCCATGGTAGTTTCATCAGAAACTACTGTTTCAAAGCCATGCTTGCAGGCAGCCGATTCCGTCATGCGTCCTATGCAAAAAGAGGTATGTGGTCTTTTTTGCGGCATGGATTTAACAAAATTCTCTACGGCACTGGTGCTGGCAAAGACAACTGCATCGGCAGAGGCTACGGCATCTTTTTTCCATTCTTGGAGTTCTGCAACAGGGAGCGTCTCATAGACCACCCAACGGGTGGCCCTAGGTAAAAGATTGAGCAAAGTGTCATCCGCAAGGTTGCCTTGCAGGAGCAAAATGCGGGATTCGTCCAACTCGCAAGCGGTGCTTTTTTCTGCAAGCAACTTTCCCAATCCTTCGCCGGTATGGTCCTCGGGAACATAATCGCAACGGATGCCGCGTTCCAGCAATTTCTTCTCCGTAATCTTCCCTACGCTAGCAATTTTCTTGCCCGCAAGTTCGCGAACGTCGCGGCCAGAGGCAATCAGCTGCGTAAAAAAGCTCTCCACACCGTTCACGCTGGTAAAAGCCAGAAGGTCGAAGTTTACCAAGTCATCGAAGGAGATCCCCGCCGGAGCCTGCCCTGAGCCTGTCGAATGGGCGGGAATGGCATACGGGCACTCCAACGTGCGGGTTTCTATCATCGGGGTCTCGACGACTTCGGCACCGAGGGCCGAAAGCCTTGCAGAAATTCCGCTAGCCTGTTTTGCGGCTCGAGTCACCACCAGGCGTTTTCCCGAAAGGGGCAAGTTCTTTTTCCAGGCAAGGCTGCTGCCGAGTTCCACCACGCCGCCCATAATCGTTATGGCAGGAGCCGTGACGTTTTCGCGGGCAATGACCTCGCCCGCCGTCTCTAGTGTCGCCATGACGGTGCGTTGGTACGGGGTGGTTCCCTTCTCGATAAAAGCGAGGGGCGTTTTCGGGTCCTTGCCGCACTCCAGAAGCCGGCGGGCAATAAAGTCCATGTTGGCAATGCCCATCAGGAATATGAGGGTGCCGGGGCAGCGGGCCAAGGCTTCAAAGTCTAGAGAAAACTTCGAGTCTTGATCCTTCGCTTCGTTCAAGGTGACGTCGCACTTTTCGTGTCCAGTAACCACATGGAAGCTGGTAGCAATGCCGCGGTGGCTCACGGGGATTCCCGCATAGGCAGGCACGGCAATTGCAGAAGTAATTCCCGGCACCACCTCAAATTCAACGCCTGCGGCCACAAGTTCTATGGCTTCTTCGCCACCGCGACCAAACACAAAAGGGTCACCGCCCTTTAAGCGTACAATAACGCCCGAAGGATACTCCCCTGCATATTGCACCAAAAGCTTATTGATTTCGGACTGCTTGACCTTGTGGTGCGTAGGCATTTTGCCTACATCCACCATTTTTGCCTTTGGACTGCAAAATCCTAAAATGGCAGGCGATACCAAACGGTCATACACCACCACGTTGGCCTTTTCGAGAAGCTCCTTCCCTCGCAAAGTCAAAAGTCCCGGATCTCCGGGACCTGCACCAATCAAGTAAACTTTTCCAGACATCTGATATAAAGATAAAAAAGACTGAAAGACTGCGGGCCTGGATTCTTCGGCTTTCAGCCTCAGAATGACGCTGTTGTCGTGCTCAGGATGACAGCGTGGACGCACTCAAGGCGACACTTTTAACTTTCTACCGCCACTTTGTCGGAATAATGTTCACGCATGTATTCCAGGGCCTTGTCTGGAGTCAGAGGCCTGCTAAAGTAGTAGCCCTGGATATAGCGGCAACCTTCCCGCTTCAAGAACTGCAGCTGTTCTTCCGATTCCACTCCCTCGGCAATCAGGTCCAAGTTCAGGGTGTTGGCAATCCCTATCACCATCCTTGCAAAAGTAGCGTCTTCTTCGTCATCTGCAATGTGGTCAATAAAGGATTTGTCCATCTTTAAAGTATGGACTGGGTAACGTTTCAAGTAAGAGAGAGAACTATACCCCGTTCCAAAGTCGTCTATAGAAATCTGCAAACCCATGTTGGAAAGGGCCCGCATAATGTCGATAGCCTTTTCCACTTCGCACATGGCCGTATATTCCGTGATTTCCAGTTTCAAATTCCTGGGATTCAGCTGTGTCTCCGTCAAAACCCGTTTAACGTCGTCCACCATGTTGTCCAGGGTAAACTGCTTTGCAGAGAAGTTCACTGCCACGCGAATGTCGGTGTAGCCCATATCCACCCACTTCTTGGTCTGCTCGCAGGCCATGCGCAAAATCTGCGCACCCATGGGAACAATCAACCCCGTTTCCTCCGCCAGGGGGATGAACTCCGCAGGAGACACTACCCCATGTTCCGAATTGTTCCAACGAACGAGGGCTTCAAATCCTGAAATGCGATTGCCCTGCACCACATCAATGATAGGCTGATAAACCAAAACGAATTCCTGGGCCTGGATGGCACGGCGGATTTCGTACTCCAGCTTGTAAAGCTTCATGGCTTTTTCACGGATGCCGCCCGCAAAGAATTGGATACCGCCATGGTTGCCGCCTTTCTTCAAGTCGCGAAGCACTGCCGTCGCATTGGAAAGCAGGTCTTCCACGCAGTCCACGTCGCGATTCACCACTACCGCCATGGAAACGCTTATGTAAAGTTCGCGTCCGTCAAGTTGAATAGGGCTTTTTACTTTGTTATGGAGCCGCTTTACCGTAGGCATCAATTCTTCGTCGGAATTCTTGCCATCAATATCGTGCAGCACCACAGCGAAAACGTCGGGTCCTATGCGTGCAACACAGTCATTATCCCTGCAAGAGGAGCGGATGCGGTCAGAGACAATCTTCAGAACGCTATCGCCAAAATTCATGGAATAGGACTCATTGATGGCGCCAAAGCTGTCTATGTCCAAAAGCAGTACAGCAAAAGTGTAGTCCGGACGCTGTGCGGCCATGTCTACGTCAACCTTCAGCTTGTCCAAGAAGAACTTGCGGTTGTAAACCCCAGTAAGGGCGTCGCGATAGGCATAGAACTGGCGGCTGCTTTCGGCCTGCTCCGCAGCCGTGGTAATGGAGCCGATTACGCGAATGGGGCGGCCCTCGCCATTGCACTGTGGCCTTCCCGACACAAGAATCTCGGCAGAGCCATCTTTGGGAACATTCAGCAGCCTCATCTTCACCGAAAACTGCACATTGTCCTCCAGGGAACGAGAGAAACGTTCCTTGAAGACGGACCAATCGCTTTCCAAGACATTGCCTTTGAGGGTGTCGAAAGTATCCACAATGGAAGCGGAGCCAATGTTCAGAAACTTCGCCACGCGGCTAGACCAGTAGACCTTTCCTGTGGGAACGTCAAAGGTCCAAAAACCTTCTGACGACACATCCACCAGCATCTTGAACAGTTCGTCCTTTTCGGAAAGGTCTTTTTCATAATCGCGAACAGAAGTGCTTTCCACTTTTTCGGGGATATCCACATCGTCGCGCATTTTTTTGGTGTTGCCCAGTATGGGGAACCTGTAAAAAAGCGACACATACGCCAAGAACACAATTGACGTAAAATAGGGGATAAAATTCAGGGGGCGTTCTGAAAAGTTGAGAATATCAGGAATAAACGCCGCAAAAAGGAAGCACGAAAAAAGAAGTGCAAACCGCAAAACCGCATGCTCGTCGAACAACCGCATATATATCCCTATTGACACCAATATATATTAAAAGGAACCTCTTGCGGGGTCCGCCGCAATTCCAAACAAAACTATTCCAAATTGGAATAATCAGAGGCTTTCTAGCCTAGAATACTGTTCGTAAAGGGTTTGCACCCCGTTTTCAAGCCCAAAGTAATGCCTGATATAAGGAACAAGTAAGCATAAAAACAGAATGTCCAGCACCAGAACCAAAATTTCCGGCACCACCAGAAAAAAGAAAAATCCCCCCACCGTAAGCAGGGCGAACAAAATAAGGATAAGTTCATGGACCAGGCGTTCATGCTGAAAGAAACCGATATGAGTCCGCACGGAAAGCAACTCTTCGGAGCTCAGAGGCTTCCCCTCCGAAACCAGGCCTTCCAAGTATTTCCGGTAATCTTCCAACTTCTTCAGCATGCATTCCAATATAGCGATTTTTTTCAAAAAAAAGTGAACTTTCC
>CACXIR010000066.1 GCA_902767785.1 Fibrobacter succinogenes | reverse complement strand
CATAATTTTTCGGCATATTTTGGGGCATAACACGATTCGAGGGGTCAATGTCATGCCCTACGCCTTCACGGAGCAGGGCATCTACATGCTCATGACGGTTCTCAAGGGCGAACAGGCGACCGCTCAGAGCAAGGCCCTTATCCGTCTTTTTAAGCAGATGAAGGACTACATTGCGGCGGAAAACACGCCGGATGTTTCTGCGGGGATGGTCGCCTTAGCAACACAGACGAGCCAGAACACACGGGATATCGCCCACTATTCGAGAAATTGCTGCAAGATGAAAAAATGAGGACTTGATCCGGTACCGGCCCAAAAGTACGAATAAACTACTTGAAGGTTAGTGCAACATTACTTATAATTACCTTAGGTCGCTCCTGGAGGTGATTATGAGGAAGGGGAATAAAGTTCAGTCGATCATGGCCGCGTCTGCGCTTGCGGCATTTTCGGCCTCGGCGGCTTTGGGGGCCACTACTCCATACGACATGATTCGGCCTACATGGCCATTGAGCTGGGACGAAAAAGTGTTCGAAACGTTCGACACCACCATCACCCAGAAAACGGGCATGCTCCCCAAACAAGCCATACCAGAAAGCTTCATGCCGGCCGCTCTGATGCCCGACACCTTGGACCAAGCCTATCTCGACGCCATCAACAGTAAAATTTCCCCCATTCGCGTAAACCAGGCGGGTTATCTCGAAAGCGACCCCGAAAAAAGGTTCTACTACATAGGAAATCAGACCGAATTCGAAGTGGTCGATGCAATCGGCAGGTCGCTCAGTACCCCAATCACGGGAAACTTCGTCCCTAGTGGTGCCACAGCCACAAGCGACTGGACTATTATTGCAGGCACCGACGCCACAACAAACGACAGTAAACGCTACAAGGTCGATTTCTCGGGCACAGCAGGCAAACTATGTATTGGGTACATCCCTGGATCTGTGCCAGCCAATGTACGCCTGCGGATCAGGGTTGGCGAAGACCTTTCGAGTACCTTCATTATTAGCGACGAAGTTTACACCATGGCCAAGGATGCCACGCTCAAGTTCTTCGGAATCCAGCGCAGCGGCAATTCGGAGTCCTGGTTCCATGGGCCAAGCCACGTGCAAGATGGCGCGGGAAGCATCGTTTTAGGAACGAGTGCCGTCACCACAAGCGGCATTTCGCCAAAGGCCGGCGACCTGCAAGGCGGCTGGTACGACTGCGGCGACCACCTGAAGGAATCGCAGACGCAGGCATTCGCCTTTATGGCGCTCGCCGTGATGTCGGCCACCAACCCGGCCAAGGACGTAGACCACTACGCTTACAACCATGCCGAATTTGTAGAGACGGACAATGTTCCCGATGTTTTGCGCGAGGCAAAGCACGGAGCCGACTTTTTCTTGAGGGCGTTCCGCGTTGCCAATGGCGTTATAGACGATATGCCTGTTTCCGTGGGCAATTTCGGAAGCGACCACGGATTTTGGGGACGCCCCGAAGTTCAAGACCTTGTCACCGTCTCCAATCGCGGAGGCCCCCATGAACGCGACATCCGCTTGGGAGAGCTGGGTTCCAATATCTCTGGGCAGATTGCGGCCGGCCTCGCCATTCTCGGCAAAGACTACGCACCCTACGATAAGGATTTTGCCGACAGTTGCCTGATGGTCGCCGAAAAGATGTATGACTTTGCCAAGGCTCTTGCCCAAGGCAAGTCGACATACGATGACGGCAAGCAGTTTAAGAACAATATAGAAGCTGCAGGCTGGAGTACCCCCGCCTATAACGGCAACAACGATTTCTTCGACGACCTTGCCCTTGCTTCGGTTGCGCTACTGTATGCCACCGGCAAGAAGCTGTATGCCGACGACATGATTCGCACCAGAAACCTTTACCAGGGCCAGTCATACATGGACGGCGTGGGATGTTTCGAAGGCGGCTGGTTCGTTTCAGACAATAAGGGATTCCTGAAAAACGTGAAGAACACTAGTTGGGCAAACTCCCATGCATATGCGACCTACGCGCTTTACAAATTGATTTTGGCCGATAAGACCAAGGCTGTAACCGAATATGGCCTTACCGAAACAGAGCGCCTTAATGCCATTGAAGACTGTGTCGCGGATATGATTTACAACTTGAGCGATGTAAGTAAAGGAACTGCGGTAATCGTATTGCCCAGGAGCTCAGCTTGGAATGACATTGGCTGGAAACCGGTCGAGGTGAAATACGACCCCATTTGGTTTACAATGCAGACGGATCAGGATTGGAGCTACAACCGCTACCAGGTGGGCAATATCTTTGAAGTTCTTGCTTATGCAGATGTGGTCGCAGATATCGAAAGGCAGGGGATAACCCTTCCGTATATGGGCACCCCAAACTGGAAGGTTGACGAAATAAAACAGCTCGGCATCAACCAGCTGAACTACATGTTTGGCGTAAACCCGTGGGATATTTCGTTCGTGTATGGCGTGGGAGATAAGAACGATGCGCACGTGCACCATCGTGCCGCAAACCCTGAAGGCAGAAATACGTCTGGCTTTGGCTACAAGTATGTTTGCCCTACCGGGGGCTTGTTCGGAGCAAAGCCTCCCAATATGACTAGTTCCATGGTGCCCAACAGCAAGAGCTGGGAAGATTATCATTTGTCCGAGGCATGCCTTGACGCTTCTGCCATACTGCTTTCGGCCCTCACTATCGTGAGCAACGGCGGAAACGACTACTACGAAAAGAAGTGTAGCGACTGCAAGGCAGATGACGTAACGCCCTTCGGCGAAAAAGGAATTTACGCCGCTGCATACTTCTATGAATTCTCCAGTCTTGATTTTTTCAACCTCAAGCTCGTAAACAATTCCATGGTTCAATTGGATAGCGTTGTTGCGTACATATATTTTGAAGCCACCGAAGAAGATGCCAAATCTTGCAGTGTTATTTTCGACTTGGACATTTGCCGAGCTTACGACATGGCCGGTTTTATCAAGCCATGCAGCTCCGAACTTGAAACGGCAATAAAAAATGAGCTTCGCAAAAACGACGCTGAAAAAATTGATTTCACCTATAATAAAGAAAAACGGACCTATACTTGGATTAAACCTATTGTGCTTCCGACAATGGAAGTAGGAACTACTATTGGAATAGACGTCTCCGTTTCATCGGGAATTTCCACTGATGGCGGCGAAACCTGCGAAACCCTTAGAGTACCTTCAACTGTCAAGTTAGGCGGCAGTTGGAGCTTTGCCAGCCACGAGGAGGCCAAGGACGCTCCGTTCTACGCAGGGACTCCGACCTGGGACAAAGACCATGGAGACATCCAGGAAGCGCCCCAGGATCCGTATATCGTGATCCGCAGCAAAGGCGAACTTTTGTGGGGCTACGAACCCAGCGCCCCCGTAGAAGAAGAGTACTACGCTCCCAGCCCTCGACCTCGCCCCCGCTCTGGCATAGTCCAAATCGCCCAGCAGCCTAGCGTGCAGATGCAACTTAGCCGTAACACGCTCTTTGTGCAAGCAACCACTCAAGGGAGCAAAACGCTCAAGATTTTCGACGTACTCGGCAACGTGCTCTTGGCGAAAACCTTTAGCGGGGCGTCTACCGAAGTGAACCTTGCAGGACTCCCGCGCCGTGGCACCATGATTGCAAGACTCACGTCAGAAGGCAAGCTCCTCGCCACCAAGGCGATCGCAGTCAGGTAAGAGCGCGGCCTACCCGCCGACTTTCTTCACGAACTCGCGGCAGGTGGCTTCGGGGTCGGCTTGCCCAAAGATGGCGCTGCCTACCACGAACACGTTGGCGCCTGCTTCCTTGCAGGCCACGATGTTGTCCAGCTTTACGCCGCCGTCAATCTGGATATCCAGTTCCTGCTTCATCTGTCGCAGTTCGCGAATCTTGTCCAGGCAATAGGGGATAAGGCTCTGGCCGCCAAAGCCAGGGTTCACCGACATGATAAGCACCATGTCCACAATGTCTAGCACCCACTTGATGCTCTCGAGAGGCGTTGCCGGGTTAATGGCCACGGCAGGCTTTACGCCCAGCTCGCGAATCTGGTGCAGCAGGCGGTCCAGGTGGTTGGTGGTCTCGGCGTGCACGCTGATGATGCTGGCGCCGGCCTTCGCAAATTCGCCCACGTAGAGTTCCGGATTCTCGATCATCAAGTGGCAGTCCAGCGGCAGCTTGGTGCCCTTGCCAATGCAGGCAGAGATGCCCGGCCCAAAGCTGATGTTGGGCACAAAGTGTCCGTCCATGATGTCCAAGTGCACAAGGCCTGCACCACCGTTCTCGATGGCCTTGAGGCCCTTGCCAAGTTCAAGGAAGTTCGCGTTCAACACGCTGGGAGCGATAATTTGCTTTAGACTCATGCCTAAAATATAGGAAAAAATTTGCGGTTTTCTACATTTCTGCCCATGAAATGCATCCAGGTTGTGGCAGGCGTTATCCAGGACGGGGGCAAGGTCTTTGCCACCCAGCGGGGTTATGGCGACTACAAGGATTTTTGGGAGTTTCCCGGCGGCAAAATGGAACCGGGCGAAACGCCGCAGCAGGCCCTGGCCCGGGAACTAAAAGAAGAATTGGCCGTCGATGTGAGCGTGGGCGGTTTCCTTTGCACGGTAGAACACGACTACCCCGAATTCCACCTGACCATGCACTGCTATTTTTGCGCCATCGCAGGCGGCAAGCCCCCTGAACTTTTGGAACACGAGGCGGCGCAGTGGCTCGGCCCCGGCGAACTGGATTCCGTGAACTGGCTCCCCGCCGACGTTAAGGTGGTGGAAGCTTTGAAAAAAGTAGGTAAATAATGAACATCTTCAAAAACATCGCATTGCTTTGCCTTGTCTCGGTCCTCGCTATGGGCGGGTTTACGGCCGCCAATGCAAGCGACGATATCCGCATTGTCAAGATTAACGACAGCAATTTCGAAAAAGAAATCCTGCATTCCAAAAAGCCGGTCATCCTGGAAATTTCTTCTACCAGCTGCCCGCCCTGCCTTGTCATGATTCCCACCCTCATCAGCATCGCAAAGAACTACAGCGACATCAAGGTGGCCTCGGTAGGCATTGACGAACCGAACTTGGACAAGATCAAGGCGACCCTCCCTATTCAGGCGTTTCCCACTTTCTTTTTGGTAAAGGATGGGAAGATTGTGAATCGCTTGGTGGGTGCCGTTAAGGAAGAGGAACTGCTTGCTGCCCTTCAGTACACGCCCTCAAAAAAGCCGGCACAATCTGCAAAGGCCAAAAAGTCGAAGAACTCCCCGAAGAACCTGGTATGCAAGGTCAATGGGCAGTTCAACGGCCTCAAGAACCTTGTGACCATCTCCTTTGTTTTCGGCGAATCTGAAATCGAGAATGTGGACATTGTGACGGACGTGTTCATTCCGCCCGAATTGGAAGAACACCGCGAAGATATTATCGCAAAGATGCGTGCCAGCGGCAAGGGGGAGGTGACCACCACCATGACGGGGCTGCAGATTCACATTGACAACGATTGCAGGTTTATGAGGGCCATGGACATGAAACGCACCTCTACATACGGCGAGATGCGTGCGGGTCTAGAACTGCAAGGCTTTGCCTGCAAGTAGAAAAACCCAATGAAAAAACCCCGAATCCGTTTGGACTCGGGGCTTTTCAGCGGGAAGGGCGAGATTCGAACTCGCGATAGGATTAAGTCCTATACGTCCTTAGCAGGGACGCGCCTTCGGCCAGCTCGGCCACCTTCCCATCTTGGGGACCACAATTTTACATAAAAATCACTGTTTTTTCAAGGGGAGTCCCTTAAAAAGGGGAAAAAAGCCCGCCAAAAAAGCTAAATTGGGGCCATAATGGCGCGGTTAGTGAAGAAACTCCTCAAGATTGTGGCGGCATTTGCCCTGGTGGGCCTTATATGCTGCATCCCCCTCTACATCGTAGTGTTCAAGATCTTGCCAGAAAAGGATCCTGACAACCAGTTCAACAGGAACACCATATTGCAGGTGCTTTCTGGCGAAACCCGCGTGTTCTATAACGACGGGAATCAGCTTTTGGGTGCCTTTTTTGACGCCAACCACCGCGTGTACGTGCCTTACGGCGACATTCCCGTGAACATCGTGAACGCCCTGGTGGCCGCCGAAGACGCTGGCTACTGGACACACGACGGATTCAGCCTTTACGGCTTTTCCCGCGCCATGGTCTCTAACCTCAAGAGCGGCCGCATGCGGCAGGGTGGCTCCACCCTTACCCAGCAGGCGGTCAAGAACATTTTTGGCCGCGAAGAACGCTCCGTCAAGGAAAAGGTCAAGGAGCTTCTGAACGCATTGCGCATGGAAAAGCATTTTTCCAAGGAAGAAATCCTGGAATTCTACCTGAACCAGTTCCACGTTTCGGGTACGGGCAAGGGCGTGGCCATTGCCGCCCAGTACTTCTTTAACAAAGAGCTGAAGGACCTGACCCTTGCCGAATGTGCCTTTATCGCAGGCTCCGTGAAGGGTCCCTTCAACTACGACCCCTTTATCCAGCGTAACCAGGAACGTCGCGAACGTGCCATACAGCGCGGTGCCGAACGTTTGCGCTATGTGCTTAGCCGCATGGTGGAAGAGGGCTACATTGGGCAAGAGGACATGGACAACGCCCTTGCAAAGCCGCTAGAATACAACCACGGGAACTTCCGCTTTAGCATGAGTACCACGCTGGAACGCTTGGAAGAGAAGCTGGACAGCGATTACTTCAAGGAGCTTTTTGAAGACGAGGGCATTGACGACTGGCGCAAGGCCCAGCTGGAAATCGTGACCACGCTGGACGCCCAGAGCCAGGACGCTGCCAAGCGGGCACTGCAGAACAATATCAGCAACCTCCAGATGCAGTTGGGCGGTTTTGTGCTGCCCAAGGCCCAGTTTGCCAACCGCGCCCAGAGCGCCCGCAAGGGGGACTACCTGTACGGGACTGTGGATAGCATCTACTTTAACGACAACGGCAAGCTCAAGTCCCTGACCTTGAATTTTGGCCAGCTCAAAGGTGTTGTCACGGAAGCCTCTGTCAAGGATTTTGCCCAGCAGGTGGGCGGCGACATCAACAAGGTGCTGGCTTCCCAGCTAAAGCCCGGCGCCATCCTTTTGGTTAGCGTCATAGACGAGAAAATGATTGACGGCTACGCCCCCTGCAAAATCGAAACGGAGCCTGTGCTGCAGGGCGGCCTGGTGGCTATTCGCAACGGCATGGTGGTGGCAAGCCAGGGCGGTTTCCACAACACGGGCTACGACCGCAGCTTCAAGGCGGTGCGTCAGCTGGGTTCCAGCTGGAAGCCTTTGCTCTATGCCCTTGCTTTGGTGCACCATTGGAACTACATGGACGAGCTGGAGAACGAATTCAACGTGTTCCAGTACGTGAACCAGTTCTATTTCCCGCGGCCGGACCACAAGAACAAGGGCGACGTGGTCACCATCGCTTGGTCTGCTACCCGTTCCGAAAACATTGCCAGCATCTGGCTGCTGGAACATTTGCTGGACAAGCTGGACAGCAACGAATTTGCAGAGGTGGCGGCCAATAACGGATACGCCCGCCAAGAAGACGAAGACAGCAGGGCCTTCTTTGAAAGGATCCGCGACGACTTCGGCCTTATCTTGAAAGAAGAGACCAAGCGGGAAATCGAATTCACCCGCGCCCGCGATGCCTTGGCACAGCGTTATAGGCTAGAGGGCAAGCTGGAAAAGTCCCTGGCGGTTTTGAACTTGCGGTACGGCACCTATACTGACGTAGGGATCAAGCAGGCCAAAAAAGACGAAACCATTATCAAGTACCTGAACCACAACTACAAGAACTATGCAGAAATTTTGCGTTCTCGCGAAGCCAAGAGCCTGGACCCCGATGTAGAGGCGACGCTGCCTCCCATGGAATCCGTGGTGTTGTTCCCCAACTTCACTCTTGCCGACTTCAAGCGCTTGACCACCATGATAGAACCCGTGGATTCCGAAGCCGATTACCTGGACATGGCCCATTTGCGTTACTGGCCCGATTACCGGCGTTCACTCTCCATGGCGGAATACGCCCGCTTTGCCCACGAAATCGGAATCCACCAGAAACTCCAGAAGGTGTTCAGCATGCCCTTGGGCGTAAACGAAATCACCTTGGGCGAAATCAGCACGGCCTACCAGACATTGCTTACCGGCAATGTGTACAAGTGCCTGGACGGCGAATGGACCGACCCTTGCTTTATCAAAGAAATCAAGAATCGTTCCGGCCGCGTGATTTTCAAGAACGAGGTAGAAAGCAAGCAGGTGCTTTCCGATACGGTCACCTCCCAGATGGCGGTGATGTTGCGTTCCGTGTTCACTAACGGTACGGCCCGTAGCCAGGTCAACAACCTCTCCGTTACTAGCAATGACGGCTCTACCACGCTTCGCATTCCCGTTATGGGAAAAACCGGTACCACAAACGATTACCGCAACGTGGCCTTTATGGGAGCGCTCCCCACTTACGTAAACGAGAAGAACGGAATTTCTACCGACTCCGTGGTGGCGGTAGGCAGTTATGTGGGCTTTGACGACAACAAGCCGCTAAAGTCTGGCCGCACCCGCATTGCAGGCGCCTCGGGCGGCTTGCCCCAGTGGGCGGCTTTTGTAAAAGAAGAAATCGGCATCCTTGGTATTCCGGACCAGGTGGACTTCTTTGATATTTCCATGCTGGCTACCGGCGAGGTCCCGCTGGTGTTGCCCAACGAGCGGGGCGAACTGACGGTGGATCCCATGACAGGACTTATGGTAGATGGATCTAGCGCATCTGCGGGCCGTCCGCTTCCGTGGCTAGAGGTTCCGGGCTTTACTCCGGTGGCTCCTGCCACAGCAGAAACTGAAATAGGCACTGCTGAAGGGGCAGACTCTTCTATGATTTCCATTGTCCCTGTAGAAGAGAATGCTGCTGCCGAGGCCGCAACAGAAAGTGCGGCGGGAACTGCTGTAAATGCGACGGAACCGCCTCCCCCCGCCGATGTCCCTGCGGCTAGTGCCCCTGTTGCAACTCCTGCAGCAAGTGCCCCTGCCGCCATGCCCAAGGACGACGATTGGGATCTGCCTGCCGATTTGGACGGCAACAATGCATTTGTCCCGCTGGAGGCGGGGGAGTAGTTTATGAACCGGCTTATTCCGCTTTTCGCAATCTTCTTTTTGTTGGCCGCTTGCGCTGGCACTGCCCCCACGACCACTGCGGCAGGCTCTGCACCTGCGACAGACCCCGCGGCAACTTCCGTGCCTGCAGAAACGTCTGCGCAGCCGCAACAGCAGTCCGCGCAACCTGTGGCTCAAACTGCGCAGCCTTCCGAACAGCAGGCTGCACAGCAGTCCGCAGTTTTGTTCAATTCCCAGCAGCTGGACAACTACCGCCTTTCCACACCAGAAAACATTCCTACTGCAGATGGTTATGCTGCAGCTCCTGCAACATCTGATGCCACTGAATCTGCGGCGACTCAAGCTCGAACGCTCGATCCCTACACGGCGTTCCCGGCCCTTGCCGAATCGGTTTTCGCTTTTGCCGACTCCCTATACCATGCGGGCTACACCGATTCCGCTACCGCCTACCTGGAGCGTTTCCGCATTATCAAGCCCCTGTGGTTGCAATGGGAAAAGCGTGCCGATTCCCTGCTGAACGAATTCGGAAAGACCCGCGCAGAAAAGGCCAAGCAGTTTGACCCCCTGGTACTTAAAATCCAGAACATGAACCGTGCCCAAGCCGCCTACAGTCTGGTCAAAGAATCCGCCGACAGCCTTGTTGCGTTGTCTCCTGGCGATTCCCTTGTGGCATGGGCGGGCGAGCAGAAAAAAATTGCTTATAGCAACACCCTGCAAAAAGCCCGCCGCGACCTTGCCGAAATCAGGGCTTTGGCCGAGGGCCGCGCCGAATTCAATGCGGCACAAGAAAAGTTGAAGGAATTCCAGTTGCGCTACCGGGACTTCGAGGATTCCCTGCAGACTGCCGCCCTTGCCGCAAGAATCGCAGAACTTGCCGCCGTCGCCGATTCTGTGGCCAAGGATTACTGGGCAAAGCACGACCCCGCCCAGGCTCTCGCCCAGGCCGACACCCTGACCCGTCAAGAGAAATTCCCCCAGGCCAAGGACCTTTTGAACAAGTTAATGTTCAGCAACCTGCGGCAACAGGCCCTGGAAAAATACAATGCCTTGGCCGACGCTTACTGCAACAAGCAGCGCAAGGTGACAAGCCAGCTGTTCACCAAGTCCCAAAAGCAAAAAGATGAACAGAACAAAAAGTCCCTGCTCAAGGATGCCATCGATTCCCTGGACAACTGCCTGGTGGAATATCCCGACTATAGCCAAAAGCAGAAAGTTCTCGACAACATGGAATTTCTGAAAAAGGAACTTGCCAAATGATGGACGCTGCCTGGTGGGAATACGGCCAGTATCCCGCCTTTTTCGTGCTCGGCGCAATCGTTAGCCTCATCAACAGCATCGCAGGCGGCGGGAGTACCCTGAGTCTGCCCATCATGATATTTCTCGGCATGCCCGCCACGGTGGCAAACGGCACCAACCGAATCGGACTCATCATCGGTAACATCAGCTCCGTGGCGAACCTTGCCCGTCACGGATACCTCAACAAGAAAATTTTCTTCCAGCTCCTGATTCCTACCATCGTCGGCGCAAGTATCGGCATATGTTTTTTGGTCCGCATCGGTGACAAGGCTTTCCAGGCTCTTCTCGCCGCCGTTATCTGCCTGGTGGTGGTCATGAGCCGCCTCCGCAAAGACATTTTCGGCAAGCCTCCTGCAACCCCTCCCGAAAAACTCACCTGGAAAGGTGCCCTGGGTTTTTGCTGTGTGGCCATCTACGGCTGCATCGTCCAGGTGGGCGTCGGCTTTGTCCAGATTTTCAGCCTCACGCGTTACACCGGCCTCGATCCTATCCACGTGAACGCTCTCAAGAACGCCCTTACCACCGTGTTCCTTTGCATGAGCACCCTCGCTCTTGGAATCGCGGGCAAAATTGACTGGCCCATTGCCATCATCATGGCGGTAGGTGCCTGGTTCGGCGGCTACTGCGGCAGTTTCTTGCAACGCAAAAAAGGAAACAAGTTCATCGAGAACTTCATCAGCGTCTGTAGCATTGTGCTGGCCATCTACCTAGTAGTGGATTTGATCCTTCACCATTGACCGCTGCACGAACCAATAGTACCACAGGCTCCAAGCTGCCCACAATATAGAGACGGCGATTCCCACCTTTCCGATAATTGCGAGGGTGTGTGCGATTTGCAGGTAATGCACCAGGTGTCCTGTCTCGCCTAGAATAAAATTCCAGTCGTGGAATCCGTAGGGCGATTCCGCTCCGGTCACGCCGTTGATCAGGTGCAGCCTCATGGGCAGCGCGTCCGCTACGTAGGGGACCACGTCCATCACGTTTTCGAAAGCCCACCACAGCCCAATAGAGGCTCCGAACAAATCTTTGGGCTTAATCCACAGCGCAAAGCAGAATATCAGCGGCACCAGGCATTGGAACAGCGACCCGCCCAGCGATATAATCACATGGTTCCCGAAAATCCGGAACACCACATGCCCCGCCTCGTGTACAAGCAGGTTGATGCTGTGCAGAAACTGCACGATCCAGGCCTGATCCTCCTTGAAAAAGATGGGTACAGACAAACTAACCATCGCCACAAAACATGCCAGCCGAAACCAGAAGCTCTGCTGCATGCCAAGCTTTCTCGGAAACAGAAACAGCCTTGCCACGGCAGGCCACTTGTCTGGCTCGCTAAGCGTGAGCGTTGAACGGGGCTTATAATTTGTATGCACCAGATTCAACTGAACTTTGTCTGTATCGGACTGTTTCATATACTCCTACTGAAATAGATAGTAAATAACCAAAGGGGAAAGCCTTCCCCTCGGCCGAGCCGTGCTCGACCTACCCCTTCTAGCGGGGTAACACCCCGCAACGCCCCTTTTTCGCATAGGAAGTGTTGATAGACTGTTGATAAACCCCGTGTCAGGCTGTTTGGACCCTACTTTTTGTCAAAACGCGGAAAAAAAAGCAAAAAAGCAGAAATTTTTTTCACAACCCCCCTTGCAAAGGCTTGTGGAAAGTTCTATAATTGGCCTCACCCTCCGAAAGGGGGTGCGGAGGCCCGCGAGGCCGCCGGGAAGATTGAAGGAATCGGAGATGTGCTTAGTGACGGCCCAAGAAAATTCTTGGAAGTCAACTTGAATACGAACTTG
>CACXIR010000065.1 GCA_902767785.1 Fibrobacter succinogenes | reverse complement strand
ACCATTTCCTTGATGGTCATGACTTCGCGGTCGTCGCCCGGGTTCCAGCCGAGGAGAGCGAGGTAGTTCACGAGCGTTTCGGGCAGGTAGCCGAGGTCGCGGAAGTCACCCACGGAGGCAGCACCCTTGCGCTTGGAAAGCTTACCGCCGTTCTTGTCGAGAATCACCGGCAGGTGGCACCACACAGGCGGCTGCCAGCCGAAAGCCTTGTACAGCAGTTCGTGCTTCGGCGTGGAGCTGATCCATTCATCGCCACGGAGCACGTGCGTCGTTCCCATCAGGTGGTCATCGACGACGCTTGCAAAGTGGTAAGTCGGGTAACCGTCGCGCTTGATGAGCACGAGGTCGTCCAAAAGTTCGTTCTGGTAGCTGATGTGGCCACGGATCATGTCATCGAATTCCGTGACGCCCGTTTCCGGGACCTTAAAGCGGATGACAGCCTTTTCGCCAGCGGCAATGCGGGCCTCGGCTTCTTCGCGGCTGATGTTACGGCAGTGGCGGTCATAACCAGTGACCGGCACGTGAGACTTTTCCTGTTCAGCGCGGACTTCCTGCAGGCGTTCCTCGGTGCAGAAGCAGTAATAGGCATAGCCCGCATCCAGGAGCTTCTTGATTTCGCGGTGATAGATGTCCAAGCGTTCGCTCTGGAAGTACGGACCGCAGTTGCCTTCGCAACCCGGACCTTCGTCCCACTGCAGGCCCAACCACTTGAGGTCCCGCATCAAGTCGTGCAAGGCGGTTTCGTTGTAACGCTTGCGGTCGGTGTCCTCGATACGCAGGTAGAACGTGCCCCCCATGTGCTTTGCAAAAAAGTAGTTGTAAATAGCGGTACGGGCACCGCCCACATGCAGGTAACCCGTAGGACTCGGGGCAAAGCGTACGCGAACAGGGGACTTGGTAGAGTTGCAGTTTTCACACATATTGAAATATTCCTTGCGTAAAATTTTAGTCAATTTTCGTCACCAAATATACAAAAAAGCGGTCACCGCAATCCTTGCGATAACCGCCATTTGCAAAAAGTTCCAGCTATTTTACCCGAACAATCTTGCGGAATGTTGCAGGACCTTTACGGACTTGCAGTACATAAATTCCACTGCTCAATCCGTTAGTACTGACTGGCCGACCTATTGTTTCGCGGACCAACTTACCCGCAGTGTCGAAAAAACGGACGCGAATTGCAGCGGAGTTATCTGGGCGTATTTCCACCAGATGGATACCGGCCGTTTCCTTGCCGTCGTTTTTGGCAGCAGCATCTTCCTCAGTTGAATCATTGGCAGAGCCTGAATCCTCATCGGCGATTACCGCATCCGTAGAAACCACCTCATTGGAGTAGTCGCCAAGTCCACCCATGGAATTGGCGGCACGTACAGTCACCTTGGATCCAACAGCCACCCCTTCCAAGGAAAAACTGGGACTCACCACATTTGTCTGATACTGGTCATTAACAAACACTGCCCAGTAGCGTGCCTTTTCATTATCAGCCCACACTATTTCGGCACCTTTCTGTTCAATCCTTGGTGCCTCGACCTGAACAGTCAATTCGTTTGGAGCCCAACTGTCGGAACCCCCAAGAACATTCGCCAACGTATATTTGGCAGCGTCGTTTGCATCCCAAACCGTCTTGAGGGTGGCCGTAGAACCATCCTTGCTGCCATCGAAATACGTGCGGCGGCTACTGGTATTGACCAGGTTCCCGTTTCCATCCCTGCTGTTGTATTCGCCATAAATAACCGGGGCAGAATTCATATTCTTATACCAACCATCGGGATGGGGCTGTGCAACCATCTTGGTATTAAGGAACACCACTTTTGCATTCCCCCAAGAACGGCCCAGGTAAAAGGTTCCATTATAGCTGCCATTGCTCACATCAATCGTGGTATTATTGAAAACATACCCCCAGTTATCCGGATTTTGCGATGCCGTAATATACCCGCCGTTCCTTGTCATCACCAGTCGGGTTCCTTCAAAAAATACGTCACCACCACCACAGATAAAATCCACGGTTCCATCGATTTCGCCACCTTCCCAATAGGCACGGCCACTTTTTGTGTAATACGTATCTTGCCCGCTCAAAAGGCGTACATTCTTGTAGATGAACTTGTCTCCAGAATTCTGCTGCAAAGCAACCTGCCGGGCGGCGTTTTCCGTGCTATAGGTACTCTTGTTTTGCAAGGTTATGTCTTGCATGTACATGTCACTATTTTTAGGGAAATACAGCGTAGCCGTAGTGCCAATGCCCTCGGTATCGGTGGTATTCGAAATTATTGTCTTGTCAATGGACTGGCCGACAATAGACACATGAGACGGGCTGAACACGGTTTTGCCATGCTCGTCCCCCGTGACCTTGGTTATGTCGTATTCCCCATCAGGGAAAAAGATAACGAACCGGTTTGAAGCAGACGGCTTCGAATTACTGGCTGCGGCAATTGCTGCCTTAAAGTCCCCATCTACGCCTACTACAAAATCAATTTTCTTTTTTTCAACGGCGGACGCACTCGCCACTAAAGCCACTAACAAGCAAAAGACGAATTTTTTCATGCAATTACCTCGATGTTCCGTTCACCCGGAACACCCTGCCATTCGCACGCATCAGGTAAACGCCTGCGGCACTATTGCCAGTGGTCCCAAAATTAACGATGTAGCGTTCAGCACCTTTTTCCGCCGGACGCAAAACGCCTTTTTTTACGAAAGTGGTTTTGTCGGAATCCTCATTGTTCTTGGCAGAAGACGACGAATAAATTTCCGAAGAAGACAGAAGCTCTTCCGAAGAAGAGGAACTTCCGCCTGCAGGGGCCAAATTCTCTATGGCTTTCAGATAGTCTGCCTCCGCGCTCAAAACTGCGGAGCCGTAGTCACCAGCCCACTGGTAGCCCGTGCGGCGTTCTTGGCTGATCTTGGTAAAATCCTGGGTCTTTGAAGAAGCACCCTCCCGGTCGCAGAAGAAGTAATCGTCATTTTCCACTTCGTAAAAACGGTACCAAAGGACCTTTCCTTCCCTTTCTTCAAAAGCACCCGCTTTCTTGTTAAAATATAGCCCCGTCACCTTGGTGCGTTTGTACCAGGCGATGGCCCCCTTTATGGATTTTTGAATAGCTTCGGTTTGTTCCGGCCAATTCATCAAAAACCACACCACGCCGGCAGATTCGCTCCCTGACTTGGATTCCAATTCATAGGCACGAGCAGGACGGGGCGCATAGTTTGCAGTATCATGCTGAGCGCACCAAACCGTCGGCTCGCCGTTATTCACAATTTGGGCCTTGAGCAAATAGTCTACAGCCTTTTCCAACGCGATCTTGATTTTGGCACGGGTTGCGTCGTCAATGATATCGCTGTCAAAGGGACTTGTGGAATTTGCCATATCCATCATGGCCACCATCACGCGAACCATGGCGTTGTCATTTAGCGTTACATGGTCGCTGTACTCGTTACGCTTGGGCCAAACCTGCGGAAATCCACCCGTAGACCGCTGCATGGTCAAAAGAAAGTTCACCGCCTTGTTGAAACTTGTTTTAAAGGTGGACTTGTAAGTGGAATTCGTCGTTTCCTTGTAGCGGATTGCCAAAAGGTGCATTTCTTGGATGGTGGCATCATTGTCGATGGTTCCCACGTCTCCACCAGTGGCCGAACGCCAACCGGACTTTTCTCCACCCGAATAGGCGTTCCTATATTTGCCAGCCATGGCCTTATAAAAGCCGCCATTATCGATCTGCCAGGTGGTCATGTTGTAGGCGTATTGGTCTATGTTCATGCCATTGGCCGAATCCGTCAATTCCGAAAAGCTTCGATACTTATCGAGCCTAGATACTGCCAATGATGGGGGAACGTAGGCGGCATTGACTGCAACATGCACAAGCAGCACTGTGCCAACAAAGGCACAGACTTTCGCTATAGATCCATCCCGAATGGTCATAAAAACCTCTTTTCGCGGTGAACCTCCCAATACCCGGCAAAAAGATATAAAATTTTTCTATCTTTCGCGCGGTCAACCGAAAAACACCCCTATAAGAGAATACCTATGGAAGCCTTAAACGCCATTCTCGATACCATCGACGGATACGTGTGGGGAATCCCGCTCATTGCCGTCATCCTGTTCGTGGGCATTTTGCTCACCAGCCGTCTTGGCGTGCTGCAGGTGACAAACCTGGGCAACGCCCTACGTTACATGCTCAACAGCGAAAAAGAAGGCCAGGGCGAAGTATCCAGTTTCGCAGCCCTCTGCACTGCGCTTGCGGCCACCGTAGGTACGGGTAACATCGTGGGTGTGGCCACCGCCATCGGAACAGGCGGCCCGGGAGCCCTTTTCTGGATGGAAGTGGCTGCATTCTTTGGCATGGCCACCAAATATGCCGAAGGTCTTTTGGCCGTCAAGTACCGCAAGGTGGGGAGTGACGGGAAAGTCCTGGGAGGCCCCTTCTACTACATCGAAACCGGCATCAAGGAACGTTTCGGCCTCAACTTCAAGTGGCTAGCAGTGCTGTTCGCCATTTTCGGTGTGCTGGCGGGCATTTTAGGGATTGGCACCATTACCCAGGTAAACGGAATTGCCACCGCAGTTGCCACCGTAATTCCCACGAGGGAATTTGTAAACATCGCCGGAAACTCCGTCTCTTACTCCACGGCTATCGCAGGCCTTGGCTGCGCGGTCTTTACAGCCTGCGTTATCATTGGCGGCCTCAAGCGCATTGCCAAAGTTTCCCTCTATATCGTGCCCTTCATGGCCATTTTCTACATCATTTTCTGCATCCTCATTTTGGGTTTTAACTTCTCCAGGATTTCTGGAGCCGTCGAAACCATCATCCAGGCAGCCTTCAACCCCAGTGCCATTACCGGCGGCGTAGTCGGAACCATCTTTATCGCCATGCAAAAGGGTATCGCCCGCGGCATTTTCAGTAACGAGGCGGGCCTGGGTTCCGCCCCCATCGCCGCCGCAGCCGCCAAGACCAAAGAACCTGTGCGTCAAGGCCTGGTCTGCATGACGGGAACCTTCATTGACACCATCGTCATCTGCTCCATGACAGGCCTTGCCATCGTGGTAACAGGAGCCTGGACCCCGGAACTAGGACTTCAGGGCGTAAACATTACCATGGAGGCATTCTCCCGCGGCCTCGTAAACTTCCCCGGTGGCGAAGCCTTAGCGCCGTTCATCCTCACAGTGGCACTTGTGTTCTTTGCCTTTACCACCATCCTTGGGTGGGCCTATTATTCGGAACGCTGCCTGGAATACCTTATCGGCCGCGGGAAGCGTAAAGCTATCCTTGCCTACCGCTGGGTATATGTGGCCGCCGTATTCATCGGGCCCTACCTCACGGTTAGTGCCGTGTGGACCAGTGCCGACATCTTCAACGGACTTATGGCCTTCCCCAACCTGGTGGCACTTATCCTGCTAAGCGGAATTGTGGCACGGGAAACCAAGAAGTTCTTCGTAAAGCTGGAACAGCAAAAGAATTAATTATCGCCGGGCAGGCCGCCCAGCATTTCGCAGACTTCCGGGCCAATAAGGCCATCTTGTAAAGTCACCGAAAGAATCTCCCGCTCCAGTTCCTCGGGCGGGTTTCTTGTACCGCTCCAGGAAACATTCTGGTTCGCAATGGCACCTGCGCCCGCCGCAGCCTCGCACACCAGCTGCTCGCCCAATGCGGCGTGCAATGCCAACGATGCATCGATATACTTGAGGTGGGTCGGCTCTTCCAAGACAAAGTTCAGCGAATGCTTTTCCGCCAAAACGCGTTCCGCAGGAACCTTGGGTCCGTATTCGTCCTCTACGCCCATGTTGGCAAGTACCGCCCGCGATTCCATAAGGGCTGCCGCAAGTTCAGGCACATCCAAAGCCCCTTTTACGCCGGTAGCCGTCACCACATAATCTGCGTGGTTCACCAGGGAAACAACCGCCGCAACATCATTGCAGTCCGTCACAGGAACGCCGTTGGCATCTAGGAAGGGGTTCGCTCCGAAAGAGGTGTCGGTCACCACCTGCACGCAGGCTCCTTCCCGCAGCAGCTGCAAGACGATACCGCTACCCACCTTGCCGCTACCAAAAACCACGCAGGGTTTTTCCTTAAAATCTTTGAAACCCAATTCTTTCATGGCACGCACATAGCCCTCGCCTGTTCCCAGGCTGGTCTCGATGCGTTTTACGATTCCGCTATCCGCCACGTAAACGGGCTTGGGGCTATCCTGGTAGAACTGCACTCCGCTACGAGTCAGTTCTACAAAGCCGAACCTGGGCGAAAGTCTTGCAAATTGCCCCGCACAGTCCAATACCAAGTCAAAAGCCTGCAAACGTTCCTGTTCCAGGGCCTGGGAAGCATCCAATACAGGGAATCCCCAGCCTTTCAGCATTTCAACAATCTTGAAATCGCAAAGGACGGTATCACGGCCTATCCAGAGTTTGGCACCACCCATCATCAAAGCCTTGTATTGCAGAAATGTGTTTCTGAAAACGGGAGTGCCTACCAGCAAGTTCATTCCCGCAAAAGGCCTGGTTTTCGCCCAATGGGCCATAAGGCTGTTCAAGGCGGGGTATTCCCGCCTGCTATAACTGGAATCAATTATCGAATCGAAAACCATAACATCGACATATTTTCGGTCAACGATAACGGCGATTGTTTATTTCAATCTATGGTTCACGTGGGCTTCCACCACGTTCACAATGTAATCGCCCAGCTTTTCGCAGTCATTGATCACATCCATGTAGTGAACACCCATCTGGTAACTGTACCGCTGTGCGTTAATGTCATCCACGTTCATTTCCTTGAGCATCTTGCGGTAATCGTTGATTTCGCTTTCAAACTTCGAAGTGTCCGCGATATTGGCCTGCGGATCATCTTCCACCACCGACACCATATGAACCAAGGCGTTGTCGCAAAGCTTCATCATGCTTTCGGCACGGCTGTACTGTTCCTCGGTAAAGTCATCTTCGCTCTGGAACTTACGCCTGATAGCACGAGCCATATTGTAACAGGAATCTCCGATACTTTCTATTTCAGAAATTTCCTTCATCATGGCCTGGAGGGCCATTTTACTTTCGGGACTCAAGCGGCCTTCCGAAACCTGGCTCAAGTAGTTTGCAATTTCCACTTCGAACCTGTCACTAATGGCCTCGTACTTCTCTATGCGGGCAAACAATTTGTTGAACTCGTTCTCGTCTGTCATCTTGAGAAGGTCAGGCACCATGCGAAACATTTTCAAGGTCTTTTCCACAAACAGGTTGATTTCCTTGCGGGCCTCGTAAAGGGAGAGTTCCGCCGTACTCAAAAGGCCTGCACTGATAAACTTCAGTCTGAAATCCTCGCCATCGTCTTTTTCACGAATAATTGAGCAGATGAGCCGTTCCATGGGTTTGATGAACCAGATGAGAATGGCCACGTTGCAAAGGTTGAATGCCGTATGGAATCCAGACAGGGCGTACGTCACACGCACACTGGCATGCGCAACTTCGGCTTCAGTCTGGGGAACGAAGTTCGGATCAAAGCCCACCACATAACACACCATGTTTACAAAGGGATGGAACAGTATCAGAACCCACAACACACCAAACACGTTAAAGAGCATGTGAGCCAGTGCCGCCCGCCTGGCCTGGGTACTTGCCGAAAGGGCCGCCAGGTTCGATGTCACCGTGGTACCAATGTTTTCGCCCATCACAAGGGCGATGCCCTGGTAAATGGGAAGCACTCCGCTACTGCAAAGCAAAAGAGTAATGGCCATGATTGCCGCAGAGGACTGTACACACATGGTAAGAACACTACCTAGCAACAGGAACAGGAGGGTGGTCCAAATACCCCAGCCACCGCAAGACGCAAAGAAATCTATCACCGCCTGGTTGTGGGACAAGTCCATGGCCACCGCATTTTCGCGCAGCGTGGTAAGTCCCAGGAACATGAAGGCAAAACCGAACACGAATTCGCCAATACTCTTAGTGGAATTTTTCTTGGTATAAGAGAGTGCTATGCCCAAACCAAAGAAAGGCCACACCACAGAACTCATGTTGAACTGGAAACCGAAGACGGACATGATCCAGGCCGTAGCCGTAGTACCAATGTTCGCCCCCATAATAACAGGAATGGCCTGACTCAATGTGAGCAGGCCAGCGTTAACGAAGCTTACGGTAAGGACCGTGGTAGCTGTAGAAGACTGCACGGAAGCCGTGACAAAGGTTCCCGTCAGCAGCCCTCCAATACGGTGTTTGGTCATGGTACCGAGGATTGCACGCAGGTGTCCACCGGTAAGTTTTTGCAAGCCTTCGCTCATGGTTTTCATGCCGAACATGAGGAGCGCAAGGCAGCCGATCATCTTGAGGATCATTAGGGTCATCGGACCTTCCTATTATTGGCGCCGCTTACCGGGGTCATCGTCGCTGCCTTTCAGCTAGTCCGGATTCGCGTCGTAGTGTTTTTATGACTTGTAACCACCACAAAGATAGAAAAGAACGGCACCAATTTTTACTTTGCCTTCTTCTTTTGCTTGGCAGAAAGCCTCTTGAATTCTTCGCGGGCTTTTTTCATGTCTGCAAGGAAGGCTTCCTCTGCATGCAGACGTGCAAAGCATCCGGCAACAATTGCCTTTGAGGCTTCCACATCACTTTGCCAGTGGTAGCCCGCAATGACACGGCTCTGGCCCCATTCGTAACCATATTTCAAGATAGCGTCCTGAGCCACGGGATTGATTTCCGCCAACAGTAGGGCCATAGCCCACCCGCGAAGGGTATGTCCCGAGGGGTACGCTCCGTTGGTCTTGTGTCCTTCTTCATATTCTGGAAGGAGCGTGGGTTCGTTGAAATACACATATGGCCGCACCCGCATATAGTGATTTTTGGGAACGCGTCCTGCAAGGCGCATGGTGAGCGTCCCGCGCTTTACCACGTTGAATATTGCCGGAGTCGCCTTTTCCGAAATCTCCAGGCCAAAGACGCCGCTGAACATTTTCATCATTTCGGCAACATCGGTGGTCCCCTGGGCTACAGCAAGTGCCGCACGGGCGGAATCTGCACGCATGGACTTGCCCCACTTGTACTGGGCCACATCGTAGGCAAAGGCCGCAGAACCCGTGTCCGGTGGGGCAGGATAAAAGACCAAAGCGTTGGGAAGGGCTGCCGCATCCAGATAAAGCGGAACATCGTCTGCCGCACAGCAAAGTACAGCACCACAAACAGCAATGGCAAAAATAGCTTTCTTGAAAAAATCCACTTTTAAATTTTCCTTAATCCTTACAAAGGCCGCCCAACACCTCTTTTTTGTCGAGGATGTCGGCCAGCAGGGAACTGTAATCCATATCGGTGCCGCTACGAAGGAGTTCCGTAATTTCTGCTACCTTGGTGTAAAGAGGCGTAAGCGAAAGGTTCCCGAGAACGCCCTTCAGTGCATGGGCCGCCTCGAAGGCGGCTTTCAGGTCTTTCGCGGCAAGAGAATCTTTGAGCTTGTCAAAGTTTGCCTCGCCAGGAATGGTAGCCACAAGCTTCAGGTACAAGGCCTCGTTCCCGAAGCAGCGAGCAAGCCCTTCGGCGGTATTGGCACCAAAGGTATTCAGCTTTTCAATAGTGATCATAGGTTCCTCCGGCGTTCAAGTTCCTTTTCGATAAAAGTCTCAAAATCCTTGGGCGGGACAGGCTTCGAGAAGTAGTACCCCTGGATAATCTGGCAGCCCATATCCTTGAGGGTTTTAAGTTGGGACTCCGTTTCCACGCCTTCCGCCACCGCAGGGATTTTCAGGAATTTGGCAATGCCTGCCACCAGTTCCACCAGTTTCAGGTTGCGTTCATCCTTTTCCATGTTGCGGACGAAAGACATGTCGATTTTCAAGATGTCGATGGGGAGCGTGGTAATCATGTTCAACGAAGAGTATCCAGAACCAAAATCGTCCATTTCTATGCGGAATCCCTTCTTGCGCAGGTTCTCGATGACCTCGATAAGGCGCTCCATGTTCTCGCAGTAGGCACTCTCGGTTACTTCCAGCATGTATTCTTCCGGAGAAAGGCCATTTTCTTCGAGAAGTTGCATGAGCTTCGTTTCCAGTTCCGGATCCAAGATGTCTATGCGGGACACGTTCACGGAAACGGGGACCGTTATGCCGTACGCCTCTTTCCACTTGCGAATTTGCTTTGCCACCTCGTTCCACACAAAGTTATCCACCTTCTGGATAAGTCCGTTTCCCTCGAACAGCGGTACAAAATCGCCGGGATTGATGAACCCGAGGGTCGGGTGCATCCAGCGGATAAGGGCCTCTGCACTGGTGAGCCTCGGAATGTCACCCTCGATGTTGTACTTGGGCTGGTAATAGACAATCAGGTCGCGGTTGTCGATAGCACTCTGCAAATCGCGAATGAGGGTTTCCTCAAACATGTAGCGAGCATGCATCTCGTTGTTGTAACGGGTAAACGACTGAGTCAGGTCACCGCGGTTCTTGTCGCAGGCGGCCTTCGCACGGTCGAACCAGGCCTCAATCTCCACGTTGCGGTCTACGTTTTCCCACAAGCCGAAACGCACACGGATGTGGTTCACTTCGAAAAAATCGGTAAGGATGCCCTGGACAATGTTGCGAATACTGTCGTAACTTTCCTGGTGCGTTGCGAAGATGTAGAAGGTATCCGCGTCCGCACGGCAGGCGATGGCGTTCATGGGGGCGAGTTCCTTCTGAAGAGCACTGCCGATTTCTGCAAGCAGGTGGTCGCCAAAGTCCCTTCCGCAGAATTCGTTCACCAAGTGGAACTGCTCAATGTCGAAGACGATTGCATCGCGGGGAATGTCCCTGCTCCATAGTTCTATCTGGCGGATGTATTCGAAGAAGTAATCCTTGGTGTAGAGGCCAGAGACGTGGTCACGTTCCGTCTGGCGAATAATGTCTTGGTCTTCGTACAGTTCGACAATCCTGTCGCAGCGGGCGAGCAGCACCTCGGGCATGTCGAAGGGCTTTGTGATAAAGTCGGCGGCTCCCAGCTTAAGGCTGCGGACTTCGGATTCCTTTTCGGAGGTCATCACAATGACCGGAATACGCTTTAGCGGCTCGGAAGTCTCTCTTTTCTTGAGGAATTCGAACCCGTCCATTACGGGCATGAGCAAGTCAAGCAGGATAAGTGCGAACTGCTTGTCTTGCCTGGAGAGGGCTTCGAGGGCTTCCTTGGCGTTGTCGGCATATTCGACGTCGTATTTCACGGAGAGGATATTGCCCAAAATTTCGCGATTTACCACCTCGTCGTCTACGATAAGGACGTGTCTCTTGACGGTAGTGGTCTGGCGTAGTTTTTTCATTGGAGAAAACTCCTTTTATCCGTGAATAAATATATGTAAAAAGAAATAAAAAGGTACGGTTTCGCGCAACAAAGCGTTTTTTTTAGATATCTTTAAAAGAGAATTACCAGAATACGAGGTCCCCATGTTCGGTCGACACCTTCCCCTGAGCGAACAGGCTTTGCAAGTTATCGAGCAGATCGGCGAAGATATGCCGGGCGGCTTTTTCATTTACAAGGCGACTGGCAACGAGGAACTGCTATACGCAAACAAGGCCGTGTTCAAGATTTTCGGCTGCGAGACGCTCGAAGAATTCAAGGAACTTACGGGCTATACCTTCAAGGGGATGCTTTACCCGGACGACTACGAGAAGGTCTCCGGCTCCATTGTGGACCAGATCGAAAAGAGTCAGGGCAACCTGGACTATGTGGAATACCGTATTATCCGCAAGGATGGCAAGATCCGCTGGCTCGACGACTACGGCCATTATGTGAACTCCGATGTGTACGGCGGGCTTTTCTACGTGTTCATTTCGGACATTACCGAGAAGCGCGTGCAGATGGAGGCGGACAAGGCGGTATACACTGCGGTCATCGATGCGCTGAGTCGCGCCTACAATGCCGTGTGGCTCATCAACGACATTGCGACCGGGAGTTTCTCCTTGTTCCGGGGCGACACTTCCGAGGGTAGCGTTCACGCAAGGCCTACCAAGGAGGCTTTGGAACTGCTCACCTACGAAGACGCCAAGGCGAACTACATCAACAACTTTGTGGCCCCGTCGGACAGGGAGCGCCTGGAAAAGGAACTGACGCTTGAAAACATTATTGCGAACACCACGAGCAAGAAGGTTTTCGGCGTAGGGCGTAGTATTCAAGCGCGTCGTGGGTGACAAGGAATGCTATTACCGCATCGAGTTTGCACAGGTGCAGCTCCCCAACGGCAAGACCGGCATTGTGGCGGGTTTCAAGGACGTAGACGAGGATGTGCGCAAGGAACAGGAAATACAGCAGGTGCTGCGCGACGCCATTGATACGGCGAACGCCACCAGCAAGGCCAAGAGCGATTTCCTTTCGAGCATGAGCCACGACATCCGTACGCCCATGAACGGGATTATCGGCATGACGGCAATCGCGACCGCCCACCTGGACGACCGGGAGCGCGTGGAAGACTGCCTCAAGAAAATTTCGGAAGCCTCGAGCCACCTGCTTTCGCTCATCAACGAGGTGCTCGACATGAACAAGATCGAGTCGGGCAAGGTGGAACTGAACGAGGAAAATTTCAACCTCTCGGAACTCGTGGATACGCTGCTTGCGATGACCAAGGCGCAGCTCGAGAGCCACCACCACACCCTGAAGCTTGACGTTGCGGACGTGGTTCACGAAAACGTCATCGGCGATAGCCACCGCATCCAGCAGGTGTTCGTGAACCTGATGAGCAATGCCATCAAGTACACTCCCGATGGCGGGACCATCTCGCT
>CACXIR010000064.1 GCA_902767785.1 Fibrobacter succinogenes | reverse complement strand
CTGATCGCCCCCATCGCCATGGAAAAGCAGCTCCGCTTTGCTATCCGCGAAGGTGGCCGCACCGTGGGCGCTGGCTCTGTAACCGAAATCATCAAGTAATAGAGTAGAAAATGCCTAGAGAACTCATCGTGCTCGAATGCACAGAATGCAATCAGCGCAACTATGATTGCGACAAGAACAAGCGCCTTCACCCTTCCCGCGTGGAATACAAGAAGTACTGCCGGTTCTGCCGCAAGCATACCGTTCACAAGGAATCCAAGTAAGGAATTCGCAATAGGTCGGTAGCTCAATTGGTAGAGTCACGGTCTCCAAAACCGTTGGTTGGGGGTTCGAGTCCCTCCCGACCTGCTCGAGTCCTTAGGAGTCATTATGCGTAAGATCCAGCAATATGTGAAAGAGTCCATCCAAGAACTTAAGAAGGTCACCTGGCCTACTTGGGAAGAACTCAAGGGTTCTACGCTTGTGGTGATGCTTTTCAGCGTCATCATGGGTTGTTATATTGCCGGTCTCGATGTTGGTCTTTCTTGGGTCATCGACAAGATTATGGGGAGGGGCTAAGCCATGAAGCGCTGGTATGCCATCCACACATTCTCGGGTCAAGAAAACAACATCAAAAAGCACATTGAGCAGATGATTGAACGCGAAGGCGTTCAAGACAAGTTCGGCCAGATTATCGTTCCGACTCGCGAGGTGGTTAGCACTACTCGCGGTCGTCGTCGTACTTCTGTCCAGAATTTGTTCCCTGCTTATATCATCATTGAAATGGAGCTGGACGAGCTCACCCAGCACCTGGTGACGACGATCAACGGAGTCACCCATTTCGCCGGAACGACCCGCACTAGCCGGGTTCCCGTTCCGCTTCAACAGAGCGAGGTCGATCGCCTCCTGGGAGTCAATCCTGAAGATTCCATGGCTGGCGAGATCCAAATCCCGTACACCATTGGCGAAAATGTCTGCATCAAGGAAGGTCCTTTCAAGGGCTTTGTGGGCACCGTAGACGAGATTATGGAAGACAAGACCAAGATCAAGGTCATGGTTTCCGTATTCGGTCGTTCTACGCCTGTGGAACTCGGCTTTAACCAGGTCGAATCCACCGACGCTTAATAGTACGGTTTTTGCAACGGAGATAACACAGTGGCAAAGAAAATCACAGGTTATATTAAGCTCCAGATTCCTGGCGGTGCCGCCAACCCGGCTCCTCCGGTAGGTCCTGCCCTTGGTCAGAAGGGTGTGAACATCATGGAGTTCTGTAAGCAATTCAACGCCAAGACTCAAGATGCCAAGGGCATGATCGTGCCCGTGGTTATCACGGTCTACGCCGACAAGAGCTTTACATTCATCACAAAAGTTTCGCCGGTTCCGGCCCTCATCAAGAAGGCCGTCGGCATCGAAAGTGGCTCCGGTGAACCCAACCGTAAAAAGGTTGCAAAGATCACCAAGGCCCAGATCCAGGATATCGCCCAAAAGAAGATGCCGGATCTAAATACAATCGACCTCGAAGCCGCCATGCGCATGGTTGCGGGTACTGCCCGTTCCATGGGTATTGATGTGGTTGACTGAGGCAGGTAATTCACCGTTACGTATCTGACAGGAAAATTTCATGTTCAGAGGAAAAAAATACAAGAAGGTTGCTGAAGGCATCGACCGTAACAAAGCATATGGTCTTGCAGAAGCAATCGAAATCCTAAAAAAGTCCGAGGTGAAGTTCGACCAAACGGTTGAAGTTCATTTTAACCTCGGTGTGGACCCAAAACATTCCGACCAAGTGGTTCGTGGCACGGTTGTGCTGCCGCATGGTACCGGTCGTCAGGTCCGCGTTCTCGTGTTCTGCAAGGACAATAACATTGAAGTTGCAAAGAACGCAGGCGCTGACTATGCTGGCGGTGCTGACTTGGTTCAGAAGATACAGGAAGGATGGCTGGAATTCGATTCCGTCGTTGCTACTCCCGACATGATGCCGGTGATTAGTAAGGTGGCTCGTGTTCTTGGTCCTCGTGGTATGATGCCGAGCCCCAAGGCTGGTACGGTGACCGTTAACGTCGCCCAGACCGTCAAGGAACTCAAGGCTGGTAAAATCCAGTACCGCGTTGACAAGGGCGCCAACGTCCACGCTCCTGTAGGCAAGCTCTCCTTCAGCGTCGATCAGCTGGTTGAAAACGCCAAGACTGTTATTGACTCTGTGGTTAAGAACAAGCCCCAGTCTTCTAAGGGCACTTACATCAAGAGCCTCACTCTGACGGCTACGATGGCCCCGGGCATCAAACTTGATATGGCACTGACGCGCTAGGAGGAACCATGAAAGCTGTAGTTAAAAAACAACAGACCGTGGACGCTCTCGTCGAGTCGTTCAAGGACGCCACCGCCGTCTACCTGCTCAATTTCCAGGGCATCACTGTCGAAAAGGACAATGCCCTGCGTAAGGCTCTCGCTGCAAAGGGCGTTAAGTACCACGCTGTGAAGAACACTCTTCTCAAGCGCGTGCTGGCTGCCCTCAAGGTTGAAGGTCTCGACGACCAGCTGACCGGAGCTACCTCCGTGATGGTTGGCTTCGAAGAAGATCCTCTTCTGCCTGCCCGCGAAATTGAAGCATTCCACAAAGCAAATCCTGATTTCTTGGTCGCCAAGAGCATCTACCTCGATGGTAAGCCGATGCCTGGCTCCGAAGTCGTGAACCTCGCTAAGATCCCGGATCGCAAGGGCATGATCGCTATGATCGTCTCTATGGCTCTCGGACCTGGCTCCACGATTGCCGGTCAAATCAAGACCCTCCAGGAAAAGCTGGAAAAAGAATCGGGTTCCGAAGCCGCAGCTCCTGAAGCTGCCGCAGCACCGGAAGCTTAACAACAAACCACAAACCAAAACTTTTAAACGGAATAATCGGAGAAACACATCATGGCAACTGATATCTACCCTTCTCGAAGCCAAGGCTTTGGCTGACTACCTTAAAGAAACCCACGGCATCGAAGCTGCTGCCGGTGGCGCCGTCGTAATGGCCGCCGCTGCTGCTGCTCCTGCTGAAGAAAAGACTGAATTCGACGTGATCCTCGTCGAATGCGGCGCTCAGAAGATGAACGTTCTTAAGGAAGTTCGTGCCATCACCGGTCTCGGCCTCGCCGAAGCCAAGAAGGTCGTCGAGACTGCTAACAGCGTCATTAAGGAAGCCGCTCCTAAGGCTGACGCCGAAGCTCTCAAGAAGAAACTCGAAGAACTCGGAGCAAAGGTTACCCTCAAGTAATGCTCTCAGTTCTCTGAACTGCTCTTACCAATCGCCTGCACGAGAGTGCGGGCTTTTGGTGTTTTTTATCTAATCAGGCCCTTCACCGGATGAGGTATTTCAAATGACGACGGAGCGAAAGACATATTCCTCCAACAGATTCCAACTGGAACTTCCGTACTTGATCGAAGTCCAGAAGGCATCTTACGAGCAATTCCTTCAGGCCAACATTCCCCAAGAAAAGAGAATGAAGGTTGGCTTGGAACGGGTTTTCCGGGACATCTTCCCGATTATGGACCAGAACGGTCTCTATTCCCTGGAATATGAAAAGTACTATTTCGGCATTCCGAAATACAGCATCCCTGAATGTCGCGAGCGTGGACTCACCTACAGCATGGAACTCTACGCTACGCTGGCCTTGCGCATTTTTGAAAAGGATGGCGAAGACCGCAAACTGAAGGAAGAGGTCAAGAACGACGTCTTGATTTGCGAACTTCCCATTATGACCGAGAACGGCACCTTCATCGTGAACGGCGCCGAACGCGTGGTCGTGTCCCAGCTGCACCGCTCTCCCGGCGTGAGCTTCGACGAAGAAATGCAGCCCAACGGTCGTTCCGACTACAAGAGCCGTATCATTCCTCATCGCGGCGCTTGGGTGGAATTCAACACCGAAGGCGACATCCTGTACCTGATCATCGACCGCAAGAAAAAGCTTGCTGCTACTGCCATGCTCCGCAGCATTGGCTTCGAGACCACTCAGGATATCTTGAACCTGTTCTACAAGAAGACCGAAGAAGTCAACGTTGCCGAACAGGCCGCCGTCTTGAATGAAGACGGAAAGTCTGTCCTTATTGACAGGATCATTTTCAAGGACGTTATCGATACTTCCTCGGGCGAAGTCATTATGGATGCCAACACTGTCATCGACGACAAGAAGTTGGACTGCCTGCTGGAAAACAAGGTGGATACCATTACCCTGCTTTCCAAGGAAGAAGAAAACCTCCTTATCCATTACACCCTGGCTGCCGACAAGACCAAGTCCAAGGGCGAGGCCCTCCGAGCCATTTACTCGGTGACCCACCAGCAGCAGGATGAAGCTCCTAACGACGAAGCCGCTCGCCTCTACTTCGAAGGTTTGTTCTTGAATGACCCCCGCAAGTACGACTTGGGCGAAGTGGGTCGTTACCGCTTGAACAACAAGGTTTATACTCAGGCTATTCTTGGCATCCTCAAGGAAGTTTCCGAACAGTTCGGAATGCAGGATCTTAAGATGCCCAGCCTCTCTACCATGACCATGAGCAAGGCCGACTTCCTTGCCATCATCGAATACATGGTGGGACTCTATGACGGTGCTTCCGGATTCGCCCTGGACGATATCGACCACTTGGGCAACCGCCGCACTCGTTCCGTTGGCGAACTTTTGGCCGGCCAGATTTCTGTTGGCCTTTCCCGCATGTCTCGCGTGATTCGCGAAAATCTGTCCCTCCACTCCGACGAAGAACAGACCACTCCTCGTGACCTGGTGAACACCCGCATGGTGTCTTCTGTGGTGCAGTCCTTCTTCGGTTCTTCTCAGCTTTCTCAGTTCATGGACCAGATGAACCCGCTTTCTGAGCTCACTCACAAGCGTCGTCTCTCTGCTCTCGGTCCCGGTGGCCTTTCTCGCGAACGCGCCGGCTTCGAAGTCCGTGACGTTCACTACACCCACTATGGCCGCCTTTGCCCCATCGAGACTCCTGAAGGACCGAACATTGGTCTTATCAACTCTCTGGCCTCTTTTGCCGTGGTGAACCACTTCGGCTTTATCGAGACCCCTTACCGCATTGTGGGTCTTGTGGAATTTGCCGACGCCAAGGGCAACAAGTGCATGTTCCCCGAAGACAAGTGGCACTTTGGCATTTTCAAGGGCTTTGTCCATGACCCGCACCTGTTCGTGCAGCTGGAACTTTCCAAGAAGGAAATGGACGAAGTCCGCATGAACTTGGACAACCGCCAGCGCGACCTCTTCGACAGCTTTGTGAACAAGGTTTTCGAAGTCAAGGATGCCGACGGCAATACCTCTTACTACAAGAACGGCTTTGTGCTGGATAGCTTCAACGGCACCCCCGACTACGTGCAGAAGGGCTCCGCTGTTGAGCAGATTGTTTCTGACTTTATCACTTACCTCACCGCCGACGAAGAAGATTCTTTCAAGGTTGCTCCGGCCTCTACCGAACTGACCGACGACAACCGTTTCAAGGAAGAATACGTCATCGTTCGCGACAAGAGCGAATACCCTCACTTGCTCCGTCAGGACAGCATCGCCATTGGCGATACCGAAACGGACCGCATCGACCTTATGGACGTGGCGCCCATGCAGATTGTGTCTGTGGCCGCAGGTCTTATTCCGTTCCTGGAACACGACGATGCTAACCGTGCCTTGATGGGTTCCAACATGCAGCGTCAGGCTGTGCCTCTGCTCCGTGCCGAAGCCCCTGTGGTGGGTACTGGCCTGGAACGTCGCGCTGCCCTCGACTCGGGTACGGTGGTACGCGCCAAGCACGACGGCAAGGTGACCTTTGTGGACGCCCGCACGGTGACCGTGCAGCGCGGAAACATGGTGGACGGCAGCTTTGTGCCCCTTACCGGTCTCGGCGAAAACTATGAATTCCTCGGCAAGGATCCTATCGACAATTACACGCTTCGCAAGTTCGAGCGTAGTAACCAGGATTCCTGCATTAACCAGAAGCCTATCGTGAACGTGGGCGATTTCGTCAAGGCTGGCGACGTGCTTGCCGACGGCGTTTCCACCGACCACGGCGAACTGGCTCTGGGTAAGAACATCCTTATCGGCTTCCTTCCCTGGAACGGCTACAACTACGAAGATGCCGTTATCATCTCCGAAGAATTGGCCATCAAGGATACCTTTACCTCTATCCATATCGAAGAATACGAGCTGGAAGTTCGCGACACCAAGCGCGGCCCCGAAGAATTGACTCGTGAAATCCCCAACGTGGGCGAAGACGCTCTTCGCAATCTGGACGAGAACGGCGTGATTCGCGTGGGTGCCGAAGTCAATGCCGACGACATCCTGGTCGGCAAGGTGACCCCGAAGGGCGAAACGGAACTCACTCCGGAAGAACGCCTGCTCCGCGCCATCTTCGGCGAAAAGGCCGGCGACGTACGCGATTCTTCCCTTAAGGCTCCTCCGGGAATGAAGGGCGTGGTGCTTGAAACCCGCATCTTCAGCAAGAAGGACAAGTCCGACAAGAAGAGCAAGGAAAAGGATCTGGAAACCATCGACAGCATCCGTACCAATTTCCAGACTCAGATCGACAAGATCAAGGTGTCTTGCCGCGAACACTTGTACGAACTCTTGGCTGGCAAGGCTGCCGGCAAGGTCATGGACAACGAAACCCATGAGCTCCTGATCCGCGAAGGACAGATTTACAACGATCAGAACCTGGCCATGCTGGACGTGACCAAGGTGTCTCCCGCTTCCACCTTCGTAACCGGTGACGACGAACTCCAGGAAATGGTGCTGTCCCTGGTGCTGGTGGCTCGCGACAACCTGGACACCCTGACCCGTACCATGGAAAAGGAAATTGACAAGGTCACCAAGGGCGACGAACTCAAGCCCGGCGTGCTCAAGTGCGTCAAGGTGTACATCGCCAAGAAGCGCTGCCTTTCCATCGGCGACAAGATGGCCGGTCGTCACGGTAACAAGGGCGTGGTCTCCAAGATCGTGCCTGTGGAAGACATGCCGTTCACTGAAGACGGTCGCCCGCTGCAGATTCTTCTGAACCCCCTGGGCGTGCCTTCTCGTATGAACATCGGTCAGGTGCTTGAAGTTCACCTTGGCTGGGCTGCAAAGACCCTTGGCTTCAAGGTTTCTACCCCCGTGTTCGACGGTGCAAAGTTCGAAGACATTTGCAAGGAACTGGAAAAGGCTTACCAGAAGAACCCCATCGTGAACTATGAGATGGATCCGGACAACAACAAGATTATCGGTAAGGCCAAGCTCTATGACGGCCGTACCGGTGAAGCCTTCTTGAACCCGGTGACCATCGGTTACATGTACTACCTGAAGCTGGGTCACTTGGTGGACGACAAGATCCACGCCCGTTCTATCGGTAGCTACGCTCTGGTTACCCAGCAGCCGCTGGGCGGTAAGAGCCAGTTCGGTGGCCAGCGCTTCGGTGAAATGGAAGTGTGGGCCATGGAAGCTTACGGTGCTGCCTACACCCTGCAGGAACTTTTGACGGTGAAGTCCGATGACGTGACCGGCCGCTCCATGGTGTACGATGCCATTGTCCATGGCAAGAACACTCCGAGGCCGGGCATCCCCGAATCCTTCAACGTTATGATTCGCGAAGTTCATTCTTTGGGTCTTGACATTGAGACCACTGGAGATAAGTAATATGTCTGAAGAAATGATGCAGCAGACTGAAAATACTGGCGATATTTCCATACATCTCGCCGCTCCGGACCTGATCCGTTACTGGTCTTATGGTGAAGTCACCAAGCCGGAAACCATCAACTACCGTTCCTTCAAGCCGGAACGTGATGGCCTTTTCTGCGAAAAGATCTTTGGACCGGTCAAGAACTGGGAATGTAACTGTGGCAAGTTCAAGCGTGTGCGCTACAAGGGCGTCATCTGCGACCGTTGCGGCGTGGAAGTGACCCACTCCAAGGTCCGCCGCGAACGTATGGGCCACATTGAGTTGGCCATTCCTCTGGCACATACCTGGTTTGTCAAGAACCAGCCTTGCGTTATCGGCGCTCTCCTGAACCTGAATACCAAGGATCTGGAACACATCATCTACTACGAAAAGTATGTGGTGATTGACCGTGGCGATACCGACAAGGAAGAACGCACTCTCATTGACGAAGTCGAATACCAGGACCTGGTGGCCGAAGGCCGTAAGTTCGACGCCAAGATGGGTGCCTCTGCCATCAAGCAGCTTTTGGACCGTCTGGACTTGACCAAGCTTTCTGAAGAACTTCGCTTGCAGGCAACCTCCAAGTCCAAGACCAAGCGCGACGAATCCGTGAAGCGCCTGAAGATTGTGGAAGCCTTCAAGAAGTCTCAGATGGAAAGCTTCCGCAGCTACTACAACAATCCCGACAGCGCCCGCGATGCGGGCAAGGCTTGGCTTAAGGGCCTTGCTGAAGCTGTTGCCGAATTCAAGGCTGATTACGAATCCAAGCACGACAATTTTGTGCTGGCCGATGCCTATGAAGAATTCCGTCACAAGTACCCGAACGAAGTTCGCCTGCTTGCTAACCAGCCGTCTTGGATGATTCTGGACGTGCTTCCGGTGATTCCGCCTGACCTGCGTCCTCTGGTTCCGCTGGAAGGCGGTCGCTTTGCGACTTCCGACTTGAATGAACTTTATCGCCGTGTCATCAACCGCAACAACCGCTTGAAAAAGTTGATTGACATCCGTGCCCCTAACGTTATTTTGTGCAATGAAAAGCGCATGCTGCAAGAGGCCGTGGACCAGCTGTTCGACAGCGGTCGTCGCAGTGCCCGTGCAGGTGGCGCTCGTCCGCTCAAGAGCCTTGCCGAACTTCTGAAGGGTAAGCAGGGTCGCTTCCGTATGAACCTCCTCGGTAAGCGTGTGGACTACTCCGGCCGTTCCGTGATTGTGGTTGGCCCGGAACTGAAGATGCACCAGTGCGGTCTTCCGAAGCGCATGGCTTTGGAACTGTACAAGCCCTTTATTATCCAGCGCTTGGAAGAAGACGGTATCGTGTATACCCTCAAGTCTGCCAAGAAGTACGTGGACGCCGAACGCCCCGAAGTGTGGGACATTCTCGAAGAAATCATCGAGGACCACCCGGTGATGCTGAACCGCGCCCCGACGCTGCACCGCTTGGGTATCCAGGCCTTCTATCCGAAACTGATCGAAGGTAATGCCATCCGCCTGCACCCCCTCGTCTGTACCGCATTCAACGCGGACTTCGACGGTGACCAGATGGCCGTGCACCTCCCGCTGTCTTTTGAAACCCAGTTGGAATGCCGCGTGCTCATGTTGTCCTCCAACAACATCCTGCACCCCGCTTCCGGTCAGCCTATCGCCGTTCCTGGCCAGGACATTGTGCTCGGTCTGTACTACCTGACCAAGCCCCGTCCGGGTCGCAAGGGCGAAGGAATGCATTTCTATGACCCCGCCGAAGCCATCCGCGCTTACGAAAATGGCGTGGTGGACCTGAACGCCAACGTTTACCTGAAGCTCCCTGCTGGTCGCAAGATCTACATGGGCGCCCTGGAAAAGGACTGCGTCTGCCTGCGTGAAAGCGCCGACGACAATGGCAACATTGAAGTCTCCGTGAAGGCCGGCGAAAAGATTAAGTTCCTGACCCTGAAGGACGTGAACGTTATCAAGACCACCGTTGGTCGTATCATCTTTAACGAATTTGTACCTCCTGAGTTGGGCTATGCCAACGAAACCTTCGGCAAGAAGGTCATTGCCAAGTCCATTGACGACCTGTACCGCCGTACCGGTAACCGCGTGACCGTGGATTACCTGGACGACTTGAAGGCCAATGGCTACCAGTGGGCAACTCGCGCAGGTTCTTCCGTGGCTATTGCCGAAATGGTTATCCCCGAAGAAAAGCAGGCTATGCTGGACGCTGCCACCGAAAAGGTGAACCAGATCCGCGGTCTGTACGAAGACGGCGTGATTACCGACGGCGAACGCTACAACCAGATTATTGACGTGTGGTCCCGCACCACGACGGATGTGGCCAACAAACAGTGGGATTTGCTTTCCCGCGACCGTGACGGTTTCAACCCCGTCTACATGATGGCCGACTCCGGCGCTCGTGGTAGCCGTGAACAGATTAAGCAGCTGTCCGGTATGCGTGGCCTTATGCAGAAGCCTATCAAGCAGCTGGGCGGTCAGGAAGTTATCGAAAACCCGATTAAGTCCTGCTTCCGTGAAGGCCTGAACGTGATGGAATACTTCATTTCCTCTCACGGTGCCCGTAAGGGTCTGGCCGATACCGCTCTTAAGACTGCTGACGCTGGTTACCTTACCCGCCGTCTGGTGGACGTGGGCCAGGACCTGGTGGTTACCGAGGCTGACTGCGGCACTACCCAGGGTATCGAAGTTTCCGCCTTCAAGGACGGTGACGATACCGTGATTCCTTTGGAAGAACGTCTGCTGGGCCGTGCTCCTATCGAAGACATTAAGCACCCCGTTACCGGCGAAGTGATTGTGAAGGCTGGCGATTTGGTTACCGAACGCGACCTGCCCAAGATCAGCGCTTCCGGTCTGGAACACATCACCATGCGTTCCGTGCTCACCTGCGAATCCCGCACTGGCGTTTGCGCCAAGTGCTATGGCCGTATGCTTGCTTCCGGTCGCCCTGTTGACCTGGGCGAAGCGGTTGGCGTGCTGGCTGCACAGTCCATCGGTGAACCCGGTACTCAGCTGACGCTGCGTACCTTCCACATCGGTGGTGCTTCCTCCCGTCTGACTGTTGAAAACAACAAGAAGGCTACCGTGGACGGCCGTGTGGAATTGGAACAGGTGGAAACCGTGGATCACGAAGGCCAGAAGGTGGTGGTGAGCCGCATGGGCGAACTCGTGATTTTCGATACCACAGGTATTAACAAGGGCCGTTACCAGGTTCCCTATGGAGCTATCTTGAAGGTCGCTAACAACGACTCCGTCAAGAAGGGCCAGGAAATGTTCGAATGGGATCCATACAACAGCCCCATTATCAGTAACGTGGCTGGCTCCATCAAGTTTGTGGACCTGGTGGAAAACGCAACGTTCCGCGTCGAGAAGGACGAAGTGACCGAAGTCGAGACCTGGATCGTGATTAGCGACAAGCGCGGCAAGCGCCGCCCCGCTATCAGCATCGTAGATGCAGGCAACAACAAGGTTGGTCACTTTATGCTGCCCGACGGAGCTATTTTGACCGTCAAGGACGGCGACTCCGTGACTATTGGCCAGACCGTGGCTAAGCTGCCCCGTGCCGCAGGTAAGACCCGCGACATTACCGGCGGTCTTCCCCGCGTGGCCGAGCTTTTCGAAGCCCGCTGCCCCAAGAACAAGGCGTTTATCGCTCCTATCGACGGTCTCGTTTCTTACGGCGAAGATGTCCGTGGAAACCAGAAGGTTATTATTCAGATGGACGACAACAAGGAGGAAGTGCTGGTTCCCCATGGCGTGCATCTGGCGGTCAATGAAGGTGACCGTGTCCGTGCTGGTCAAAAGATCAGCGAAGGTAGCGTGGATCCCCACGATATCCTTGACGTGCTTGGACCCGAGGAGGTCCAGCGTCACTTGGTGAACGAAATTCAGGCGGTGTACCGCCTGCAGGGTGTGGCTATCGCAGATAAGCACATTGAATGCATTGTTCGCCAGATGATGCGTAAGGTAAAGATCAAGGATGCCGGCGATTCCGAACTGCTTCCGGACGAAGAAATCTCCAAGGCACGTCTCCGCGCCGAAAACGATCGCTTGATCGCCCAGGGCAAGACGCCGGCGACCTTTACGCCGATGCTCCTTGGTATCACGAAGGCCTCCCTCGCGACAGACAGCTTCATCTCTGCCTGCTCGTTCCAGGAGACCACCAAGATCCTTACCCGCGCGTCCATCGAAGGTAGCGTGGACCCGCTTATGGGCCTTAAGGAGAACGTGATTATGGGTCGTCTGATTCCGTGCGGAACCGGTGCCCGCCACCTGAGGAACGTCCAGGTGGTCGATGCCGATGCCGAGGCGGAAGAAAGGAAACGCTTGCAAGCGGTTCAGGCCGAATACTACAGCGCCGATAGCGGAATCCAGATGCTGGACAACGAAATTGGCATTTCCGACGAGGAAGAAGGCGAGTAATTCGGCTAAGTGCTTGAAAACTTTGGAAAAAAAACTATATTTGCACTCCAAAATCTAGGAGATTAACAGTGCCTACTATTCAACAGCTCGTCCGCAATGGACGCGAACAAATCAGCAACAAGACCGCTTCTGTGGCCTTGAAGTCTTGCCCGCAAAAGCGTGGCGTCTGCACCCGTGTGTACACCAGCACCCCGAAGAAGCCGAACTCCGCTCTTCGTAAGATTGCCCGTGTGCGCCTGTCCAACAAGATGGAAGTGACCGCCTACATCCCCGGCGAAGGTCACAACCTCCAGGAACACTCCATCGTGCTCATCCGCGGTGGTCGTGTGAAGGACGTCCCCGGTGTCCGTTACCACATTATCCGTGGTGCCCTGGATACCCAGGCTGTGAACGGTCGTCAGAACGGCCGCTCCAAGTATGGTGTCAAGAAAAAAGGTGCCGCCCCGGCAAAGAAGTAAGGAGTAATTATGTCTAGAAGAAGAAAGGCTCTCCATCGTTCTATCCTCCCGGATCCGCGCTACAAGTCCACTCTCGTTACCGAACTGGTGGGCGTGGTGCTCAAGCAGGGCAAGAAGACCATCGCTGAACAGATCGTCTACACCGCTCTCGAAAACTTGGACAAGAAGCTGGAAGGTAAGGAAACCGCTCTCGAAAAGTTCGAAATCTGCCTGGACAACATCAAGCCCAAGGTCGAAGTGAAGTCCCGCCGCGTTGGCGGTGCCAACTACCAGGTTCCTATGGAAGTTGCTCCGGACCGCGCCAAGGCTCTTGCCCTCCGTTGGTTGCTCGACGCTGCCCGTAACCGTAACGAAGCCAACATGGCTGACCGCCTGGCTGCCGAGCTGGTTGCTGCCAAGAACGGCGAAGGCAACGCAGTCCGCAAGAAGAACGACACGCACAAGATGGCCGAAGCCAACAAGGCTTTCGCTCACTTCCGTTTCTAATTCTTGTTTAGCACAGAATTATCCTAGAGAGGGGCTCGCTGATTTAGCGAGCCTTTTCTGCATTATGGAGTAGGGAGTCGTAAAAGAGGGGAATCTTATTTACAGAGGTGTTTATGGATTTCAAAAATGTCATTGCGAGCACCCTTGGGTGTGCGGCAATTTCTTTCTCGATATTTTTCGCTGCATGTAGCAACGCTTCCAACAGCAATTCCAGCGACGACATTGAGACGCTAAATTCCATAGAGGAGGCCGGCGAATGTACTGCCGAAAAAGAGGGCCAGATGTACAAGGTACCTCGAGACACCATCTTTGACACTTATGCCTGCGAAGACGGGGAGTGGGTTTCGGACTTTGGTGGTTACGGCGATTATGTGGATCCCGAAACAGTTGTAAGAGGATCCTTTAAGGATGAGCGCGACGGCAAAACCTACAAGACGGTAAAAATTGGCGACCTAACCTGGATGGCAGAAAATCTAAACTATGAACTTGACGGTAGCCGCTGTTACGACGACAATCCGGACAAGTGCAAAAAATACGGAAGGCTCTACGGTTACAAAAGCGTCGAAAAGACATGCCCTGCGGGATGGAAGGTGCCTATCAGAAGAGAATGGAACAAGTTATTAGCATCCATCGCAGATCACTCACGTCCAGAAATGGAGTACGACCCCTATGGTTTTAATGTACTTTTGGGTGGAAGCGCTATCGGCATAAAGACCATTAAATACGAGGAAGAAGGGGAAAAAACGGCTTATTGGCTAAGCCTGAATATTATATGGTCCGCTTTTAAAATAGGCGAATATTACCCGCTATATACGACCAGTACTGGAGATCCACCAGGCAGTTGGGCCTATATCCGTTGCGTAAAGAACTAGTTTAACTTGTCATTGCGACCCTGAACTTGTTTCAGGGGATGCAATCTCTTTCCCCCTGCCCCCTGCCGATATTTTTCCTATATTTACAGCACAAAAAATTTTCACACTAAACCAAAAGGCTAAAAAATGGCTTCTAAAATCAAATCCGTTGTTGCCCGCCAGATTCTTGACTCTCGCGGCAATCCCTCTCTCGAAGTTGATGTTACCCTCGAAAACGGCGTGAAGGGTCACGCTGCTGTTCCGAGCGGTGCTTCTACCGGCGAACGCGAAGCTTGCGAACTCCGCGACGGCGACAAGAAGACCTACTGCGGCAAGGGCACTCTCACTGCTGTGAAGAACGTGAACACCAAGATTGCTCCGAAGCTCAAGGGCAAGGATCCTTCCAAGCAGACCGAAATCGACGACATCATGATTGCTCTCGACGGCAACCGCATGCTCAAGAACAAGCTGGGTGCAAACGCCATCCTCGGCGTTTCCATGGCTGTCTGCGTTGCTGCTGCTAACGACGCCAAGATGCCTCTCTACCAGTACATCGCCAAGCTTCATGGCACCAAGAAGCTCACGCTCCCCTGCCCGATGTGCAACGTGATCAACGGCGGTGCTCACTCCTCCGCTCCCATCGACTTCCAGGAATTCATGATCGCCCCCGTTGGCGCCAAGACTTTCTCCAAGGGCCTCCAGATGGTCACCGAAATATTCCACGCCCTCAAGGCCGTGCTGAAGAAGGGTGGCTTCGACACCACCGTTGGTGACGAAGGTGGCTTCGCTCCTGGCGTTAGCATCAAGCCCGCCAAGAACAAGTTCGGTTACGAAATCACTGGCGTGATGACCCTCGAAAAGGCTCTCGACGCCCTCAAGGCTGCAACCACCAATGCCGGTTACAAGTTCGGCACTGACATCAAGATCGCTCTTGACGTTGCTTCCTCTGAATTCTGCGACAAGAACACCAAGAAGGGCAAGCCGGAAACTTACACCTTCAAGAAGAGCACTAAGAAGACTGTCAAGTCTGCCGACATGGTGAAGCTCTACGAAAAGCTCATCGACAAGTACTCTATCTTCTCCATTGAAGACGGTCTCGATGAAGCTGACTGGGCTGGCTGGAAGGTCATGACCGACAAGCTCGGTGGCAAGATCAACCTGGTGGGTGACGACCTGTTCGTTACCAACCCGACCATCTTCGACGAAGGCATCAAGGCTGGCATCGCCAACGCTATCCTCATCAAGGTGAACCAGGTCGGTTCCGTGTCCGAAACTCTCGCCGCCATCAAGCGTGCTCAGAACGAAGGTTATGCTCCCATCGTTTCTCCGAAGGTTATGCTCCCATCGTTTCTCACCGCTCTGGCGAAACCGAAGACACCTTCATTGCTGACCTCGCCGTCGGTACTGCCGCTGGCCAGATCAAGACCGGTTCTCTCTCCCGTACGGACCGCGTTTGCAAGTACAACCGCCTCCTCCGCATCGAAGAAGAACTGGGCAAGGCTGCCGTGTACGCCGGTGACCCGCGCAAGGCTTGCAAGGCTCCGAAGGCCGCTTGCAAGAAGTGCTGCAAAAAGTAATTTAAACCATTAGAATTACTGAAAGAGGCGTCCCTATCAAGGGACGCTTCTTTTTTAGGGAGGTCGAAGCCTTCCCTAGTCGTTGGAGATAAAAAAATCCCGCAATGCTGCGGGACCCGTTTAATAGTTTGTTCTAAAATGCTTAGATGATTTCCATGATGGCGGGTACCACGATGCACACCACCACCCAGGGGTAAGAGAGTGCGCCCTTGAGCCAACCGGTGGTTTCCACCTTCGGGGCAACGAATTCCACCTTGCCAGGCTTGCTATGGGCGGTGACGACAGATTCGTGGAGGGAATCCTTGAGGAAGCCCACGGACATGTCAAAATCCCGTTTGCATTCCTGAGCGTCGTCAATCATTCGTAAAAACTTGCTGGACATGGACTTATCTCTTTTTTCTGCCCCAAATATAGTAAAAATTTAAAAAAATCAAAGGGTTCGTGTTGATTTTTGTTTACAAAACGAAAAATATGTGAAAAAATACACATTTTGCGTCAAAAAAAGCTAATTTAAGTGTGTTCAGAATCACATTATGGGTTCTGAAAGGAGTTTTATGAATCTGACTCACTATTCTTTGGGTATAGCCCTTTGTGGCGTCCTGGTGGCTTGTGGCGGAACCGCCCCGGCTCCGGACGTGCAACCCGCAGACACTTCTGCTGCTGCCGAAAAGGTCCAGGCACCGGTGGTATCTCTGGATAGTGCCGTAGACCGCTATAGCTACGCTTTGGGTATGGACCTTGGCCGCGCTGTTGCCAACATCAACGTCCCCGTCAAGATGGATTTGCTGATGATGGCTCTCCAGGACGAGGTGGACCCCGCCCGCAAGGTGCTGATGACCGATTCCGCTTCGGAGTCTGCGCTGCAGGATCTTTTGCTCCGCATGCAGCAAAAGAAGGAAGCCGACGAGAAGGCCGCTGCCGCCAAGGCTCTGGAAGACCAGGCTGCGTTCCTTGCCAAGAACGTTTTGGATTCCACCGTGAAGGTGACTCCCAAGGGCGTGCAGTACAGGGTCCTCAAGGCCGGTACTGGAATATCTCCAAAGCCTTCGGACAAGGTGCAGGTACATTACATTGGCGCCCTTCTTGATGGTACCCAGTTCGACAACAGCGTCGCTCGAGGCGAACCTTTGGAGTTCCCGGTGAGTGCAGTTATCGAAGGCTGGCAGGACTTGCTTCAGGCCATGAAGGAAGGGGACAAGGTGAAGGCATGGATTCCCAGCGCCCTTGCGTATGGCGAGGCGGGGGTTCCGCCAACCATCCCCGGCAACGCCCTCCTGATTTTTGAAGTGGAGCTGCTGAAGGTCTATGCCGAAGTTCCGCCCGCTGACTCTGCTGCCGCTCCTGCCGATAGTGCTGCTTCCGCCGCTGACACGACGGCTGCACCTGCAGCCCCTGCAGATACGGCAAAGGCAGCCGAGGCCAAGCCCGCTGCTGCAACGCCTGCTGCCAATGCTGCCAAGGCTGCTCCTGCCGACAGTGCCAAGGCCGAGGCTAAGCCTGCCGCCGCTCCTGCTGCCGATGCAACGAAGGCAACCCCTGCGGACACGGCAAAGGCCGCCCCTAAGGCCGCGCCGACCAAGCCCGAAGCAAAGGCTGCTCCTGCCAAGCCCGAGGCAAAGCCCGCTGCAGCTCCTGCGGCAAAGCCTGCTGTCAAGAAATAGACTCCTGAGTATTTAATTCTTGAAGGTGCGGGCATAACCGCACCTTTTTTTGTGACCCCTCTACTTTTAGTCCGTTCCACTTTTTATCTTTTATGTTATGAGCGATACGGCGTCTGATTTCAACTCCCAGCACTTCGAGGTTTCCGGGTTCATCCGGGAAGTCTTCGGCTATATGGACCGGTTCAAGGGTCAGCTCTTTGTCTTGAAGATAGAAGATGCCCTGATGGACCACCCGCTGTTCCCCGTGCTTATGCGGGACATTGCGCTTTTGCACAAGGCGGGCATTCGCATTATCATTGTGCCGGGGACCCGCAACAGCATTGACGCACAGTTGAAGGCTTGGGAAATCGAATCCAAGTTCGAGGGCGGCGTGCGGCTTACCAGCGAAGAGGCCCTGCCCCTTATTGAGCAGGCGTCTCTGGGTGTTGCCCAGAGGATTATGAGCCACCTGACGGCCAGCGGCTTGAGCGGCATTCAAGGAAACTGGGTGCTGGCCCGGAGCCTTGGCGTTATAGACGGCGTGGATTATATGCGCACGGGCCGGATTGAACGGATCCAGCGGGACATCCTTGAGCAGCTTTTGGCAGAAAAGTTCGTGCCTATCATTCCGCCTATTGGCTGGAACAAACTGGGTCATGCTTACAACATTAGCAGCACCGAACTGGCCACTGAACTCTGCAAATACCTGCAGGTGGGCAAGCTGTTCTTCATTGGAAGCGAAAACGGCATTAAGCTGAAGGGCCTTGCCATGGGCAACAACACCAAGTACCTGGAACCCACGGATAGCGGCGTGATTTCCGCTATGGACGTGGATCAGGCCAAGGAGCTTTTGGAACTCAATTCCGAAAAGTTGAACTTTGCTCAGAAGGACTACCTCAAGAATGCGATTAATGCCTGCGAGGCGGGAGCCAACCGTGTTCACCTGTTGAGCGGTGAATTCCAGGGAAGCGTGCTGCAAGAAGTGTTCAGCGCCAGGGGCGATGGTACCATGGTGTATGCCAACCAGTACTCCAGTATTCGGCCCGCCAACATGGAAGACATTCCTGATATTTTGCGGATTATGCAGGACTACATCGACAAGGGCTATCTGGTTCCTCGGACTCAAGAGAGCATTTCCGAAAAGCTCAAGGATTACGTGGTCTACAGCATCGACAACAGCATTCATGGTTGTGGTGCCCTTCACGAATTCGAAGACGGCATGGCAGAAGTGGCGGGCATTGCGGTGGCGGCCAACTACCGCAAGTCGGGCATTGGCGATGCCATTGTGCGGCACCTGATTTCTGTGGGCCAGATGAAGGGCTACAAGAAGTTGTTCTTGCTCACTACCCAGGCTCTGGATTGGTTCTACCACTTTGGATTCGAAGATGGTACCGTGGAAGATTTGCCCAAGGGCAAGCGGGAACACTACAACCAGAAGCGGAATTCCAGGATCCTGATCCTTCCGCTGGGGAAATAGCGTGAATACCTTAGAAGCAATACATACCCGTCGCAGCACCCGCAAGTTTCAGCAGAAGCCTGTGGAACAAGAAAAGCTGCAACAGGTAGTGGAAGCGGGCCGCTTTGGTCCTACAGGTGGTAATGCCCAGACCAATCACTTCTTTGTGATTTCGGATGCGGCCGTTATTGCAAAACTCAAGGAACTTGTGCAAAACGCATTCGCGAAGATGGAACTTCGGGAAGACCTGTACAAGAGCCTCAAGAATTCCATTACCCTTGCCCGCAAGGGGAATTATTCGTTCTGCTACAATGCTCCCGTGCTGATTGCAGTAGCCAACCGCAAGGAATATGGCAACAACATGGCCGATGTGGCCTGCGCTGTAGAAAACATGATGCTGGCGGCAAACGAGCTGGACTTGGGAAGTTGCTACATCAACCAACTCAAGTGGCTGAACGAGGACCCAATACTTCTGGAGTACCTGCGTGGCTTAGGCTTGCACGAAGACGAACGCGTGTACGCTTCCGTCGCGGTTGGCTATGCCGATACGGAAGATGGGCTCCCGAATCGTAAAGTAGCGGAACGCACCGGCAACGAAGTGGTGTTTGTAACAGGAAATCACAATGAACCTTAAAATGATAGAAGACGGATTCCGGCAGATCCTGGAAGGCATGGGGGAGGACCCCAACCGCGAAGGCCTGCAAGAGACGCCCCGTCGCGTGGCCAGGATGTATGCCGAACTGATGACCGGGCTTTCTGGCGAGACAAAAGCCGAAGACATCTTGAAGACCCGCTTTCACGAAAAGTACGACGAGATGATCGTGGTGCCCAACATCGAGTTTGCCAGCATGTGCGAGCATCATTTTCTGCCTTTTACGGGCAGGGCCCACATTGCTTACATTCCTGGCGACTGCGTGGTTGGTCTTTCTAAGATTCCCCGGGTGGTGGAATACTACGCCCGTTTCCCGCAGGTGCAGGAACGCATGACCCGCCAGATTGCAGAGCTTATCCAGAAGGAACTGAACCCCCGCGGGGTGGCAGTGGTGCTGGAAGCTAGCCACATGTGCATGACCATGCGGGGCGTCAAAAAGCCGGGCGCTACCATGGTGACTACCCAGTTGCTGGGACGGTTCAAAACCGACGAAAAAACCCGCGCAGAATTCATGGCAACCATCAATTCCTCCAAAAATCACTAGTTTCCTTTGGACATATTGTCCATGAAATCTCCTCTTCGAGGGGATTTTTTTTTGCTTTTAACAAGGTATTTTTCTCTTGGGTGTTTAGGAAAAAGGAGAAAGAGAATGAAAAAGTTTTTTTTCAATGCTTTCGCTAAAGCCGCAGTCGTTGCAAGCGTTTCTTTGGCTTTGGTGAATTGCGATGATTCTATCACCCCCACAACTCCGAACTTGGAAGCTTCAGAAGGGCAGGAACAGCAAGAAGAAGCTGGCGTATCGCAGGACCAACAAGAGGGAAAAGGAAGTCTTGCTGGCGATTCCCTGGGATCCAGTGCGTCGGAAGGAACTGATAGTTCAACTGATTTAACGGTGCCGTCTAGTTCCAGCGAAGCGGTAGAAGAAGGCATTTTCCTTGCCAACGATACCGATGAAGATCAAAATTATATGGAAGTTGAATATCGGGAAAATACTGGTTGGAATGGCGGTGGAATTCTTGCTTACCCGAAGCGCCTCTCCGATACCAAGAAGCATGCTGTTGTCGTATGGGGACCTGGAGGCGGTACTAAACCGGGTGCATATGGTGGAATGATCCGCCGCTTGGCTTCTCACGGCTTTGTGGTGATTGCCCTGAAGGAATCTCCGGGGAATGGAACGCAGGCAACCAAGGCTCTTGATTGGATGGAGGAACAGAATAAAAATCCTCAGAGCCCGTTGTTCGGCAAGTTGAACATGACGAAGGTGGGCTGCTCCGGACATTCCATGGGAGGCTTGGAATCAGAATGGATGGTTGCAAATGATGATCGTGTGATAACTTCCATTCTCAACAACAGTGGATACATGAGTGATTTTTACTTCCCTCTGACTCCTATGACTAGTGTGCCCACGAGCAAGACCATTGCTATTGTGTATGGCGAAGGTGGAATGGAACGCCCCAATGCGGAAGGCGACTACAACAATCCCAATGTCAAGGTTCCCGCCTGCCTTCTCAAGATGACCGGTGGCCAGGGAACTGAGTGCCAGCAAGGGGAATGCGGTTATGGTCATGGTTCTGGTGCTTGGTCCGGCATAGCCGCGACAATTGCCTGGATGCGTTGGCACCTGGGTGGCGAAGATTGGCGCAAGAACGATTTTGTTGGAACCACGGGCAAGTATATTGACGGTCCGATTATCGGACAGCTAGGTCACTGGAAAGGTCAGTGCAAGAACTTCTAGAATAAAACTACGCTCTCTCCCAATTGCCCGCCCTCGGGGGCGGGTTTTTTGTATAATTATTTGCGGAGGGAATGGAGTCGTCGTATGAACGCAGCTATTTTGACTAATGAATTTCCGCCGGAGATTTATGGCGGTGCAGGTATCCACGTCAAGTTCCTTACGCAGGAGCTTGCAAAGCTTTGCCATGTCGAGGCACGCTGTTTCGGCACGCAGAACGTGGATGAGAACAACATCCATGCACTGGGCTTTTCCCGCAAGCTGGGGCTGAATCCCGAAGACGACCGTTTCCAGAAGATTTTTAAGCCGCTGGATATCAACCTCCAGTGGGCGGCCGCTCTCAAGGATATTGACGTGATTCACTGCCACACGTGGTACAGCCATTTTGGCGGCGTGCTGGCCAGCCGGCTTTTGCAGTGTCCGCTGATACTTACCACCCATTCCCTGGAACCCCA
>CACXIR010000063.1 GCA_902767785.1 Fibrobacter succinogenes | reverse complement strand
CAGGTGGACAATGCTCTGCGACTTAAACATTGCGGAATCAACAATATGTTGCCCATGTCCAACGTTTGCGCAGAAACCTTGCTAAACGCAATAAATAGGGTCACTTCCGATTATCTAATGAAGGCAAAACTCAAAAAAATGAGCGACCTTTTCCAGGAAATGGAACAGAGCGACCCACCCAAAATAACGCCTCCAGGGACAGCTCTGCTTTTGGAGATGCTTGCTCAACAGTGAGGTGGTGCTGAGAGGATTGACTGAAAATTCAACATCAAATCATATTTATACACAAACTTCAACAACATCCGTAAATATATGCTTATTCCATTCAAAAAATACACAATAAACTCCTTAAGTTCATGTACAAAATTAGATACTGCCCAAAAGCGGTCTCGCATTGACGTTCTTGTGATAGACGATTCATCATTTCCTCCGAAGGAGAACCTTGAACGTAATGGTTTTAAAATATTCCAATGGCCAGACATTGAGGATCTAAAAACCGTAGAACATTATGACCTAATTTTATGTGATATAGAAGGAGTTGGAAAAAAAATAAATCCAAAAGATCAAGGCGGTGCAGTAATTAAGCAAATAAAAAAGTTGTATCCCAATAAGTACATAATCGCCTATTCAGCCAGAACTTTTGGGACGCAATTTAACGAGTTTTTCACCTATGCTGATGAAGTTGTTTCAAAGGATAAAGATATTTCCGATTGGTGTGACACACTAGATTCGGCCATGGAAGAAATTGTAGACCCTCAAAAATTTTGGCTAAGACTTAGGAAATTTTTGTCGGATTCTGACATTGAAACGAAAGAACTATTACTTATGGAAAATCGATATGTAAGGTCCATGTTATGTAAAAAGAATTGTTTTGACGACTACGATCTAAACAAATTGCCAATTGATGCTTCTAACATTGTCAACGGGATGCTTGCATCAGCATTATTTAAGTTAGTTTGTGAAGGAATTATCTGGTTTTAAAATGATACTACCGCATATTGAAAAAAAAGAGTTTATTGATGGCGAATGGATTAAGCTCCCACAAATTTGTCAAAAATGTAAAAAATGCATAAATGACCTAGAAAAAGAGACCTCTCTATTTCGATGTTCAAGGGGCATTACTGTTTACAAAGAAGAAAACGGACAACGCATTTATCCTGGATTATTCATTCAAGGATTTTTCGATAAAAATGTTGCAAAAAAGGTTCCTGAAAAAATCGTATTATCTTATATCCAGCTCAAGCAATTATTGGATTATGAAAAGAAAACGCACTCTACAAAATTTTATGAAGATTTATTTCATGAAACCCGACAGTTAAATTCCCAAATATCGTCTTTATCAGAACGAATTTCTAAATTGGATGGAGAAAATGATTCGCAAGCCGCTAGTTTAGGATTGTCAATCTTTCAAATATCCTCATTAATTTCAAAAAGATTCTTGGAACTTGACCTATGCACCAACAACCAGATACTAAATTTTAAGAAAAAAAATAAAGTTGGCATATATAAGAAATTTGACAAAATGAGGATTATTCACGCCAATTGCGTAAAAAAACCAACAATCAACTTTTGCGGAAATCTCAACGACGAAATATATGCCGTAGATATGTTTGACTTACTCCCGTTTCTGCTTTTTGACAATGCAAAAAAATATACACATAAAGATGGCTACATAGATGTACATTTTTCAAAAAATAAAGTTGGCCAACCCCTTGTTACAATTGAAAATTTGTGTGAATACATTTCTGATGAAGAGCTTGTTTGGTTAACTAATCGCGATTTCAGAGGTTCTAATTCTAAATCACAAGCAGGATCAGGATTGGGAATGTGGCTTGTGAAGCAATTATGCGATTTTCATAATATTGAAATAAATAACACTATTCGTCCCGCAGAAAGCTATTCAATCGGCTCCTACAAGTATATTTTCAAAACAGAATTGTGCTTTAAAAACTCTATAGAACTGTAAAGTTTTTATTTTCCAAAAAAAGAGAATCCTTGCACTCTTCAACTGCCGTTTAAAGCAAGCTCTGGCAAAGAAGGCTTGTATCTATCTGCACGATAGATGGCATTTTTTGCCGTTTTATCGCGAAAACACCTGATAAAGTATCACAAAAACTACCGACAAAATACTACAAAAATACCTGACAGACGCTTGCTTTTAGCGAGCCGATACATCAAGCGTTCATGAAAGAAGCGTATGAGAACCTGCTGGTAGTTCCCATGCGTTTTTCTTGTCTGCTCCAGTAGACGATTTCGCACTGATTTTGCAATATCCTGAACCATCTTAAATCCCAATTTCCAAATATGTTTTCAGGGTTGCGGCGACTCTAAGTTTTTTTGCATATTCTATGAGTTTCGCGATGTTCCTGTCGGTGCGATGCAGATATGTCTTGAGAATTTCGGCACATACGTCCAGGCCGATTTTGTTGCGGTATTTGACGGCGTCGCAGACGGAGCGCTCCAAGTCGGTGACGCGTACCTTGTGGCCATGAACCTCCGCTGTCGTAGTTCCAAACTCCAGCAGATGATCTGACCAGTAGTAAAGCGTCACGGGAGGGAATTCGGGCAAAACGAGTTTGCGTTTGCGCGTGATGGCGATGCAAAATGCGGAGGGAATTTGCGTTGTCAGCTCGTAATGCTCCCATGCGGAATACATACACAGCACGCCACCGGGCACAAGAACGTCAATGTCGAGCATCGTATCTGCCAGAGTGGCGGGCTCCGCAAACACTCCGGGGCGAAGGCGGAGCAGTTCGCCGGACTGGACTTTTTGCAGGGCCTGGTGATACTGGTAAGCGCTCATGTTTTCGCGGACCATGAAGCCTTCGGTATTGCCAATTTCTTTTCCGTCGTATTTGGGCATGTCTCTAATATAATAAAATTACGGCAATTTTGCAAATATGCCGTAGAAAATTTAATATTCTTGGGCAAACAAAAATCCCCAGCTTTATGCCGGGGAATCTTGAATCCGCGTTAGCCGCAGAACATCGCGGCGTTCGCGTCGCGAGAATTACCTCTTGTACTTTTTGCCCTTGGAAGCATCCAGGGTGATTTCGGCGGTTTCTTCGCCACGGACCGTCACCAGTTCTTCGGCGGAGCGGCCGTTGCTGCATTCGGCGCGGACCACGTGGTCGCCGGCGTCCAGGCTCGTGATGGTGAGCGCTGCACCGTCGGTCTTGTCGGCGTTGTCACCGTCAACATAGATGAGGCACTTGCCGGGGATGGTGGTCACCTTGATGTTGCCCTTGGGAATCTTGGTGCCGAAGTCGAACTTGTTGCGCTTGTCGTTGCCGGGCCACACGTTTACGCGCTGGTTCACCAGTTCAAAGCCCTGGTCGATCACCACCAGGGTCTGGCGGCCAGACTGCACAGACATGTTTTCGATGGGGCTCTTGCCCAGCAGTTCGCCGCCCAGGTACACGTCGCTGTTAGGCGGGTTGGTAATGATGGTCACGTTAGCGGCCTTGCCACGGGGAGGTGGATCTTCGTCGGCAACGGCAGACGTTACAAGAAAAGCGACCATCAAGGCCAAAATGTACAGTTTCTTCATGGATTTCTCCTGTTGGTTGTTCAAAAGGTTTATGTCCTCTAGGAATTTATATTTTTTTCGCGCAAAAAAACATTGCCCCACGGAAAAAAGGGGAAAAAGTTCCCCTAATTCGCACTTCGTTGCTCATTACCCCTTTTAACGGGCTTCAGGCGCCAGCCCGTAACGCCTGGCTTACGCGTTGTACAGCCCGCGTTTCACGGCACTTTTCTATCTTCATCGCTATGAAGGCTCTCTATCAGAAAATTCGCACGCTTGACGGCAAAAATTACGGCCTGTACCGTTCCCTGGAAGGAAAATCCTGGGATTTCGGGGACTTTTCCCTGGATTTTTTGCATGTGCAGGGCGACCCCTTTGCCCCGGCATCGCGGATTCTGGTGACTGCCCCCCTTAAAGTTTTGGGGTTTGGTTCGGAATGGAGCGGCTCTTTTGAACGCAGGCTTGCTATTTCTGATTTTCTGTTGCGCAGGCTTTCAAAGAACGTCAAGGAAAAATACCCCGACAAGAATGGAGCCATAGAGATGGACGAGCCGGGGCCGGAAGTGCTGGTGCGGAACGCCCTCTGGGTGGACAATGGCGAGCTCAGGGCTTGCCTTCAGCTGAGGCTCCCCGGCGAGGGACGCAAAATCCAGGCGGAACTGGCTGCAGAAATTTTGACCATGGTCCTGCCGGATCTGCTTTCGGCAAGTTTGTACTGCGCTCCAGAAGTTTTGCAAGGGCTTGAACGGCATTTTGGCGTTTTGGAACAGCGTCGTTTGATTTTGGAAGAACTCCCTAAACGTGGGCTTGTGGCTTTTGTTCCAGATGGGGCGGTGCTTCCCAGAGAGTCCGGGCTTTCGGAGCGGCCGCTTTCGGGTGCCGTTCCCTTCGAGAGTCCCGAAGAGCTGGCGGTCATTTTGGAAGTGGATGGCGTGAAAGTTCGCGGCATGGGAATTCCCAAAGGCGTTACGGTTATAACCGGCGGCGCCTACCACGGAAAGTCCACCCTGCTGGAGGCTTTGGTGCGTTCCGTGTACCCCCATATTCCCGGCGATGGCCGTGAAGGTATTGTGGTGGAGGAATCTGCGTTCCGCGTTGGCGTCGAAGACGGCCGCCATGTGCGTGGAACCGACCTTTCGTGCATGGTTCGTGACCTGCCGGGCGGCGTCTCCACGAAAAATTTCTCTACCGAAAAGGCTTCGGGTTCTACCAGCGAGGCGGCGAACCTGCTGGAGGCCATGGAGATGGGCTGCAAGACCTTCCTTATCGATGAGGATTCTTCGGCGGTGAACTTCTTGATTCGCGACCGCCGCGTTCGCGAATTGCTGGGCGACGACCGCGAGCCTCTGATTCCCCTCACTGACCGCATCCGCACTTTTGCAGAAATGGGCTTCAGCTTTATTTTGGTGGCGGGCGCCTGCGGAGATTTTTTAAGCCTTGCAGACAACATCGTGGTAATGGCGGAATACAAGGCGGAATGTGCTAAAGCTGCGTCTGTCGCCCTGGAGGCACGTTGTGCCGATAGGGTCCAGGAGTCCGCTGTCGCCGTATCGCTCCCTGCCCCCCGTGCCTTCGACGAATTCGTGAAGCCGCTGCTCCCCAAGGTACGCCCCGCCTCTGCGGTGGAACGCCAGGTGAAAGTCAAGCTGAACGGCGACAGCCTGCTTCAGGTAGGCCAGCTGGTGGCCGACGTTTCCCGTGCGGGGCTTCTGGTGGACAAGTCGCAAAAGCTGGGTACAGGGTATCTGGCGCTGAACCTGTGCCAGAATCCAGAAGGCTTGCCCCTCCGCGAAATGGCGGACAAGCTATGCGAAAAAATCCGAAATGTTGGGTTCCGCAATCTGCCCCAGGGCATGAGCCGCTACATGAGCCTGCCCCGTGCAGTAGACCTTGCAGCAGTGTTATTTAGACTGCACTGATACTACAGTGTTGACAAAGGGGCTGTTTGGACGATGCGTGGGAAAAATCTTTGGACTGGGGTGACGTTTGCTGCGGCGTTAGCTGCAGAGTCGGGAGCAGTTCCTGACCAGGGGCTTGTGGCGTTTTATTCGTTTAGCGGTTCCTTCGAGAACGCTGCCGCCACTGAAATCGACCCGGCTGAAAATCACGGTGTTGCCTTTGCCGAAGACCGCTTCGGCAACAAGAATTCCAGTGCCTACTTTGACGGGAACGCAACTTACTTGGAAATCCCGGACAACGATGCCTTCAGCATTTCCACCACAGGCGCTTTGACCATCTCGGTGTGGGTAAGCCCCGAAGTACTGAACTTCCAGAAAGCGGAATCGGGCGGATATGTGCACTGGATGGGCAAGGGCGTGCCCCACCAGCACGAATGGGTATTCCGCATGTACAACAAGGACCTTTCCCAAGGGCAAGAGGACCGTCCGAACCGGATGTCGGCTTATGCCTTCAACCTGGAAGGCGGTCTCGGCGCCGGAAGCTACGTGCAGGAACAAGTCCAGGCAAACGAGTGGATCCATTTTGCCGCCCGCTACGACGTAGAATCCAACAAAATTACTTTGTTTAAAAATGGCGTTCAAAAGGATCAGGACGACTTATACGATGCCACCTATGGCGTGCAGGTCCAGAACGGCACAGCGCCCCTTAGGCTAGGGACACGTTCCCAGTGGAGCTATTTCCAGGGTCGCATCGATGACTTGAGGATTTACAACCGCTCTCTTACCGACAGCGAAATTCTGGAGCTGTACAACGAACCCGACGCCCAAAAGAGCAACTCGGAAACCGAACAGACAGAAGAAAAACAAGAATCCGACAGTTCTAACACTACGGCAAAAGAACTGCCAGAGGGCAAGCAGGATCCGCAAGCTATTCGGCACGGCTCAAGATTTTTGGAAAAGCCAAAGGCGAATTTCGAAAAGCAGAAATTCTTCGATTTAAAGGGCCGGCGGGTAAGGCCTTAAGCCAATTCTTTCACCAGCTGCTTTAGGGCGGCCAGGGATTCTGCAGAGAGGGAACTCTTCACCGTCACCGTAGTTTCGCACAAGGTGACGTTTTTCAAAGTGGTCAGGATTTCGGCCATCTTCTTGGCGGCCATGGGCGCCCAGGTGCCGTTCTCCACGATACCCACCTTGCGGTTGCTGTAGTTCTTGGCTTTCAGGTGGTTCAAGAAGTCTTCCATCACGGGGAAAAGCCCTGCGTCGTAAGTAGGGGCCATCACCACCATGCGGTCGTAGCGGAAGGCGTCTTCGATGACTTCGGCCATGTCGCTGCGGGCCAGGTCCGATATCACTACCTTCGGCACGCCTGCAGCTTCCAATTCTTTGGCAAGAACTTCTGCTGCCTTGGCGGTATGGCCGTAGATAGAGGCGTAGGCGATAAGCACGCCCGTGTCTTCGGGAGCGTAGCTGCTCCAGGTGTTGTACTTGCCGATGTAGTAATCCAGGTTTTCGGTAAGTACGGGACCGTGCAGCGGGCAGATGGTCTTGATGTCGAGTGCGGCAGCCTTCTTGAGAACGGCCTGCACCTGGTTTCCGTATTTGCCTACGATGTTGAAGTAGTAGCGGCGTGCTTCGCAGGCCCAGTCGTCGGGGTCAGCGTCGTATGTACCGAACTTGCCGAAGGCATCGGCGGAGAACAGAACCTTTTCGGTTTGCTCAAAGCTGAAAAGCACCTCGGGCCAGTGGACCATGGGAGCGCCAATGAATTGCAAAGTGTGCTTGCCCAGAGGGAGCGTGTCGCCCTCTTTCACCGTAAGCTTTTTCACGTCGGCAGGGAGTTCCATAAACTGCGGGAGCAGCGCAAATGCCTTGGCAGAGGCCACCAGGGTCACCTCGGGGTACAGGGCTACAAACTGCGCGATGCCGCCGGCGTGGTCCGGTTCCAGGTGATGCACAATCAGGTAGTCGGGCTTGCGGCCTGCGAGAACCGCCTGCAGGTTGGCTAGCCATTCCGTGACCTTGCGGCTGTCCACCGTGTCGGTAACCGCAATTTTTTCGTCGTCGATTACAAAGGAATTGTAGGCCATGCCCGCAGGCACCACGTACTGCCCTTCGAAAAGGTCAATGTCGGTATCGTCTACGCCAATGTACTTGATGGAATCGCTAAAGTTTTTCATGTAAGCCTCGTGAATTATTAATAAAAGTTCATGTTGAACCAGCCCTTGGTGCCATCTTCAGAAATGGCGATGCCGCAGGCCACCTTGGTGTAAGACGCATTTTTCATGTTTAGGTAGTGACCGATGTAGGGGTAGTCCTCCTTCTTGTCGGGATCACGCTGTCCGCTGGTGACCAGGGCCTTTTCGTCTTCCCACATCATCTTGATGTAGTACTGGACAGCTGCCGTAGCATTTGATTTCCAAGAGGTGGAAAAATTTGGGCCCGAATTTTGCGCCCATTCGCCACAGTCCTTGAAATGCCCATGGGCCTTGTTGTCGGCCATGTCGGCGGCGGCTTGGGTAATGGCGCAGAGCTGTTTTTCGTCATCGGCAAGGGTCAACGGTGCAACTTCTTCGCTGGCGCGGTATACGTTGGCAAGCTTCAGGCATTCATCCCTCCAGCCGTCGTCAATGAAGTCTCGAGCCTGTTCGTATTCCTGTAGAGGCGTCAAGGAAGATGCCGAGGAAGTCGGTTCTGTCGAGTCGGTGGATTCAGGCTTGCTCGTTTCAGAAGATCCAGCGGAATTCGGTCTTGTCGAATTAGCGGACCCTGGTTTGCTCGCTTCGGAAGATTCAGGTTCGTTTATTCCGGCGGTGGCGTTTGTGCCGGAACTGGAATCGTCGGAACACGCCATGAGCATGGCAAAAAGTAAAAGGGCCGCGGCGGATTTGACGAATGGTTTCATAAGCACTCCTTTTTAGGCAATGTAAAATTATTTGACGACCATGTGTTTGCCAATCTGGCTAAATGCCGATGGTCGGCAGAGTTCTATTGACTGATTTTATGCATGTAACTATATTTACGCATAAATAGGATGCGTGGGTAAACCCCGTGCCAAAAAGGAAAAGATTATGGAATACAAAATCAAGGATATCAACCTCGCGGTCGAAGGCCGCAAGGAACTGGACCTCGCCGAAACCGAAATGCCGGGCCTCATGGCTCTCCGCAAGGAATACGCCGGCAAAAAACCGCTGGCTGGCGCCCGCATCATGGGCAGCCTCCACATGACCGTGCAGACTGCCATTTTGATTGAAACCCTCGTGGACCTGGGTGCCGACGTCCGCTGGGTCAGCTGCAACATCTTCAGCACGCAGGACAACGCTGCCGCCGCCGTCGTGGTGGGCAAGAAGGGAACCATCGAGAACCCGCAGGGTGTGCCCGTGTTCGCCTGGAAGGGTGAATCCTTGGAAGACTACTGGGAAAATACCGCCCGCGCCCTCGTGTGGCCCGATGGCAAGACCGCCGACCTCATCGTGGACGACGGCGGCGACGCCACTATGCTCGTGACCTGCGGTGCCGAATTCGAAGACGCCGGCAAGGTGCCCGAATTCAACCCCGAAAAGGACAGTGAAGAATGGGGCGTGTTCCTCGCCACCTGCAAAAAGATTTTCGAGAAGGACCCCAAGCAGTGGACCCGCGCCCGCGAAGCCCTCCGCGGCGTTTCCGAAGAAACCACTACCGGCGTGCATCGCTTGTACCAGATGGCACAGGCCGGCCGCCTCAAGTTCCCGGCAATCAACGTGAACGATTCCGTGACCAAGTCCAAGTTCGACAACCTCTACGGCTGCCGCCACTCCCTCATCGACGGCATCAACCGCGCCACCGACGTGATGATGGCCGGCAAGATTGCAGTCGTGTGCGGCTACGGCGACGTGGGTAAGGGCTGCGCCCAGTCTCTGCGTGGTCAGGGCGCCCGCGTGATCATCACCGAAATCGACCCGATTTGCGCGCTCCAGGCCGTGATGGAAGGCTACGAAGTCAAGACCCTCGACGAAGTTGTGAGCATGGCCGACATCTTCGTGACTACCACCGGCAACACCGGCATCATCAGTGCCGCTCAGATGAGCAAGATGAAGCACCGTGCCATCGTGGGCAACATCGGCCACTTCGACAACGAAATCGACATGGCCGGCCTCAAGAAGATTCCGGGCATCGTCCGCAACGAAATCAAGCCACAGTACGACGAATGGATTTTCCCCGACGGCCACAGCATCCTCGTGCTGGCCGAAGGCCGCTTGCTGAACCTCGGCTGCGCTACCGGTCACCCGAGCTTCGTGATGAGCGCAAGCTTCACGAACCAGACCATCGCGCAGATCGACCTGTGGCTCAACGCCCAGGGCAAGCAGACTGTCGCCGGCATCAAGTACGAAAGCGGCGTGGTGTACACCTTGCCGAAGATCCTCGACGAAAAGGTTGCACGCCTCCACTTGGAAAAGCTCGGCGTTCACCTGACCACGCTTACCAAGGCCCAGGCCGACTACATCGGCGTGCCTGTGGAAGGCCCGTACAAGGCCGACCACTACAGGTACTAATCGCGGACAGCAATCGCCGCGACTCGTGCCACCCGCGTGTCGTCCAGACCCGAATATCAAATCCCCCGGCACCTGCCGAGGGATTTTTGTTGCTTTCTCATTTGGCAGACTTGGGGTTCAAGTCTTATTGTTTATATTTTACGCGGATATGGTACAGAAAGAAACAACTGTAGATGCCGATTTTGATAAGGGTCCCTACCTGACATCCCTTGTAGAAGAGATGCTGGAGCCTTACGACCCTTCTCCAAAAGCGGTAATCCAGGTAAGTGTGGCCATTGACGAAATTTTCAGCAATATCGTTCGCTATTCCGGGGCCGCTTCCATTGTCGTCCGCAACCAGTACGACGAGTCTACGGGGATGTTTTCCATGGCCTTTATCGACAACGGAGTCCCCTACAACCCTCTCGACAAAAAGGATCCGGATGTTACGTTGTCTGCCGAAGACCGCCAAATTGGGGGGTTAGGCATCTTTTTGGTGAAAAAAACCATGGATAACGTGACCTACGAGAGAAAAGGGAACGAAAATTATTTTACTATTTACAAGAAAATGAAATAGAGGTGTAACATGAAGATCGAACAGACACGTGACAATTCCACATTGACTTTGGCTTTGGAAGGTCGTCTGGATACCCTTACCGCTCCCGAATTGGAGCAGGTTGTCAATTCAAACCTGGATGGCCTTACTGCCCTGGTTTTCGACTTCGCTAAACTGGAGTACGTCTCTTCGGCAGGTCTTCGCGTGTTGCTCAGCGCCCAGAAAAAGATGAACAAGCAGGGCTCCATGCAGGTCAAGAACGTCTGTGCCGAAATCATGGAAGTCCTGGACATCACCGGTTTCAGCGATATCCTGACTATCGTCTAGAATATCTTGGCTGCAAGTTCGGGGGCGAACTTGGTCATGTAGCCTTGTACCAGCAGGACCGCGATTAGCGCGGGCAGTACCCACTTGAAATAAATCTTGATGAACTTGTTGCGGGGGAGCTTTGTTCCTGCGCCTGCGTTCATTTCGTCAAAGAATTTTTCTTGCCCCCAGCCGTAGCGGTTGTTGCAGAACACCACAAAGAATATGGCGCCTGCAGGCAGCAAGGTGTTGCTCACCAAAAAGTCTTCCAAGTCCAGCACGCAGCTTCCGGGGCCAAAGGGTTCGAATCCCGCCAGCACGTTGAACCCCAGGGCGCAGGGTATTGAAAGCAAGAAGATCGCTATAATATTCCAGTAGGCAACCTTGCGACGCTTGTATCCTTTCAGGTCCATCCAGAAGGCCACGATGTTTTCGAACACGGCAATAAGCGTAGAGAGGGCGGCAAAGGACATGAACAAGAAGAACGCCGCCCCGCAGAACCTGCCTGCAGGCATCAAGGCGAACACGTTGGACAAAGTAACGAATATGAGTCCGGGTCCTTGCCCTGGCGACTGGCCAAAGGCAAAGCAAGAGGGGATAATGATAAGGCCGGCCACCAGCGCCACGACGGTGTCCAGGGTGCAAATGCTGACGGCTTCCTTGGTCAGGGAATTTTCCCTCTTGATGTAACTTCCAAAAATCGACATGCTACCGATACCCACGCTCAAGGTAAAGAAGGCGTGGGCAAAGGCTGCAAAAATGGCGTCCCCTACGCCCTTGCCCGACTGGGTCAGCCTTTCCATGGAGGGCAGCAGGTAGAATTCAATACCCTTGGTGGCGCCGGGCAGCGTTATGGCCCTTATGGCCAGCAGCACCATGATTACAAAAAGCAGGAGCATCATCTTTTTGGTAACGCGCTCCACGCCCTTTTGCAGGCCAAGCGATACAATGCTGAGCCCCACCACAATGGCTACTGTCATCCAGAAAATCATGAGGGAGGGGTTTGCAAGCATCTCGCCGAAGCCGTTTGCAATCTGGTCGGGAGTGCCCTTCAAGAATTCGTTGTCGGTGAGCATCTTGTAAAAGTAAAAGAGCATCCAGCCCGTCACCACGGAATAGAACGCCATCAATATGTAGTTGGCCGCTATCAGGGGGAACTTTGCCCAGTGCCATTTGGTACCGGGCTTTTCCAGAGTTTCCATGGACCTGCCAATGCCGCTTCGGCTACTACGGCCCACCGCCAGTTCCGCCATCAGTACCGGGAGCCCGAGGAACAGCAGGAACCCAAGGTAGGGCAGCACAAAGGCCGCGCCGCCGTATTGCCCCGCGATATAGGGGAATCGCCACACGTTGCCAAGGCCAATGGCGCAGCCTGCGGCAATCAGCAAAAATCCAAGTCTGGTTTTAAAGGTTTCGCGATCTCTTTTATGTTCCATAATGTCAAATGATAATAATTTTTCGGTGTCATCCCCACCACTGCCTTCGTCATTCCCGCGACCACCCTCGTCATTCCCGCGAAGGCGGGAATCTCCTTTTCCTATCTTTCACATTAGTTATGCCACACTTTGTCTACATGCCTCAAAGGGACATGATGATTTACTGTGGCTATGCCATATATAGCGAATCAGAAACAGAACT
>CACXIR010000062.1 GCA_902767785.1 Fibrobacter succinogenes | reverse complement strand
ACAAGGTCCGTAGACTCATCTACTGGGTGACGGAGCATGAGCTTGGTCATAGCCTCGCTTAGCAGCTCATAGCCATCCTTTTCCTTCTTGGCGTTTGGGTCCTGGGAATCATTGCCGCCTTCGCGACGCTGAATTTCACCGTTTACAATGGCACCCTCGGGTACCGGTTCAAGGTCGGCATCAACGACGACCTTTCCACCGCGGCTATTGTGATAGACTTTCACATACTTGATGCTGTAGTGACCAACATCAATGCCCGCCGTCACGCGTTCACCGCGAATCTTAGCTATCAGACTTAAAGCCAAAATAAACTCCAATCGGAAACAATACTACCCTAATTCTACCTTTATAAAAGCCAAATGTCAAGCGAAAAATGCATCTAACTCATTGAAAATGAACTACTTAGCACTTTTTTCAGGCACTTTTGGGGCCATTTTTCTTGTGGATTTCGAAAATGTACTGCAAAACCCGCTCCTGGGTCCATCCAAAAGCCCCTGCAAAAGAGGCTGTCAGGCAGAACAAATCCGGCATTTTCGGGTTTTTATGGCCTAAATTGCGCAAAATCTCAATTTCAACGTTTTCCTCGCCAAAACTGGGCAGTTCGAACTTTATTGTCATGCGCTGGCCTGAAGTACATTCCACGGGAAGGCCCACGAGGATACCGCCAGCAGACAAATCCAACAGGACCCCGTGGAAGACGGAACCGTCAGGCATGGTAGCCTCCACCGGAAAATCCACCGGTTCACGGACCCAGCGACGCAGCTGCTTTTTTTCCAGGGCTTCTGCGTGGGAAATGGTAAGCTCGCCGGCACTATAGGAAAGCACAGTCACCTTGGCAGTATAGACAGCGTCCTCAGGACGAGTCCAGCGCAAATTGATAATCTTGCCCACCAGAGAACGCCCCGCACCCAGCGACTCGTCATAGGCCACCACCATTATCTTTTCGTCCCGGCGAAGGATTTCGGAGTGGGCCACCTTGGATCCGCTGCCAAAAAACAAGTCCACCCTGTTTCCTTCGTTGTATTGCCTGGTGGAACAAACCGTCGCCAGGTGGTTGGATGCCGTAAAATTCAATTTTTTCCGCAGGGTCTCTATGACAGCCCGGGTCTCGGGAAGTACGCGATCCACCCCCTTGAACTCGTAGTAATTGGAAACCGCAGACTCAAACAACGAGGCCGTGTTCAGCACGGCATCCTTGTTTTCGTACTTGGAGGAACGAACCAATTTTTCCAGGACTTTAACCTCTGCGGGCAAAAGCCCCAGTTCCTTTACCTGCGAGTCGAACAGCGGGGTGCCAAACATGACCTCGTGTTCCCGCCGGTGGTAGCTACGCTGAATCTCCAACAACACCACCAAAGTAAGCACCATGATGACGATGAAAAAAATCCAGAGTAGCTGCAGAGGTTCAATCATCTAGCCTAGACCTCGGTCCAGCGTCCACCCAGATAGGAACCCTTAATCTTTCCCGAAAGCTTGCTTCCTAGCAGAGGACAGTTACGCACCTGTCCCGCAAACAAACCGGGTTCCACCAAGGTTTCTCCCTTGTTATCGAACAGCACCAAGTCCGTCTTGAAGCCTTGCTCAATAGCGGAAGGCTCAACCTGAGCAATGTTTGCAGATTCTTTGGAAAGCAGCTCTACCGCACGAGATTCACCTACGCAATCCGTCAGCGGTTTCCAAAGGGCCGGCAATGCTATTTCCAGAGATATGGCCCCGGGAACAGCGTCCTCAAAATTCACTTCCTTGTCCTGACGCAGCACCGGATCGTGGTTCATGCTAATGGCATTTACCGTACCGCTCTTTATTCCCTGCCACAAAGCCTCACGGTCTTTTGCAGAACGGAAGGGCATCACCACATTGCAGTGGGAATCCAGGTTGAACAGGCAGCTGTCGTCCAGCAACAGGTGGTAGATGTCCACATCGCAGGTTACATCTACACCCTGGCCACGTGCATCTTCAATCAACTTCAGCGTTTCACCGCAGCTAACTTGTTTGAAATGTACAGGCACCTTTAAGAACCGAGCCATTTCGAGAATCCTGAATGCGGCTATGGTTTCTGCCACTCGGGGGATTCCCTTCATGCCCAAAGTGTCCGAGAAGCTGCCTTCATGAACCAAGCCGTGGTGCCGCAGGGACTCGTCCAAGGGCATAAAGAAGAAACGCTTGCCCGTCATGGAACCGTACTCCATGGCAAGCCGCAGGAATCTAGTCCGCGTAGCGTCCTGGTTGCCATCGCCAAAACCCACGGCACCATCTTCTGCAAGTTCAATCATTTCTGTCAAGTCCTTGCACTTGTAGCCTACACTGAAGGCTCCCAAGAACGCAAAGGAGAGTCCACTGGCACTGCAAGCCTGCTTGATGGCCAGCAGCTTGCGAGAATCGTCTATAGCGTTGTCAGAACTTTCATAAAGTCCACCAAAGAAGCCACCACGACGCATAGCCTCTTCGCCATCCTTGAAATTGTAAATGTCGTCCCGAAGGGGTTCCTTAAAATCCAGACCCAAACCAAAGAGAGCCGGAATGGCCATAGCCCCACCAGCATCCACCTCTACCGCATCGGAAAGGGATTCTTTCACCCACTTGCCGTCTGCCAAGTTCATTGTCACGGGGGATTCAAATTTTCCCTTGACATAGGGGCGAACGTTCTTAAGCACAACCTTGTTCACAGTCTTATTCATGGGCGCGACCTCCCGCCAGCAAGTAAAGTACAGCCATACGCACGGCAACACCGTTGGTCACCTGATTCAAGATAACCGAGTTCTCGCCATCGGCAATTTCGCTGTCCAGCTCCACTCCGCGGTTGATGGGCCCCGGATGCATGATCAAAACCTTGTCCTTGGCACACTCCAGCAATTCGTGGGTTATACCGAAGGTGTTGCGGTATTCCCGCATGCTGGGGAGCAGGGCGTCGTCCATGCGTTCCTTTTGCAGGCGTAGCGCGATAATGGCATCGGCATTGCTTACCGCCTTTTTCACATCGCTCTCCCAGGTCACGTTAGACATGAGTTCGGTGTTGCGTGGAACCAGGGTGCTAGGTCCGCAGAGCGTTACATGGGCCCCCATGGTGGTCATGCCCCAAAGGTTGCTGCGGGCCACGCGACTGTGGCGGATATCTCCCACGATGGTTACGTTCTTGCCTTCCAGGGTTCCCAGTTTTTCTTCTACCGTTAGCATGTCGAGCAGAGCCTGGGTCGGATGCTCGTGGGCACCATCGCCAGCATTCACAATAATCGCGTTGCTGTTGTCCGCCAGGAACTTGGGAACCCCTGTTCCCTTGTGACGAACTACCACGATGTCAATTTTCATGGCCTCGATATTGCGAAGGGTATCAACCAGAGTCTCCCCCTTCTTGACACTGGAGTTACTGCTGGTAAAGTTCACCGTGTCTGCAGAAAGGCGTTTTTCCGCCAATTCAAAACTGGTACGGGTCCGGGTGCTGTTCTCGAAAAACAAGTTCACCACAGTCATGCCCCGAAGGCTGGGAACCTTCTTTACGGGCCGCTCCAATATTTCACGGAACTGCTTGGCGTTGTCCAGGATTAGGCGAATGTCGCTCTTGGACACCCCCCGAAGGCCAAACAGATGCTTTATTTCAAGTGCGCTCACTCCTGGTCCTCCACTTCAACAAGGTACACGGAATTTTCACTGTCTATAGGTTCAATGCTGACCCGAACTTCCTGGTTCTGGGCAGTCTCTACGGTAAGTCCCACGCAATCTGGCGCAATGGGGAGTTCCCTATGCCCTCGATCCACCAACACGCAGAGGCGTATGGCGGCGGGGCGGCCCAAGTCCAGCACCGCCTGCATGGCGGCACGTACCGAACGGCCCGTATAAAGGACGTCATCTACCAAGATGACCACTTTCCCTTCCACCGAGGCTGGCATTTCCGTAAACCGCATTTCCATGGAACTCACTTTTTTGCGGTAGTGGAAGTCATCTCGGTAGAACGTGGCATCCAAGCTTCCTGTCTCTATGGGCTTCCCAAATTTTTCCGAGAGCCTTTTGCTCAACTTTTGGGCAAGGGGGATTCCCCTGCTTGCCATTCCAAGAACAATCAGGTTATCGGCAGATGGGTGCCTCTTCGCTATTTTTGCCGCCATCTCGTCCAGGGCGAATTCCATGGCCTGGGCAGAGAGCAGCTCCCGAATTCTTTTGCAGTTATCTTTCATTTTAGAAGACTAGAGGATGGGGTTATGTTTCAAGGAGAATCTAGCATTTTTTGCATTTTTTCGCCAAATTATTTTTTCTAATCACCCACGATATTTGTATATATACCCAAAGTGTAAAACAACTTGAAACCCCTAACTACTGGAGTCCTTATGTTCAACCAGCTCGACAAGCCCCAAGCCGGCGAAACCATCGCCATCATGAAAACCAACCACGGAACGATGAAGCTCCGCCTCTTTGAGGAACGCGTTGGCGAATGCGCCACGAACTTTATCGAGCTTGCCAAGCAGGGCAAGTACGACGGTGCCCCCTTCCACCGCATTATCAAGGACTTCATGATCCAGGGCGGCGACTTCACCAACAGGAACGGCACTGGCGGCCACTCCGCCAAGGGCCCGGGCACTACTATCGGCGACAAGTACGACCCCTGTCTCTCTCACATGCGGGGAGCCCTCAGCTGGGCAAAGACCATGAGGCCCAATTCCATCGGCAGCCAGTTCTTCATTGTCCATGGCGACAACGTACACTTCTTGGACCACGACCAGGTGGGACCAGGCCCTGCCGACGGCTACTCCGTGTTCGGACAGCTCTACGAAGGTTTCGACGTTTTGGATGAAATCGCAGGAGTCAAGACCGACCGCAGCGACCGCCCCTTTGACGACGTGATAATTGAATCCGTGACCATCGAGAAGGTTTAGGCAAAAAAAAATCATTACCCCCCTTGACAAGAGCTAAATAAATTTCTCTATTTGGCTCACCCTTTGGGGTTATAGCTCAGTTGGTAGAGCGCCTGCATGGCATGCAGGAGGTCAGGAGTTCGACTCTCCTTAGCTCCACTCAAAAAGACCTGCCGAAAAACGGCAGGTCTTTTTCGTCTCCCCCATTAACTTCCCGTTTTCGTCTAGCTTCCGCTCTTGGTGTCCGTGCTGCCCGCGTTCAACTTGATATCGGGCAGGTCACGCACATAAATGGAGAAGCTCCAACCTGCAGCGGGACCCGTAGGCGTCCAGGTGAAATCCAACTGCCAGCAATGGAGGGTCCTATTAAAGGTAAACCTGTGGGTCACAAACTTACCCTCGTTATAGTCATACTGCGTACTGTAACTCATTTCCCAGTTTACCGTAGGCTGCAAGGTAGCGGTAATGCTTGTTGAATGAGATATGTTGTCCTGGAAAAGGTCCTTGGCCACACGAGTGCTGGAGAAAGTATAACGGTAATCGAAGCCAAAGGACCACTTCAGCATTTCGTACTTGCCCATCTGAGAGGGAAGTCCCCCATTAAAATTGCCGCTCCAGCGGAATACGCGGGCAAGCTCATAACCCCAGTAAATTAGTTCTGGCGTTTGAACCTTATTGGGGTCGTCACTAAACTTGTGGTAAACACTATGGCGGGTATTGACGGTAAACATGTAGTCCGGCAGTATCTGTAAACCAAAGCTAGAAGTCAAATCCGAGAAGTTCAGCGAGTCTGCCGCAAAGTTATATGACATGTTATGGCGAGTGGTCAATACGCGGCGATTGCCATACTGGTCCTCTACCGCATCCGAACCGCCTTCCCTAGTCGTATCCGCCGCTCGGCCCACCACTTTCAAATATTTTATGTCAAAATCGTTGTTGATGCCAAAGCCCACCGTTTTCTGCTCAATCTGATAGGGGGTCTGGCCCAACAGGGGGTGGGGGGCAAAGGTCTTTACCGTGTCGATTTCGGGAGCATAAGTGTAAGAAACACTGGGCGACAACACATGCCTAAGTCCCGTGAACCGCCCAATCTCCGGCACCCAAATTCCATACAGCTTGGTATCTGCCGTAATGCTATAGTCGTGATTGTAAGCGACCTCGCCATAAGAATCGTGTTCCGGATCTAGACTGGTGTAGCGTTCCCAGTAAACAAGGGAATCCTCGGGGTTACGCCAAGAAGACCCCGTCCAAAAGCCGGTAAAGGACGCCTTGGGAGTCAGGTTCAAAACATTGAAGAGGGTCATGGAGTAATCCAAGGTGTAGTTTCCCGTATAACCCACATACTTGGCCGTGGTATCTACCTTGTTGACCGTGTCCTGCGCCCTGACGGTGTAAAAATTGAACCTGTTGGTAAAGCTGTAGTTGAACTTTTCTAGGTATGCTTCAATGGAGTGGTCGTCAAAAGCCTCTTCGTCCTCGTCAATTTCAAAATCAAACAGAGGGCCGCTCATGCGATACTGTACATCGGGAATTTCCCTTTGCATCATGTCCGTCACCAAGTTATGGTCCTGGCGCAGCTTTACTGTAACACTCTTGTTGGTACCAATCTTCCCCGAATAGGTCATTTGGGCGTTAGCCTGCTGGTTCAATATGGTTTCTGCATCCAGGGCATTGTCCTTGCGGACTCTCTGGCTAGAAACAAAGGAACCCGAACCGCTCAAAGTGTGCTTGCCATCGGGAGTCAGGTTCTGGTTATGGGCAAACCGGATGTCGTAGCCGCTGTTTGCCATATCGAATTCTTCCAGGTAGCTGGTATATGACAGGTTTCCGTCCAGCACGTAACGCAACTTGTAGCGCACCTCCCCCGTCAAGGTGGAACGTTCAAACCTAGCCTCCTCGCCTTCAATTATATCGCCCTTCACCGTTGCATCCCAATAGTCATTGGGTGCGTAGTAGAAGCCCAAGTTGCTCATGTAGTATCCCTGCACCTGGTCACCACCGAACTTTGGGGTCAATATGCCGGACCGGCGGCCGCTTTTGAGGGGGGCCACTATCATGGGAAGCACCGCCACCGGCACATCGGCGATATTCAGCACCACCGGCCTCGCGGTAATGGTTTCCTTGGGCTTTACCACCATACGACGTCCATAGAAATAGAAGTGCTGGTGGGTGGAATCGTTACAGGTGCTAAAATCCCCGCGGGCAATTTGAATACGCTGGTCAGGAAGCCGTCTCACCTCCATACCGTTCAGCTGCTGGTTGTCCTGATAAGTGGTGGCGTAGTAGATTTCGCCAATACGGCTTTTCATGTTATACTTTAACCGCATACCCGAAAGGGAGGGGTTCTTGGTTTCCCTTAGGATAGGATCTCCACTAGCAGCCAAAACACTATTTTCCTGGTCGAACCAGATGGTATCGGCATCAAGGGTGGCAGTGCGGTATTTCAACTGGGCGCTGTTGTTCAAGTTGAAGGTAGACTTGTCCACGTCGTAAATCAGGTCCACCGCACGGTATTCGATGGTATCCACCCCCGAGGTGTCGTTCATCCAGTTCACCTCGGTAGAATCCTCTTCTTCCTCCTGAACCCGCTCCTCCAATTCAAAGCGGGTCATCTCCTGTCCCAAGGCAGGGAGGGACAAGGCCGTCAAGGAAAACACCAAAACGGCCCACAGAAGACTATGGGTTCTAAACAAAATCACGTTGGGGTCAATTTAGCAAAAAACGAAAGCTATATTTTGCCCCATGATTTGCGACCATGTCATTGGCACCATACACCACGGCACCTACAAGAAAGTCATCGACGTTCTTTTCGAGAAACACGAACTCCGGGAACATTCCATACGGCGGATTGCTCGGGACGGAGTGGAACTGGAAATAGAGGTGAGCGAAGACCTGCAGGAAGGGGATATTTTGGCGGAGACGGAACACTACGTATATGCGGTAAAGATATACGTACCTAAGCCACCCAAGGAAAACGCCGATCCGGAAATGCGGGTCAAGCACTATCTATAATTGCACGATGCGAAACGAGGAATGACTAATTTGACATTCCTCATCACACATTACACATTTATTTACCGGATTACTTCAGCACGGCATTCTTGCCGCTAACCGTGCCATTGTGTTCGATGGTCACCATGTAACGTCCGCTAGGAACGTTGTCCGCATTCCAGGACACGGAGTTGAAGCCAGGCTGTGCATTCTCTACACGGAGGGACGTCACCACAGCACCGTCGGTGTTCATCACCGTCACCACTGCCGTACCGGCAGACTTCAAGTCAAAGCTGATGGCCTTGCGGGTAAAGCCCTTGAGGCTGGCAGAACCCGGCTTTGCCACATTGGGATTGCTAGGTCTAGGTGCAAAGCCCTCTGCCTTGTCCACATAAATTCCGTTAATATTCTGGGCGTTGACGGTCCCCTCCTTCATCAAGGAACCGTGCTTAAGCACCGCCAGCAATTGCTTGTTGCCACCATTTGCGCTAGCAAAGGTTTCCAATTCAGCAGAATCGAATTCCTTCTTGTTGTACCAGGATTCCACCTGAGCGCTTTCAAATTCCTTTACCGTAATCTGTGTACGACGGAGTGTTGTCTTCAACGTGTCGCCAGAGTTCACATAGGTAATCTCTACCGGTTTGTTCACTTCGCCACGGAGCATCGCCTTGGATTCGTCAATGTTCAGGCCCTTGAGGCTCATACCATCCACAGCCACAATGTCGTCACCGGCCTGGATTCCCGTCTCGGCGGCGGGGGTGCCCGGAATGACCTCCACCACATGGACACCCTGAGGAATCTGATAGATAGTAATACCCACGCCGCCGAACTGTTCGTCCGCCAGAGCAGGGGCCGCAAGCACCGCAGCAGCCAAAGAAACCTTGAGTAAACGATTCATGAAATTCTCCTTGTATTCTTTCTCTTCCAATATATAATTAAATCCTACGATTTCAAAACAAGAAAGCCACCAAAAAGGGCGATTTTTGCCAAAAATCAATCAAAGGACTTGATTTCTTCCGTTTCCGCAGCCTCGCCTTCGCCCTCTTCCTCCTCTTCTTCCTCATCACCCTCGTCCTCATAGTCTTGGAGGCTCTTGCCCCCAGGCACAATTACTAGACCAAGGGTCACAGGCTCGCCCTTAAGGTTTAGGTAGGCTTCCAGGTACAAGTTCGTAGATAACCGAAGTAGCCTAAGATCAAGCATGGTGCCGCCCTTGTGGATGCTCTTGGGGTTCAAGTTAAAGAACAGGAATTTTTTATTGATGTATTCAAAGCGATCGTTGTCGTAGTCAATCTTCCATTCAGTGTCCCCGTCGTTTTCTTGACGGTACGTGCAGCGGTCGTTGTCGATGTCGCACTCGAAACTGGCACTTTCCTGGTAACGCTTGTTCCATTCCCTGCTAAAGGCACAGCTCTGTACGCGCCCCGAACCATTCCTCTGCTTGTTCAGCTGGTCGTTGATGACCACTACATCCATCTTCTGCTTTTTCACCTGGTTGTAGACGTTCATCAAAATAATGTATGCCTCTATATCCTTGGGACACTTGCCCGTCAGTTCCACATCTTCGTGAGCCTTGAGCAGGGTCTGTTGCAAATCCAGGTCGATGGCATCGGGAATCTCGCTCTTCTTGATTTTGTCCAGCACCTCTTTGGGCGGAACCACCACCACCTTGTCGCCCTTCTTGATGGCATAACCCAACTGGTCGCGGACGTAGTCCAAGCACTGCTGCACATGGATGTGGACCGTATTGGAACCACCAGAAACAAAATCCACCCCGATACGCACGTTCCATTCGCCGGCGTTGCTCCCAGCATTCTTGTCTATCTCGCAATAGGGTTCTTCGCGGATACCGTCAATAAAAATGACTTTGGCGTTCAGCTTGGTCACCAGGGAAGCTTCGTTGTCCAGGGCGCCGCCCAAGCTCCAAAAGTTGGGGTTCTGACGCAGCACCTCCGCAAAGGCCTTGTCGCCGTCCAGGGCGGGGAGCAGGGAATCGTTTCGGGCATTCTTTTCTTGCAGCAGAGCGGAATACTCCGTGGTCACGGTCATGTTGTGGAACCCGTTCCGCTCGGCGGGAGCAGGCTTGGACCAGGCATGAGACGCAAAAAGGCAAGCTAAAAAAGATATCAGAACAAAAGCGCGGCAAGACATACGAGGAACAAGATACAAAATTAAAAGAGGTTCGTTAATTCCAGCAGGTGCGGAATGTGAAGGTCCACCCAGGCCGGGCAGTCCTCCTTGGGGCTTACAAGCACCGTGGTCCAGCCCCGCCGGTGGGCAGGCTCCAAGTTCCGAAGGGAATCTTCCAGCAAGACAATGTCCCGCGGGTCGGCGGGCATGGCATAGCCCATTTGCGGAAGTCTTTGCCGAAGCCAACCCTCCGCCTTTTCGTAAGCGCTGTCGTGGGGCTTGCCTACCCAATCCAACTGTTTTAAATCCAGCACGCCGTCTATGGCCGAGTCAATCCCCATGTGGGCCATGCCCGCCTCGCTCCAGTCGTGGCGACCGTTGGTGAACACGAACCGCGGACCCTCTAGGCTTTGCAGCAGTTTCAACTTTTCGGGAGCCTTCTTGGGGTAAATCAAGAACTCCGGCTGGTGGATAAAGTCAAAGAATTCGTCGGGGTCCACCTGGTTCATGGCCATAAGCCCTGCCAATGTGGTGCCGAACTGCTCCAGGTAATCGGTACGGATCTTGTGGGCCGACTCAAAATCGCCCCCCACGGTCTTTTGCACAAAAAGGGAAATGCGGTGGTCCAGGGAATTGATGACGCACCGCTCCTCCTCGCCGTACAAGGTGAGGTCGTAGTCGAAAAGCCAGATTTTCACGTCCCAAATTTAGTTTTTTTCTACTTTTCCCCATATGGAGGTTACCATGGCCGAAGAAATCGTAGAAGACAAAAAGAAAAGCACCAAAGGAAAATTCGCAGACAAGGCATCCACCCTGCTTTTCGAGTTGATTACCGACATTCCCGGCTCCCTTTACGCCCCCATCCAGAACCCCGACGAAAAGGCCCAGCTGTTGGCCCAACGTGCGGCAGGGAGGGCCGGCATGGTCAGCATGACGCTTTCTATCCCGGCGGGCATCACGGGTATCCTTACTGCCATTCCGGACATTGCCGCCATATGGAAGATTCAGGCCCAGCTGGTGGCAGACATCGCCGCTTGCTACGGAAAACTGGCCCTGCTTTCACGGGAAGCCATGGTCTGGTGCCTGTTCCGCCACAGCGCAGCGCAGCTCCTGCGGGACATCGCCGTGCGGACCGGCAGCCGCATCGTGGTGCAAAAGCTGTCTTCGGCGGCATTGAAGGCGATTTTGGCCAAAGTCGGGGCAAAAGTTTCATCCAAATTGCTAGGAAAGACCCTTTTGCGAGCAATACCTGCCATAGGGGCCCTGGGCAACGGTGCCTACGCCTATGTGGATACCATAGAGGTAGGAAAAACCGCCTCCGCCTACTTCAAGGCTCTAGCCGATCAAGGGGAAAAACAAGAAGACGACCGCTCGTGCTAGAATCCAGATTCAAGTGTAGGGCTGGCACTCGCTCTCGCAATCACGACCCGTTAATACCGGTCGTTTTTTGCTCACTAACACGACCGCTCGTGCTAGAATCGGGAACCGCTTCTCCGGTAAGCGCTCACTCTCGCAACCGCCCCTGTTTAATAACAGGGGCTTTGTTGCTCACGGGAACGACCCTTTCGCCTTCGTTTTGGGGGTGGTGAGCAACGAAGTGCGAGCCAGGGGGCAAGTTACGGCGTTTTTTGCCCGACTGAGCCCCCTCATATATTATAAAGCCCTTGAGAACGGGGGCTTTTTTTTCTACATTTGGGCGCAACTCAAACAAACATCAACTCCATTTGTGGACTAAACAATGAAAAACATCGAAAAACACAGAAACATCGGTATTTCTGCCCACATCGACTCGGGTAAGACTACCCTCACCGAACGCATCCTTTTCTTCACAAAGCGTATCCACGCTATCCACGAAGTTCGTGGTAAAGACGGCGTCGGCGCCACGATGGACTCCATGGAACTTGAACGCGAACGCGGCATCACCATCCAGTCTGCCGCCACGTTTGCCAACTGGACCCACACCAAGTCCGGCGAACAGGACTCCATCAACATCATCGATACCCCGGGGCACGTGGACTTCACGATTGAAGTGGAACGCTCCCTCCGTGTGCTGGACGGCGCCATCCTGGTGCTCACCGGCGTGGAAGGTGTGCAGTCCCAGTCTATTACCGTTGACCGCCAGATGAAGCGCTACCATGTGCCGCGCGTCGTGTTCGTGAACAAGTGCGACCGCTCCGGTGCAAACCCCCTCCGCGTGTCCGAAATGCTCCGCGAAAAGCTGAACCACAAGCCCTGCGTCATGCAGATTCCTATCGGTCTGGAAGACCAACTGAAGGGCGTGGTCGACCTGGTGGAAATGAAGGCCTACTATTTTGAAGGCGCCAACGGCGAAAACATGGTGGAAAAGGATATTCCCGCCGAACTGATGGACCAGGCCAACGAATACCGCACCAAGCTCATCGACTGCTGCGCTGACTACAGCGACGACATTATGGAAAAGGCCATGGAAGGCCAGTACGGTGTCGACGAAATCGACAAGGCCCTCATCAAGAAGACCATCCGCGAAGCCACCATCCGTTTGGACATCACCCCGGTGTTCATGGGTTCTGCTCACAAGAACGTTGGCGTGCAGAAACTCCTGGACGGTGTTATCGACTACCTGCCTTGCCCCACCGACGTGGAAAACAAGGCTCTGGACCTGGACAACAACGAAGCCGAAGTCGTGCTCAAGAGCGAAGACAACCAGCCTCTCGTCTGCTACGCCTTCAAGCCATCCGCATTTACCAGGGTACCCTCAAGAAGGGCGACATGATCACCAACATGGCCACCGGCAAGAAGGTGTCCGTGGGCCGTCTCGTGCGTATGCACGCCGACGAAATGGTGGACATTACCGAAGCCGGTGCCGGCGACATCGTGGCCCTGTTCGGTATCGACTGTGCTTCCGGTACGACCTTCACCGACGGCAAGAACCACTACAACATGACCTCCATGCACGTTCCCAACCCGGTGATCGAGTTGGTGATCGAAGCCAAGAACCGTGACGATCTGGACAACATGTCCAAGGCCCTGAACCGCTTCACCAAGGAAGACCCCACTTTCCAGGTGGAAGTGAACAAGGAATCTGGCGAAACCATTATCAAGGGTATGGGCGAACTTCACCTGGACGTGTACATCGAACGTATGCGCCGCGAATACAAGGTGGACGTGCAGACCGGTGCTCCTCAGGTGGCCTACCGCGAAACCATCACCCGCGAAGCCAAGTTCGAATACACCCACAAGAAGCAGACCGGTGGTTCGGGTCAGTTCGCTAAGATGTCCGGCGTGATGCGCCCGATGCCTGTAGAAGGCGACTCCGACAAGGTGTACAACTTCATCAACTCCGTCGTGGGCGG
>CACXIR010000061.1 GCA_902767785.1 Fibrobacter succinogenes | reverse complement strand
GGTAACGTGTCCCAGCGTCGTGGTTCCATCACCGGAACCAGCGAAGAAATGGGCACCACCACCATTACTGCCGAAGTGCCGCTTTCTGAAATGTTCGGTTACGCTACCGACCTGCGTTCTATGACCCAGGGTAAGGCTGAATTCACCATGGAATTCGCCAAGTACGCTCCGGTGCCCAAGAACATCCAGGAAGAACTCATCAAGAAGTACGGCGACAAGGCCAAAGCTAGAGCCTAACACGACCGCTCGGCTCTTTTGCAGGCAATAAACCTACGAATGAGCCTCGCTCTCGCAACCGCCCCCGGTTAATACCGGGGGCTTTGTTGCTCACAGAAAAGGCGGCAACCGCCTGGAACCGTCCTCGGTTTCAAGACAATAAAAAACGCAGGCCCATGAGGTCTGCGTTTTCTTTTAGTGGCGTCGCGGAAGGGAGTTTGCGCCGCCAGCATAAAAAGTAGTGCTTCCGGTAGGTCCTACCCCGCGGTTCGATCAGGCATCCCCTCTCCAGAACCAGGACTTACTGGAAGCACATTACTTAATATAACGCAAAAAGGGATGCCCAGAACGGGCACCCCTGAATTTCATTAATCCAACTCGGAATGTTACGAAATAGAAATGGGGGCGCCGAGCGGTCTTACGTGAGCAATAAGTGCCTCGTATTAACGAGGCACGGTTGCGACCTTTGGACACTTGGCAACTAGAATTGCCATGGCAATTCGTTGCCTTAGTGTACATGGCCACCTTTAGGTGGGAGCGAGGGGCCAGCCCGGTACTTGGAATTGAGATGCTAGGCCGAGCGGTCGTCCGTGAGCAACAAGTGCCTCGTATTAACGAGGCACGGTTGCGAGAGCGAGGGCCAGCCCGGTACTTGGAATTGAAATTCTAGGCCGAGCGGTCTTATGTCGTGTATTCGGCGTTGATCTTCACGTAGCCGTAGCTCAAATCGCAGGTGAAAGCACTTGCAGACGCCTGACCGATATTCAGCACCAGCGTGACCTTGTATTCCCGCTGGCGAACCACAGCGTGAAGGGCCGCCATCTGAGCCTCGTCCAGCTGTATGGGGCGACCGCCTTCCAGAACCTTCACATCGCCGAAGAACAGGTCGGTGTGTTCGGCCACCATGTTACAGCCGCTAGAGCCCGCACTGCTGAGGATACGTCCCCAGTTGGGGTCTTCGCCGAACATGGCACACTTGGCCAGGTTACTGGTACCGATGAAGCGTGCCATGCGAAGAGCCTCTTCATGGCTTTCGGCCTTCTCGATGCGTAGTTCGATAAGCTTGGTAGCACCTTCTCCGTCACGCACGATGTCTTTTGCAAGGCTCTGCATGATTAGCATCAAAGCGGCACGGAATTCACCCTGTTCACTGAGGCTCAAGTCCTCGTAACGCAGCCCGCTCATGCCGTTGGCCAGCAAGATGCAAGTGTCGTTGGTGCTAGTGTCGCCGTCCACGGTAATGGCATTGAAGGAATCCGCAATGTCGGCTCGGAATTCAGCAAAGAAGTCAATGGGGAGCGAAATGTCAGTGGTGATGAAAGCCAGCATAGTGGCCATGTTGGGGTGAATCATGCCCGAGCCCTTGCAAGCGCCGCCAATGGTCACTGTTCCCTGTTCCGTATGGATTTCCACAGCGTGACTCTTGAGAGCAAGGTCTGTAGTAAGGATGGCTCGACCGAATTCCTCGGAAGCATCGGCATGGAGTTTTTCCACCAGCTTGGGGATTCCCGCCTCGATCTTGTCCATGGGCATCAGGTGTCCAATTACGCCAGTGCTGCACACCAGCACGCTCTTGGGAGCGAGGTTCAAGGCTTCTTCGGTAAGAGTAGCCATGCGTTCGGCATCCTTGTAGCCCTGTTCGCCGGTGCAGGCATTGGCGTTACCGCTATTCACCACCACCGCCGTCGCAAAATGGGCGTGTTCAAGGGCAGCCTTGTCATAAAGTACCGGAGCGGCCTTCACCTTGTTGGTGGTAAACACCGCAAAACAGCGTGCCGCCTTTTCGCTTTTTAAAAGCGCCATGTCGGCGTTGCCGCTGGCTTTGATGCCAGCGCAAATGCCAGACGCGGTAAAGCCCTTGGGGGAGCAGACTCCGCCATTTTCCAGAACATTGTACATATCGTCTCCTACAATGAGGCGCCATTCGGGACCACAAGTCCACGGACCGCCGTTAAATTTTTTACCTTGTAGAGCATGGAAAAGAAGATCCCGTTTACACAGGAAGCCTACGACCAGCTCGTTAAGGACCTTGATAATTTAAAAAATGTGGAACGCCCCCGCGTTCTGCAAGAATTGATTGACGCCCGCGCACAGGGCGATTTGAGTGAGAACGCAGAATACCATGCCGCCAAGGAACGGCTGGCCGCCATCGACAACGTGGAAATGCCCAAGCTGCAAGACCAGCTGGCTCGTGCCGAGGTGGTAGCCTTTGACGCCTCTTCCGACAACATTCGCTTTGGCGCCACCGTTACCGTGAAGAACCTTAAGACCAAGCGGGACGTGGTGTACCAGTTGGTGTCCCCGGAAAGTGTGGACGCTCTCAACGGGAAAATCAGTTTCAAGAGTCCCATCGGCTCTGCCCTCATGGGCAAAAAGCGTGGCGACAAGGTAGAGGTTACCACCCCCAAGGGCGTAAACAGTTTCGAAATCATCGACTTCAAGTAAGGCACACAGAACCGCCTGCGGAACAAAGATGATTGTAGCCCTCATTGGCAAGGATCAGTTTACCAAGGAAAAGCGGATAGAGAAGTTTCTAGCCGATTCCCTGGGAGAGCGGAAGGACGACCCCCTTTCCAAGCAGATCTTGTACGCCACCGACACCAACATTCCCTCTATCGCAGAAGCGGTGATGAACGCCTGCGACAGCGTCTCCATGTTCTCTCCAGAGCAGGCCGTCGTGGTCCGGAGGGCGGACGCCCTTAAGGCGGACGACTCCAAGTCCCTGGCCAAGTGGCTTAGCCACAAGCCAAGCTGCAAGCTTTTGCTGGACTTTGACAGCCTCGCCGCCACCACAGAGCTTTACAAAGCCCTAAAAGGTGCCGGCGAAATCGAGAAGAACTACGAGGAACCCAAGGCCTACAAGATGGCCGAATGGATTGCCGCAGCCATCCCCACCCACTTCAACAAGGCCATTGACCGGGATGCCTGCCAGTACCTTTCCGACGCCCTAGGGAACGACACCAAGCTGGTTTGCGAAGAGGTGGAAAAAATCCTGCTATTCGCGCCGGACTGCAAAAAAATCGACCTTCAACTGGTCAAGACCATGGTGGTCCCCCAGCGCGAGATGGTGGCCTACGAAATCAACGACTACTTTGGCATGCGGGACGCCAAGGCCTACGCCAAGAAATTGAACGAGATGCTGAACAACGGCGTACAGGCCCTGCAAATCATTTCTTCACTATACCGCTATTCCGTGGACCTGCTGAATTTTTCTGCATTGCTTTCCAAAGGAATGTCCCCCAAGGAGGCTGCCGCCGAACTGGGCAAGAACGACTTTATCTTCAACGTGAAGGGAAAAGCCCCCGAATGCGTCCGCCGCTGGGGAAAGCCTTTGCTGTGCCGCGTCATCCGCAGGCTCGCCGACATGGATTACGAAATCAAAAGCGGAAAGTGTTCCACAAGGATCAGCCAGGAACTGGCATTAGCCGCACTGGTGGTACGCTAAAACTTTGTATCTACAGGATTGAACTGCAACTGGATTCCCGAACGGATCCAGCCGTCCATGCCGTTCTTATGCGAAATATGGGCCAGGTTTTCGTACTTGCGGCCGCCGCCACCCAGGTAGAAGCGTAGCCACTGGTTGAACTTGAGCTGGTATTGAATGTCCAGCACATACTGGGCCTCTTCCACGCCAGAAGTGGCCCCCTCTACATCAACCGCGATGTCGTAGTCCATATAGAGTTCCTTGTCGCCCTGACGGAGCCATGCCAGCGTAATAGCCAGAGAGTGGGATCCGTAGGTCCAGCCCAGTTCCAGCCACAAGTCAAGAGCATCCGAGCCACGACGGTAGCCAATAGGATAATCCACAAAGTAGGCGTCGGCATAGTCCGCATCGCCCTGCTCGCGATAGTTGCTACGGTAGTTGCGACGGCTGGTGTACTTTAAAAGCGGGAGCCGGCTGTTGTTGGCAGCAGGGTCGGTACGCACCACTTCGAATCGCCAGGAGTATTCCCCGTAACGGCGGGTCTTGAGCTGATGGAAATAACCCGCCATATAGTTCAATATAGAGCGGTTGGTACCCTTGTCGTCGTCTTCACCCACAGGGCTGTTGATGTCCTCCATATTAATTTGGCCGTAGAATTTGGCACCATTAGAGGTCTTGTAGCCCAGTTCAAAGGACGTCATGGCAGAAGTGTAACCCGTGGCGTAATTGTCGTGCCAATAAATGAAGGGACTGATAGAGCGGAATTGGAACACCATGTTCTTCACGTTGTCCGTGTAGGTGCGATTCCGCTGATTACTCACCTGTTTGCCCGGTTCCGTGCATTTCTGGGCATAAGCTTCCGTACCCACTGGCGGGCAACCGGTGGAACGGTCAATGACATCGCCGTAAAGCCAAGGGTTCAGGGAGCTAAGCATGAAGTCATAGCGGAATATGCCCGGTTCGAACTTCCAGTGAATACCGTCGTGGTACGGAGCTCCGCCAATCAGGATATCGTTCTTGGAAACTTTCAGGTCATCAGGACTGAATCGACCGAACTGCACATAACCCACACCGTTGCTCCACTTGGCATAGGCATTGTTGGGAACATTTATGTCCAGTTCGCTTGGCTTATAGGTAAAGTTGGTTTTCCAGTCGTCCTGATACCAGGCTTCCAGATCTTTGCGCAGGGGAGCCTCTAAAAGCACATGGAAATCCTTGTAACCCGCCCTAAAGCTGAGCGTAAAGAAAGGATGGACGGATTCCTCGTAACTGCGAGCATTCCCCAAGGGAATCTGCAAACCCCGCCAGTTTTTGCCGTACCAATCTGCCGTATCTACGGCGAATTCCGGATCGGTAGGCCCGCCATTTAAGCCAATGTCGAAATCCGTTCCTATCTGAAAATAGCCTGCAGGACCCGACTGCGGAAGCTCCGAGTCAGCAAAACTTATGGTGGCTAAAAGCGACACACCAAAAGCGAGGACGTAAATACAAGACCTCATGTTACGTAAAATAGTAAAAAGATGAGCTAACGCGAACGGTCTATGTGAGCGACAAGCGACTCATATTAATGAGTCGTGGTCGCGAGAGTGAGCGCCAGCCCAGCACTTGCAAACCTGATTCTAGTCCGAGCGGTCTCATAAAAACTTCTTGTATCGTAGGCTCCGCCTACGATACAAGAAGGGACCACCCGAGCAGGGAGACCCAGGTGATCCCTCGTGTTGTGGCGGACACGCATTCACGTGTCCGGTGTGTGTGATTTATTGCTTAAAAGAGGTCTGCAGGATTCACTCCGCCATTACGCAGGAATGCCGGAATGTCGTAATCCACACCGTTGGTCTTCAAAGAACCTTCGGCATAGTTCACGTTGTGAGGTTCCGTTTCTTCGGTAAAGGCCTGTTCCTGCCTGGTGTAGGCAGGCGTACCATAGTCTCCGTTAGAAAGCTGGTCCATGTCGGCAATGGCCGGCATTTCTTCTGTTTCAGGGAGGCTTACCGTGGCAACACCCTGGGGCATCAGCTTTTCTTCGAAAGCAGGACTCTGGGCATTGAACTGGGCAGAGGCAAAATCTGCAGCAGGTGCCTGGACTTCCGGCTGGGAAACTGCAGCCATGGGAACCGTCAGGGCTTCGGCAGCAGGCATGGCAACCGTAGAGGGCTGAGCCAGCGCAACGAAGTTCATGGAAGTGGGACGGGGCGTAGCAGCAACAGGCTGAGGTGCCTGCTGGTACATACCGGGGGCTCCAATGGAGTTAATCATGTCCTTAGCCTGGGGGGCAGCGGGCAATTCATTTTCGCTGGTAAACATGGGCTGAATGCCTTCCAGTGCTGCAGGTCCACCGCAACCGGTAGCAATCACGGTAATGCAGACCTTGTCTCCCAATTCCGGAATCAGGATGTCTCCGATGATGATGTTCGGGTCACCCATCTCGCCTACGGCTTCGTAAATGTGTTCCATGGCCTCGTCGTATTCCAGCATGGAGAAGTTCTCACCATGAGAGACATTTACCAACACGCCGCTAGCGCCTTCCACGTTCACATCTTCCAGAAGCGGAGAAGAAAGGGCGGTATCCACAGCCTTGATGCCACGACCTTCGCCTTCGGCAATGCCCGTACCCATCAGGGCGGAGCCACCATTGGACATCACCGTCTTCACATCGGCAAAGGACAGCATTACCGAGAATCTCGTCGGTGAGCTTGAACGCCCCATCCAACGTCATCTTCTTATCGGTATTTTCAACCACGTTCATGAGCTTCTTGTTGTCCACCACGATCATGGTGTCCACGTTCTCGCGCAGGGCCTTGATGCCCTTTTCGGCATTCCTGGAACGGACAGGACCTTCGTGACGGAAGGGCTTGGTCACCACGGCAACGGTAAGGATACCCAGCTCGCGAGCAAGGGCACCTACCACCGGAGCGGCGCCCGTACCCGTACCACCACCCATACCAGCGGTAATAAAGATCATGTCGGCGCCCTTCATGGCTTCCTTCAGGTCATCCACGTTCTCTTCCGCAGCCTTACGGCCTACTTCAGGCTTGGCGCCTGCACCGAGAGTCTTCGTGGTCTTCTGGCCAATGGCAATCTTGTGGTCAGCCTGGCTTTTGTCAAGAGCCATGGCATCGGTATTGACGGCGTAGTATTCTACACCATCAATGTTCATGCCGACCATGCGGTTCACGGTGTTGCCACCGGCTCCGCCCACGCCGAAGACCTTGACCTTCGCGTTGTTGAGGGTTGAATCATCCATCAGGATGTGAGAGGTTGGGGTTATGTCGAATTCACTCATAGTTTTTCTCCCTGTTTTGAGTGGTGGTTGTTTTTAGAAATAAGCCTTTAAGATATCCTTGAACCTTTGCAGGCCCTTTTTCATGGATACCGAAATCTGTTTACCCGTTTCGCGTTTCTTTTCGCGACGGCGCTGTTTTGCCGCATAGAGCAAAAGCCCAATACCTGTAGCATAAGAGGGGTTGGAATAACTTTGGATTCCCGCCACGTCCCTGGGGTGACCGATACGGACAGAACGTCCAAATACCTTTTCGGCCACAGAATCAATTCCATCCAGAGCGCAGCAGCCGCCCGTCAGCACGAAGCCTCCATTCAACAGGCCATCCATCTTGTGCTTTTTCAGGTCATTCAGCAAAAGCTTGAAAATCTCTGCGCAGCGGGCAGAAATCACCTGTGCCAAAAGTTTACGGGAACATTGAACGTCACCGCGGTCACCCACGCTGGGAACCGGGAAGGTTTCATCTTCGATAAGGTTGCTAATCTTGCAAGTTCCGTAGCGTTTTTTGATGTCTTCAGCCTTGGAAAGGGATATGGGCACCTTCAGGCACTTGCTAATGTCGCTAGTAATGGCATTCCCTGCAAGGTCCAAAGAAGCGGTGTAACGGACCGAATCTCCCACAAAAACGGCAATATCGGCAGAACCGGCACCAATGTCAATCAAGGCCACGCCTAGTTCACGTTCGTCGTCGGTCAATACCGCGGAGGCTGCAGCCAAAGGTTCCAATACCAATTCTTCTACATGCAACCCAGCACGGGTGACAGTCTTGTCCAGATTTTGGATGGCGTTCGGGCGGGAGGTGACCACCTGAACGTCTACGCCTAACCTGCGACCATTAAGACCCTTGGGATTCCGGATGCCAGCCTGGTCATCCAGAGTGTATTCTCCGGGGAACACGTGGATGATTTGACCCGCAGTTTCAGGAATGGTACTAGCCAGGTTCTTAACCCGCTCAATATCCACTTCGCGAACTTCTCCTGTAGGGAGCGTAATCAATCCCTTGTAGTTGACGCAAGAAACATGGCTGCCGGCGATTCCCACATATACGTCCCTTACATCAAAATCGATAAAGGGCTCCAGCTGGTGAATAACGTTTTGCAGGGTTTCCACCACGCAATCCATCTCGTCGGACCTTGCAACACCCAAGGCTCCGCAGCACAAAACCCTCACCGTATTGTCAGGATTTATGGCACCTGCAAACAGGTTGATTTTGGAAGTTCCGATATCTAGACCGAACACCAGATCTTCTTTTCTCAGTTCATTGTTGTTATCATCCATTGACACACCTCTTGTCATAATTCCTTACGTATAAGAATCCAGCAAAACGCATATCCACCTCCCCCGCACACTTCAGGTCTTGAGGGAACCCACGCTTGACAGATTCAAAAAGGCCCCATAGGCTTTTCTCCCATTTTCCTTGGGGAAACAAAGTCTTGTAGCCCGTATCGCTAAAGAAAATCTCGTAAGCCTGAAGGTCCTGATTCCAAGAAACCATGGAAACCAGATTGTAAAGATCCTTATTCTCTTGCCGCAACTGCTGCAAGCGGGACGCCACTTCACCGATCCTTTCATAAGCGGCACTATCCACCACAGGCAAGTGGAAGGCGGCAGAAGTGGACATGGGCAAAAGCAGTCCCCTTTCCGAATAAACCGAAACACGATTCCCCTGGAAGTACGCCACCACAGGAGAAGATTCCTGCACCTTGACCGTCAAAGACGAGGGGAAATGTTTTTCCACCGTCACTTTGTGAATCAAAGGCAGCTGCATCAGGTTTTTTTCCACGGAATCCTCGAACACTTCCGAGAGGAGCATTCCCGGTTCTACGTGGGCGTTCTGGACCACGTCTTCCCAGGTCAGCATCCGGTTACCTTCTATATCGATGTACTGCAAGTGCCTCAGTTCCATGGGATTAAATCTCTGCAGGTAGAAACGATTTGTCCATGCGGCAACACCCACGATTACAAGGACGAGGCCGATAATCCAGCCACGACGCCTGAACCAGCGCAAGCTAGCCTTGGTCCCGCTCTTGATTTTCATGGCGCGGGTACGCTTGCGCTTTTCTTCGTTATAGCCGATTCTACGGCCGAAGAATGTGGTCTTGTCGCTCAAATACATTCCTCCAAAATCTTCTCGCCCAATTTCCAGATGTTACCGGCACCCATAAGCACCACCACATCACCAGGGCGGAGTTCCTCTTTCAAAATGGGAAGCAAATTGGCTTGGTCCCCTACAAAACGGGCATTGCGGTGTCCAAAGGCCAAGGCACTATCCGAAACCAAAGCACCCGTCACCCCTTCAATGGGGCGTTCGCGGGCCGGATAAATATCGGTACAAAGCAGCACATCGCAGTTGGCAAAGGCGCTGCCAAAAGCCTCATGCTGGTCCCTGGTGCGGGAGAACAGGTGCGGTTGGAAAGCCACAATCACGCGACGGTCCGGGAAGGCCTCCCTGAATCCCTGCAACGTGGCCGTTGCCTCCGTGGGATGGTGTGCATAATCGTCGAACACCAAAATGTCGTTCTTTTCGCCAATAAGTTCAAAGCGGCGCTGGACCCCTTCAAAAGCAGCCACCGCCTTGCGGGCTACATCTGCAGAAATGCCTTCTTCCATGGCCAATGCCACTGCGGCGGTAGCGTTCAGCACATTGTGGCGGCCAGGAATCTGCAGCTGGAATTCCCCAAGGCTCTTTTTATCATTGAAAATCTCAAAATGGGGGAAACCCTTTTCAAAGCGCAGGTTGTCAATGCGATACTTGGCCTGGCGAGAGAACCCGTAAGTAATCACCGGCTTGCGTACCTTGGAATAAATCTGCTGCACATTGGAATCGTCAATGCAGAGGATTGCCTGGCCGTAGAAAGGAATCTTGTTGATAAACTGGACGAAGGCTTCCTTGATTTCGTCAATATTCTCATAAGTGTCCAAGTGATCTGCATCGATATTGGTCACAATGGCAGAGGAAGGCATCATAGAAAGGAAACTGCGGTCAAATTCGTCGCTTTCGGCGATAAGGTAATCACCCTTACCCACTTTGGCGCCGCTACCCTTGCCCTTGACCACTCCACCCACGATAATGGTGGGGTCCAAGCCGGCCTCTTCCCAAATTTCCCCCACAATGGAAGTGGTGGTGGTCTTGCCATGGGTTCCGGCAATAGCGAGCGTGTACTTCATGCGCATGAGTTCGCCCAGCATTTCGGCACGGCGGATTACGGGAATGCGGCGGGCACGGGCTTCCACCAGTTCGGGATTGTCATAAGGAATAGCAGAAGAATAAATCACCAAATCCGCATCTGCCACATTCTTGGCCTCGTGCTTATTGTCTACACGGATACCCAAGCGCTTCAAGTAATCAATGACAGCACCCTCCCCCATGTCGGAGCCGGTAACCACGAAACCATTTTCGTGCAGCACTTCCGCAATGCCGGACATTCCGGCACCACCGATTCCCACCAGATGCAAGCGGCGGACGCGTTTACAATCGTTAATCTGCATTATGCACTTTCCTTTTCCAAAATCACCTTGGCAATCTTGTCCGCCGCATCGGGCATTCCGAGGCCCTTGGCGGCAGCAGCCATCTTGGAGAGTTTCTCTTCGTCAAACAGCAGGGATTCCACCTTGTCCCACAAGTGGTTCTCGTCGCTGTCCAGTTCCACCAGGGCAGCACCCGCTTTTTCTACGGCACGGGCGTTGTGTTCCTGATGGTTGGCAGTAGCGTGGGGGAACGGGAGCAAAATGGAGGGCTTGCCAAAGGCAAGGATTTCGGCAAGGGCCGAGGCCCCCGCACGGCTAATAATCAAATCCGCATGCTTCATGTAGGCATAGATTCCGTTCAGGAATCCCTTCACCGCCACATTGGGCAACATTCCCAAGCGGCCATTGATGCCGTCCAGGTTCTTGACGCCCACCTGCCACACCACGGAAACATCCCCGTTGTTCACAATGCGCCCAATGCTCTCTTCAATTTTCGCATTGATTCCTGCTGCACCCTGGGATCCACCCACGATAAACACGGCCTTCTTGCCTTCACGGAACTCCACGGGGCGTTCCAGGGAATCTTCCGAAGGAAGTTCACGGACAGGATTCCCGAACACCATAGTCTTTTGTGCAGGGAAACTCTTGGCGGCATCGGCAGAGGTTACAAAAATGGTCTTGGCATAGCGGGCACCCACCTTGTTGGCTATACCCGCCACTGCATTCTGTTCCTGCAGGTAAACGGGAATTCCCAGCCTTCCGGCAGCAAGAACTATGGGCAAGGAAACATAGCCGCCCGTTGCCACCACCACGTCGGGGTTCACCTTTTTTAAAACCTTCTTTGCATGAACCAGGGACTTGGAAAGCTTAAAAGGCAAGGCCAAATTCTTCAGGAACGGACCACGATGCAGGGGTTCTGCCGTAATGTATTCGTAGGGCCAATTGGAAGCCACCAGGCGTTCTTCCATGGAATCCTTCCGCCCTGCAAAGGTAATGTCGGTGACGCCCATTTTCTTCAAGCTCTCTGCAATAGCCACTGCAGGGAAAATGTGTCCACCGGTTCCGCCACACACAAAAAGGAACTTTTTCATAGTCCACTCCTTGAAGATTCAAATTCTCCGTAACTGCGGTTATTCATCTTATCAGCACTGTTCATGTAGGGTTCATACATTTTTTTGCCCGTACCAGGTTTAGAAATGTTCAACAGGATCCCAATGAACAGTGCAGAAAAAATCAGGTTGGTCCCGCCAAAGCTGAGGAAAGGCAAGGGCTGCCCTGTAGTGGGGAAAAGCCCTGTACTCACACAAACATGAATCATGAAATTCAAGAACAGGGAAATGGTCAGAGCCACCGCCATGTACTTGCCAAAACGCGTAGAGGAATTTCGTGCGATCTCAAAACCCTGATAGAAAAGGACACCAAAAAGCAACAGCACAATAAAGGTTCCAATGAATCCGAATTCCTCGCCAATAACCGCATAGATCACATCCTTGTGGGCTTCGGGCAAATAGCCCAACTTTTGCATGCCCATGCCAAAGCCCGTCCCGAAAATGCCGCCATTGCCAAGGGCTTCCAAGGCATGCTCCCCCTGGTAGGCAGAATTCTGATTCTCCGCCGGGTTAAAGAAGGCCATAAGCCGCTTTGACGTGTGGGACTTGATCAAAAGCACAATCAGACCCACGGGAATACAGGCCGCAAGGCTAATACCGATGTACTTGAAACGTGCTCCGGCTACAAAAAGAACCGCCAAGGTGATTCCCGCAAACAGCAACAACATGGAGAAGTTCGGTTGCAGTGCCAAAAGTATGGCAGAAATGGCAAAGGGTACCGCCGGCTGGATAATGGAACATTTCAGAGTCTTGATTTCTGTACCGGCGGCAGAAAGTTTTGCACAAATCCAGGAAATCAGGCCCAACTTCAAGATTTCGGAGGGCTGGATTCCCCAAATCCATCGATTCGCGCCCTTAACGCTGCCGCCTGCCACAATTGCCGCTATGGTAAGAACGGCACCCACAACAAACACGATTCTGGACCCCTTCATCCAAATGCTGTAATCCACCTTGGAGACCACGAACATGATGGCCAGGGCGCCCAGGACCTTCCAGATATGGGCCTTTAGGTAGAATTCCGGAGACAAGCCCATTTTTAGGGCATGGGGCGTAGACGCCGTGTACACCACGGCAATGCCAAAGCATATCAACAGGAGCGTTGACAGCAACAGCAACTTGTTTACACCCGATGTCTGCAAAGAATTCATCTAATCCTTGGTCCTCTTACATCTTGGATACGGGAGCGAGTTTTTCCATCGCATCCACCACCTGTTCCATTTTCATGCCACGGGAGCCCTTCACCAGGAGCACATCTCCCTTGCTCACCACATCAGAAAGAAACTCAATGGCCTCCTGTACGGAATCGAAGTGTTCCACATTGGCCATGCCCCTTTGCTTGGCTCCTTCCACATAGTGGCGAGCTTCTTTGCCTACCGCCACCAGCAAGTCAAAATTCATTTCGGGAACCAGGGCACCAATACTCTTGTGTTGCTCACTAGACACCTTGCCCAATTCCAGCATGTCGCCCAAGACCGCAATGCGGCAACCTTCCACATTCATGTTGCCGATAGTCTGCAAGGCCATGCGGGTAGAAGAAGGGTTTGCATTGTAGCAATCGGACACAATCTTGAAACCATTCGCCTTCTTTATTTCCATGCGCATATTTGTAGCACGGAAGTTTCCCAAAGCCCTTGCAATCTGTGCCTTGGAAACGCGGAAGGCCTCACCTACGGCAATGGCAGCCAAGGCATTGTAAAGGTTGTGGTTTCCGGGAACATTCAGCACAAAGTGAGTGCGGCCCACATAAAAATCGGCACAGGCATTTTCGTTCCACTGCAACTTTTGTGGCTTAACCATGCCGCGGCGGAGCCCAAAGGTCACCACCTTAAAGTTCTTGGTGGACTTTACCTTGCAAAGCCTGGGGTCATCGGCATTCACAATCAGCACGCCACCCTTCTTGAGGCCTGCCGTAATATTGATTTTTTCCTTGAACACACCATCCAAATCACCTAGACGTTCCAAATGGGAGGCACCGATATTGGTAATCACAGCCACATCAGGCTCCGCCGCCAAAGACAGGGGGCGGATTTCGTCAGGACCGCTGGTACCCATTTCTATCACTGCTGCCTCATGGCTGTGTTTCAACTGGAACAGGGTTATGGGGACGCCAATGTGGTTATTGAAGTTACCCTGGGTGGCATGGGTCACGAACTTGGAAGAAAGAACGGCTTTCACCATTTCCTTGGTAGTGGTCTTACCGTTGCTTCCGGTAATGGCCACCTTTTTCACCTTGAAACGGCGCTGATAGCCTTGGGCCAGCTTAAGCAAAGCCTTGGTGGTGTCGTCTACGGGAGCGTAGGCCTTGAAGGTTTCGTTCCTGGTGGAATACTCTTCCATTGTTTCCTGATTCACAACGCTCATGAGCGCCCCTTCCTTTTCCATTTGGTTTACAAACTGATGGGAGTCCAGACGCACTCCCTTAATGGGCCAAAAGACAACACCCTTGGCCTTCTCCCTAGAGTCCATGCAGAGGTTCACCTTGCGGTTCAAGGCTCTAGACGGAACCCCCACGGCTTCCGTTTCCAGAATCTCTAGCATCTCTCTAATTGTCAAATCCAATTTCAGCATTTTTCCATAGCCTTTACTGCAATCTCGCGGTCGTCAAAATGATGTTTAGTCTTTCCAATAATCTGGTAGTCTTCATGGCCCTTGCCGGCAATCACCAGCCAGTCGCCATCCTTAAGTTCTGCACAGGCCTTGTAGATGGCCTCTTCACGGTTCTCTACCACAGAGAACTTGTCGGTCTTCATGCCCGCACGCACGTCGGCGATAATGTCGCTGGGGTTTTCGGTACGGGGATTATCCGAAGTAAGCCAGGCCTTGTCCGAAAGCCTCTCTGCAATGCCGCCCATGATGGGGCGCTTAGTCTTGTCGCGGTCGCCACCGCAGCCGAACACGCAGGAAAGTTTACCGCGGCAAAGGCTTCGGGCGGTAGAGAGCACACGCTCTAACGCGTCGGGAGTGTGGGCGTAGTCCACAATCACGTGGCGACCGTTGCGGTTCCAGACCTTCTCGAAACGCCCCGGCACCCGGATCTCTGCCAGAGCCTTGCGCATGGCGGCATCGGAAATCCCGATGGACTTGGCCCAAGACAGCACCAGCATCACATTGTCCACGTTAAAATCCCCGCACAAGGGAGTTTCAAAGGCACGATCGCTAATGGCGGGCAACAAGATCTTCAAGCCATCTTCTGTGTTCTGCACAGGGCCCTCGGGCTTCACGGAAGAACTACCGATTCCCAAACGCGAGACAGCCACCTTCCGGCCCGCTTCAATCTCGGTCAGGGAATCGTATAGTCTTTTTCCGTAGGCATCGTCGATGTTGATCACGGCAACACCGTCTTTTGCCAAATACCGCGTAAACAAGAGCCTTTTTGCCTCAAAGTAAGCATCCATGGTCTTGTGGTAGTCCAGGTGGTCCTGAGTCAAATTGCTAAAGAGGCCGCTCTTGTATTCCACACCCGCCATGCGGCCCTGGTGGAGCGAATGGGAAGAGGCTTCCATCACCAAGTCGGTGCAGCCCGCATCCACCGCCGTCTTTGCAAAGGCGTACAGATCCAAAAGTCCCGGAGTCGTGAGGGTGGCCTGCACGGACTTGTCCCCCACCTTGTTCTTAATGGTTCCCAGCAGGGCCACCTTGTGGCCCTCCGCCGTCAGCATAGCATCCATCAGGAATGCACTGGTGGTCTTTCCGTTGGTTCCCGTCACCGCATGGGCGGAAAGCTTCGCGAAGGGATCCTTGTAGAAAATCCTTGCCGCTTCCAAGCGGGCCTTGCGGACATCAGCCACCTGGATCCACTTGGCGGTCATGCTTTCCGGAGCGGGATTTTCCGCCACCACGGCAACGGCACCTGCTTCAAGAGCCTTGTGGGCAAATTCTTCGGCACCTTCGGCGGGCAAAGAGAAGAACAGGTTCCCCGGTTTTACCTTGCGGGAATCGTCGCACAGCCCCGTCACGGCAAGGTTCTGCATCAATCCTTCGGATATCATTAGCCACGCTCCTTTAAAGTCAACTTGCAAACCGTTCCCTTGGAAAGTTCCGTGTCCGCCTTGGGGAACTGGGAGGCCACGCGGCCCTTGCCCTCAAATTCCACGTTCATGCGAATATTTCCCACAACTTCCAAGGCCTCTTTCAAAGAAAGTCCCACCAGGTTGGGCATCCGGGAAGCCACCGTCTCGCCCAACATGAGTTCCAAACCAAAAGTGTCCTGCACATCGCTACGCTGGGAAACCACCCTTTTGCCTTCGCCAACGAAATTCACAGGGCAATTCCTGTCAGAGGCGATTTTCTTAGCGGCGGCCACAGACAACCCCATAAAGTCCACATCGCAGCCATTCTTTCCCGAAACCCTAGCCAGTTTATGAGTCAAAGGAGATAACTCCGGATGGTAGTAAATCCCTTCCATAATCTTGCGGAAAATAGGACCTGCCGTAACGCCACCTGCGTGGCCGTGGCCCTTGTCTGCATTGGGATCGTCCACCAGCACCATACACACATAGCGGGAATTTTCCACCGGGGCAAGGCCAATGAAGGAGGCCACCTGGGAGTTGTAATCATATTCTCCGGTTTTCTGGTTGAATTTTTCTGCAGTTCCCGTCTTGCCGCCAAAAATCACGTCGGGAATCTTCTTGCTGGTCACCAGCTTTGCGGTACCGCTGTTGACTACACGGTTCAACATGGCACGAATCTTGCCTGCCGTCACTTCGGAAATCACCCGCCGCACTTCCACCGGTTCATTCTTTTCCACCAGATTTCCGTTGGCATCCCGCCATTCCTTTACAATCATGGGTTCCATCAGCTTTCCACCGTTGGCAATAGTGGCATACACCATTACCATCTGCATGGGCGTCACCATCACAGCGTGGCCAAAGCCCATGGTTTTCAAGGTACGGTCATCGCGAGTCAATTCGTAAGGTTGGTAAAGTTTGCCAGATTCTTCGCCATAGAAGTTTTCCGAAGTCTTCATGCCCAATCCAAAATTGCGAGCCATGCGATATAGTTTATCCGCCCCGACCTCATTTGCAATCTTTGCAAACACGATATTGGAAGACTGCACCATGGCTTCTGCCATGTCCATGTCCCCATAGACGTGAGTATCGCGAATGGGCTTGGATTTGGGATTCCAGCTCCAACTCTTGCCCTCGTTGGGGAACACCCTTTCGGGGTCCACCACATTGTTTTCTATGGCTGCGGCAGCCGTTATCACCTTGAAGGTAGAACCCGGTTCATAAGACATGGATACGATTTCGTTCTTGGCCACGCGCCCGATTCCTTGAGTCTTGGAATTGGGGTCAAAGGAGGGGTAGCTCGCCATGGCCAAAATTTCGCCGGTATAGGGATCCACCACAACTGCAGAGGCACTGGCGGCATTGTATTCCGTAACACCGTCCTTCAGAGACTTTTCTACCAGTTCCTGCATGTTCTTGTCGATGGTCAGCACCAGGTTCTTGCCGGGGATGGCCTCCGCCACATTCTCGGAACGGGAATAGACTTCGCGGCGACGGGCATCTTCTACGCTCACCCTAAAGCCTTCATTTCCGCTGAGGCGTTCATCAAACACCCTTTCCACGCCCATGACCCCGTGACCATTAAAGTCCAGTTTCCCGATAATCTGGGAAGCAAGCCTACCCTGCAAAAAGATGCGGCTGTAGTCCAGCGCCTTGTTGGAAGTATCCCTAAAATTGTCCGCCAGCACCACGCCATTGCGGTCCATAATCTGGCCACGTTCCGCATAGATGTTCTTGGAACGGGTCACCAGGCTCTTGGTCTTTGCCTGGTATACCTTCTGGTTCAGCACCTGAATATTAAAGGTCTGCAAAGTGAGTACCACCACAATGGACAGCACAATCCACTTCAAGAATCCAAGAGGTTCAAGGGGGAACTTATTCACCTTCTACCTCCAGGACCATGACTTTTTGCGGGACTTCGTTCAAGCCAAGTTCCGCCACCGTTGCAAATTCCGAAAGCTGCTCCAGCGAAGACAATTGATTTATCTTCAACTCCAGCAACAACACATCCCTTTGGAGGAACGTCACCTGGTTTTCCAATTTGCGGGACTGGTCGTAAAGGCTGTTCAAACGGTTCTGCAGGTACAAAGGCAGAATCAAGAGCAGGGAGCCCAAGAGCACCACGCAAAAGACGATTATAAAAATCGACTTGTTGGTTGTAGCCACCTTGAATTTCTCGGTTCCGCTCATACCCGTTGATACACCCTCAGTTTTGCAGAGCGAGCCCTGCTGTTGCTTGCAATTTCTTCTGCTGTCGGAACAATGGGTTTCCGATTCACCTTCTTTAATCGCTGGTGATTTCCGCCACAAGTACACACCGGCATGTGCTCCGGGCAAATGCAGGCTTTTTCGAACTGTGCCGCGGTTTCCTTTACACAGCGGTCTTCCACAGAATGGTAGCTCATCACCACCAGGCGGCCGCCCACCTTGAGGCAATCCACCGCGGCACTCAGGCTATCTTCAATTTCTTTCAGCTCGCCGTTCACTTCCATGCGCACCGCCTGGAAAACACGGGCCAGCAGGCCGTTCACTTCACGCTTCTTGTCGGGGAATACGGACTCTACCACCGCCTTCATGTCGGAGGGAAGCACATCGCGGCCCTCCGCAGAAACCGCAGCAGCCATTTCCACCAAGCGGGTCGCCAGCTTGAAAGCACGGTCCATGTCCGCATTCTTGCGGAGGGCCGCAGCAAGCTCGTCAGCACTTACCGTACGGAGCCATTCCTGCGCAGAGACGCCTTCGCGACGGTCCATGCGCAAATCCAGCGGGTTGTTGCCTACAAAGGTGAACCCGCGGCTGGAATCGTCCACCTGGTGGCTGCTGATTCCCAGGTCGTAAAGGATTCCGTCCAGAGTGTTCGGCGCAATTTCGTTCTTCAGTTCACCGAACCGCACCGGATGCACAACAAACTTGCACTTTACACCCGCAAGGCGCCTGGTGGCAAAAGCAACGGCCTCCTCATCGCGATCAAAAGCGTGAAGCGTTCCATTCTCATTTAGTTTGTTTGCTATTCCGAAGGAATGTCCGCCACCGCCCAGGGTGCAGTCGCCGTAAGTTCCGTCCGGCCTGATGCAGAGAGCGTCAAGGCACTCGGCAAGCATCACCGGGTCGTGATAAAATTCATTTGTCTGTAATTTGGATTGACGCAGGTCAGCGTTTTGCATCGTCGCCCTCCGTCAAACCTTCTCCGTAGAACGCGGCGTCGAATGCGGCAATCGCATCGTCCGATTGCAGGCCATACTTGGCATTAAAGCGTTCCGGATTCCATAGTTCAAGAGTTTTACCGCTAGCTTGTACGTAAAGGACTTCACCCTTCAGCTCAGCATACTCCAACAAGATCTTTGGAAGTAAAATGCGGTTCTGGCCATCCAACTCCACCACGGTGGGAGCGAGGCCTCTCCGAACTAGGTCGGCTTGACGGCGGTCGGACCGGCTGTCCAGGTCCGCCATGAACTTTTCGTATTCCGGCAAGGTAAACAACCGGAGAGTCTGATTCGGGCCACGGGTGACCACGAATTCATCCCCTTCGGTTGGCCCAAGCTGACGACGGAATTCCCTGGGGAAGGAAGACCTTCCCTTTCCATCGATAGCCGTCTGGGCTTGACCTATGAAAGACGTAAAGTTCATACTAGTTTGA
>CACXIR010000060.1 GCA_902767785.1 Fibrobacter succinogenes | reverse complement strand
GTTCGTGGGCGTCGCGGATTTCGATGGATTTGGTCATGGCACAAATATAGTGAACAAATGAGTAAATGTCAATAGACAGGGTTTTCCAAAAATACAAAGAACTAGAGTTCTCCGCTTGACGGATTCCCCTACAAAAAATATATTTGGCTCACCTAACGGGGATATAGCTCAGTTGGTAGAGCGACAGGTTCGCAATCTGTAGGTCATGGGTTCGACTCCCACTATCTCCACTCAAAAGAGGCAGACAAAAGTCTGCCTCTTTTGTTACACAACAAGACCGTTCGCGCTAAACTCCGGTACAAATTCTCCGGTTTGCGCTCACTCTCGCAACCGCCCTCGATTAATATCGAGGGCTTTGTTGCTCACGAAAGACCATTCACGACTCGAAAAAGTAAAAGCTGGTTTTCTTCAGTTCCTTGAGGGAATCCAAGCGGGCGTAGTCTTTTGCGTTGGAAACGTGGGCGACTTCATCCACGAATTTTTCCAGTTCTTCCCCACTACAGGCATGGACCATGGCATAAAGGTTGTAGGGAAACCCCTCAAAGGCATCACGTTCATAGCAGTGGGAAACGAAGGGCAGCGCAGCCAGTTCCGCGCCTGCGACTTCAGGCTTTGTGACGGACAAGCAGACCATGGAATTGGCCACAAAGCCGGCATCCTGATGCCTAAGCACAGCCCCAAAGCGGCGCATGATTTTATGGTCTAGGTCACCACGAATTTCGGAGGGGTCTATTCCCAAATCAGAGAATGGAGTCTGCGTATGGGGGATATCTTTGGAAAGCATGTTTATTCGGCTGCGGTCCTTTTCGTTAGGAACAAAAGATTCGGCACTTTTCGAAACCTGACCTGCCACATTCCCCGACGCAGCCTTCCCCATCACCGTATTTATCTTGAACATCCTGCTGGCCGAAAGGACATGGGCATCGTGCAAATCCGTTTCCGCCTCTAGGCCCCGAACCAATTCCTGAATTTCTGCCTCCGACCGGGCAATGACGGTGAACCAAACGTTGTAGGCGTGACTACGCACGTAGTTGTGGGTAATGGCAGGAATCTTATCGACAGCCGCAGCAAAGGCATCCAGCCTGTCTTCGGGGACCACTCCCGCGCACAGCCTGGACACAAAGCCCAAGGCACGGGAATTGTAGACGCCGCCCAAGCGACGGATAACGCCTGACTTCCGTAAGCCTTCCACACGTTCAAAGGCCTGTTCCTCCGAAAGTCCAAGCATTTTCCCCAATGCCAAGTACGGGCGTTCTTCCAGGGGGAAACCGTTCTGCACCACGTCCAGGATTTTTTCGTCTAGACTTTCCAAGCGAAACCCCTGCCCCGAATTTCGTCCTTCACGGTTTCGCCCGGGGCAAGTTCCGCCCCTGCAAATAGGATGGAGTTGTCAATGCGTACGTCGGGCGGGATTTCAACGCCCTTCTGGATAACGCTATGGCCCGTCACGATTGCCGAGCCTGCTGAAACGTTCATGCCGTCCGCCTTGTCGCCCCGCCAGGATTCAACGCCAAGTTCTTCCAGGCGGGCATCGCAAGCGGCCTTCAATCCGGCGGGGCTCCCCATGTCTATCCAGGTGGCATCCATCTGGTGGCAGTCCACATAAATCGGGCGGCCCGCGACCAATTCCTGTTTCCAGAATTCGCGGATATCGAACTCGCCATCTTTTATGCGGGAGAGGGCCTCGTCGCTGTACCAGGAAACTCCCGAGAAGGTGGCATGCCTCCCCTCTTCGCTACCAAAACGACCAGCGACACCTGCCAGATGGCTTTGGGCGTCTACCCTGAAGGTATTGACCTGGGGGAATTCCACAGCCAGCAAAGCCACGCCGCAACCGGATGTTTTTGCATTATAGATAAATTCGCTTAAATCAAACCGGCAGTACGCATCGCCGTTCATCACCAAAAGGCCATCGCGATAACCTGCATTAAAAATCCGCTTCAATGGCCCTGCGGTCCCCAAAATTTCCGGTTCTTCCCAGACCTTCTCAAAGCCCAGGTGCTTGCCTTCGGCAACCACCTGCTCTGCAAGGTAGTGTGCGTTGGCATGGAGGTAAACCGCCCCTAGACTGCGGGCACGTTCCACCTGGATTTCAAGGATGTTCTTGTCCACGACGGGAACCAGCGGCTTGGGCATGTCCTGAGTCAGGGGCCGCAAGCGGGTTCCTAGTCCCGCCGAAAGGATCAATACGTTCATCGGGAACCAGTCGCCAAAACTTAGTCGCCGGTACGGTAGTTCGGGGCTTCCTTCGTGATGGTCACATCGTGGGGGTGCGATTCACGCAGGCCTGCACCCGTAATGCGGACAAAGGTAGCCTTCTTGTAAAGTTCATCCAGGTTGGCTGCACCTGCATAGCCCATTGCGGAATGAATACCGCCAATCAGCTGGTAGACGGTGTCGCGAAGCGGTCCCTTGTACGGAACGCGGCCTTCAATACCTTCGGGAACGAACTTGCGGGGTTCCTGCACGCCGCCCTGGAAATAACGGTCGGCAGAGCCAGCCTTCATGGCACCGAGGGAACCCATGCCGCGGTAGCTCTTGTAGCTACGGCCATCGGCAAGAATCACTTCGCCCGGAGCTTCTTCGGTACCGGCAAACAGGGAGCCCACCATCACGGCATGGCCGCCAGCGGCCAGAGCCTTCACGATGTCGCCCGAGAACTTGAGGCCACCGTCAGCGATAATCTTCACGCCCACCTTGCGGGCCATCTTGCCGCATTCCACCACGGCGGAGAACTGCGGATAACCCACACCGGCTACAATACGAGTCGTACAAATAGAACCAGGACCAATGCCCACCTTCACGATGTTGGCACCGCACTTGGCAAGTTCCGCAACCGCTTCCGGCGTGCAAACGTTGCCGGCACAAATCGTGAGCTTGGGGTACTTTTTGCGGACAGTCTTCACCATGTTGCGCACGCCAATGTGATGGCCATGGGCCGTATCGATAATGAGCAGGTCCACGCCGGCATCCACCAGGGCAGCCACGCGTTCCAGCGTATTGGCAGAAGTGCTGACCGCTGCACCCACCAGCAGCTGGCCGTTCTTGTCCAGGCTGGCGTTGGGGTTGTTTTCGCGCTTCAAAATGTCGGTCATGGTGATGAGGCCCTTCAGGGCACCGGAAGCATCCACCAGCGGGAGCTTTTCGATACGCTTTTCAGCAAGGATTTCCTTGGCCTTGGCAAGGCTCACCTTGGGGCTTGCCGTCACCGGGTTCTTGGTCATCACGGTGCGGATCTTTACGTTCATGTCGCTAACGGTGCGAAGGTCGCGGCTAGTAAGCATGCCAACCAGCTTGCCCTTAGAGAGAATCGGGAAACCGCTCACCTTGTTGCGGGCGCGAAGTTCAAACGCGGCTGAAACCGGCTGGTCCGCATCCAGAGTCACCGGGTTAGTCACAATGCCGGACTGCCACCGCTTGACCTTGCGGACTTCTTCGGCCTGTTCCTCGACGCTCATGTTCTTGTGGATAATGCCAAGACCACCCTGCAGGGCGAGGGAAATGGCCAGCGGAGCGGTCGTAACCGTATCCATGGCGGCACTGATTATAGGAATGTTCAGCTTGATATTGCTGGCGAGCTGGGTGCTCACGTCGGTCTGGGCCGGCAAAACAGAAGATTCAGCGGGAACGAGCAGGACGTCATCGAACGTCAGGGCTTCTGGCAAAAGTTTCATAATAGACCTCTTTTGCGAGGTAAATATAGAAAAAAAACGGAATCTACACTTCCGCCTTGGCGGCCTTCCACATCTCCTGGAGCCCTTCCAAGCCTACGTCCTGAATTTCCCGGCCCTGTTCCTTGACACGGGACTCCACCCTGCGGAAACGCTTCTCAAATTTGGCGTTGGCACGCTGGAGAGCCACGGAGGCGTTGAACCCGCAATGCCTGGCCACGTTCACCAGGCTGAACATGATGTCGCCAAATTCGTCTTCCAGGCGGTCGATATTTGAATTATTTTCTGAAATTCCTTGCATTTCGGCACGGAATTCTGTAAATTCTTCCTGAGCCTTCTCAAATACAGGTTCCGGGGCATCCCAGTCGAATCCCACTTTTGCGACGCGACGGATAATGTCCTGGGCCCGGGCGAGGGGCGGCAAGCTTTTGCTTACTTTATCCATGACGGAGCCGCCTGCCGTTTTCAGATTGTTCTTTTCGGAGGACTTGATCTTTTCCCACTGCCTACTGACCCCGGCGGCGTTGTCCACTTTTGCATTCCCGAACACGTGGGGGTGCCTGCGGACCATCTTTTCGCAGAGGCACTGGACCACATCTTCTATGGCAAAGGCTCCCTGTTCCTTCATGACTTGGGAATGGAACACCACCTGGAACAGCACGTCCCCCAACTCTTCCATCATGTGGGGCTTGTCCTCTTCCTGGGCGGCATCAATAAACTCGTAGGTTTCTTCTACCAGGTAAGGCAACAAGGAATGGGTGGTCTGCTGACGGTCCCAGGGGCAGCCGTTTTCCGAACGGAGCGTAGCCATAATCTTGATCAAATCATCAAAGGAATACTTCATACCATGAAAGATAGAAACACTACATACCGCATTACCCAGGATTTCCCCCTTTTACTGGACTCTTCCCCCTACAGGCCCAAGATTCTCTATGTGCAGGGAACGCTCCCCAAGGGAACAGGAATTGCCATGGTGGGCACCCGCCGCCCCTCTTCAAACGCACAGGATCTCTGTCGACGCCTAGTCCGCTCCCTGCGGGGAACCGACGCCGTGGTGGTTTCAGGCCTGGCCCAAGGTATCGACAGTTTTTGCCACGAGGCAGCACTGGAAGAAAACATCCCCACCATTGCCGTACTTGCACAAGGGTTGGAAGTCAAAATACAAGGTTCCCGCGGAGAACTTGCCAAAAGAATTCTGGAATCCGGAGGTGTCCTGGTCAGCGAATTCCCCTTAGACTTGGAAAGCCGAAAGGGGTGCTTTGTGGCACGCAACAGGATTATCAGCGGACTCTCCAAATGCACCGTCATCGTCCAGAGCAAGGCCAAGGGCGGGGCCCTTATTACCGGGGAACTCGCAAGGAAAGAAGGCAAGCCCCTCTATGCCTGCCCCGGGGATTTCGATAACGAGGTGGCTGGCGGCACCAACCAGTTGCTGGACCAGGGCCTCGCCTCCCCCGTCTTTATGCCCGAAAACCTGTACAAGGTTGTAGGCCTCCCCAAAGAAAAGGGGCAGAACCTGGAACGGCTCCACGCTTCGGGGTGTTCCTTGAGTCCAGAATCCATGGAACTTTTGCGCCACTTCAAGGGGTTCCGAAAAACTTTTCCCGAGATTCAAACATGTGTTGGACTCGGCACGCCCAAAGTTTTAGCTATATTAACGGAACTGGAAATTGCAGGTTTCGTCCACAGCGAAGACAATTTTCAGTTTTACTTTGATGGAGAGTTGTAGCAATGCACAGAAAGATATACATCGCGATCATCGCCGTGCTGTTTCTGCTCTTCATCGTTGCCGCACAGCTCCTATTCGGAAAGAATAGCATTCCCAGGCAGAACCAAGTCAAAAAAGACATTGCCTCATACCAGGCCCAGGTGGATTCCCTCAATGCCCTCATCGAGCAGTACAAAAAGGAAATCGAGCTGTTAGAGAACGACTCCGTTTATAAAGAAAGCATCCTCCGTACCCGCTACGGTATGAGCCGCAAGGGCGAAAAGGTCTTTCAGTTGGTGGAATAAGAGCGCGAGCGGCTATGCTGTCTTACGCCATTGTGAGCAACAAGCGCCTCGTATGAACGAGGCGTGGTTGCGACCTTTGACCACTTAGCGCTTCAGCGCTTATGTGGGCATGGCCACCTTTAGGTGGGAGCGAGTTATATATCGCTTTACGCCATTTTACTTGCATCGCTAGTGGAAACATCCACCTTGCCCGCAAAGAAGCTGTAGGCCGCCGGCACAATAAAGAGGGTCATGAACGTAGCAAAAGTAAGTCCACCTGCAATGGCGATGCCCATGGCGATACGGCTCGGGGTGCCGGTGAGTATCAGCGGCACCGCGCCCAATACGGTGGAAAGGCTCGTCATGAGGATTGGGCGGAAGCGGCGCTCCGCCGCTTTCCGAGCCGCCTCCAGCTTAGAGCAGCCCGTATTTGCCGCAATCTGGTTTGCAAATTCCACAATCAAAATGCCGTTCTTGGTCACAAGGGCAATCAAGAGGATCAGTGCAATCTCGCTAAAGATGTTCAGGGTCTGCCCCGTAATGAACAGGCAGGCCAATGCCCCCGCCAAAGCAAGAGGCACCGTAAAGAAAATCACGAAGGGGGCGCGGAAACTTTCAAATTGCCCAGCAAGAACCAAAAACACCAATGCCAAGGCCAGCAAGAACACAATGTAAAGCCCGCTGGAGCTTTCCTCGAATTCCTTGGAAGACCCGCTCAACGTAGTGCTTACGCTGGGATATTCCTTCAAAACGTCTTTTGCAATCCGGCGCATTTCCTCCACGCCGTCGCCAATAGTCTTTCCAGGTACAAGGCCCGCCTGGATGGTAGCCGCACTGAACCTGTTGTAACGCGGGAGCGACGGCGATGCAGAACGCTCCTCATAGGTAATGAAGTTTTCAACGCTGACCAATTGTCCCTTACCATTCTTGACAGACAGCATGGAGAGATTCTCAGGTGTGCTGCGGTACTGATAGCCCACTGCGCCGATGATATCGTACTGACGACCGTCCTTGTAATACTCCCCATAAGACTGATCGCTGATGGAAAGCTGTACCGCCTGGGCAATATCGTTCACCGAGACGCCCTCTTCGTTGGCCTTGTCACGCAAGATTTCAATATGGAGTTCCGGCTTGGTAAAGCGAAGGTTGGTATTTACCACGCTGAATACGGGACTATGGCTAGCAGCCTCTTCGAACTTGGGCACCAGCGTACGCAGGACTTCGATATTGGGGGCCTGCAGCACGAACTGTACCGGAAGCCCACCACGCTGGGTACTGATGCTCTGGGGTTCAAACACCATCACGCGCAAATCGGGGTATTCGCTACCTAGAATCTGGATAGCCCGTGCAATCTCGCTCTGGGGACGGCGAGCCTTCTTGTTATCGTTCAGGAATATACGCATCCTAGAGTTTCCTGCATTCCAAGCACCCGCCTGGATTTCGGAATACTCGTTAGTATCCATCAGCGCAATCACTTCTTCGGCAAAGGCATCGGCCATACGCTTGGTTCGATCAAGGCTCACTCCCTCGGGCATGTTCATGTTCACCATGACCGCATTGGAATCTTCCGTAGGCGCCATTTCGCTACTCATGTTGGTGTAGCAGAAATAGGCCGCCGCTAAAAGCCCTAAAATTACCGGGAACAACAAGAAACGCAATTTAAGAAATCCGCCGAGCAAAGCCGCATACACTCGGTTCAGCCAATCAAAGAAGGGTTCCGTCACCCTAAAGAACCACCCCTGCTTCTGGTGCCGCAAGAACTTCGAGCAGAGCATAGGCGACAATGTCAAAGCGCAGAACGTAGAAAGGAACACCGTCCCGATCATCACCGCCACGAACTCCCGGAACAGAAGCCCCGTGGTACCGCCCAAAGCAAGCACCGGCACGAAAACTGCCATCAGCACCACAGAGGTGGCGATTACCGCAAAGAAAATCTCATTTGTCCCCGCCACTGCAGCTTGCCTGGAACTCATGCCCTGTTCAATCTTGTGGTAAATGTTTTCCACAATCACAATAGCGTCATCCACCACAAGGCCAATGGCAAGCACCATGGCAAGCAGGGTCAGCACGTTAATCGAGAACCCGCACAGGTAAAGCACAAAGAAGCTTCCCACTACAGAGACGGGCACCACCACCATGGGGATAAGGGTAGTGCGGGCCTCACGCAAGAAGGCAAAGATAATGGCAATCACCAGCAGGAACGCAATAAAGATGGTCTCCACCACTTCCTTGATAGAGGCGCGGATATTGATGGAGGTATCGCGGCCATAAAGCACCTGCACGCCCTCGGGAATTTCCCGACGGATGTCCTCTACACGCTTGTAGAATTCGTTGGCGATTTCCACATGGTTGGAGCCAGGCTGCGCCATCAAGGCCAGGGTAATGGAATTCTTGCCATTGCGACGGAACCCTGTGCGAGTATCTTTAGGTTCATAATGGATGTCCGCCACATCGGAAATGCGGATGACGGTACCGTCGGCAGCGGTCTTCACCGCAATATTCTCGAAGGCCTTCGGGTCCAGGATTCGGCCCAGGGTGCGAATAGAAAGGGTGGTTTCGCTACCTTCAATAGAACCCGAAGGCAATTCCAGGTTGCCCTTGCTAAGTGCCGCCGACATCTCCGCACCCGACACGCCCAGAGCCTGCAGGCGGATAGGGTCGATCCAGAGGCGCACCGTCGGGCGTTTTTCGCCCCAGATGGCCACTTCGGAGACTCCATTGATGGTCTGCAGACGTTCCTTCACAAAATTATTTGCGATTTCGGAAACCTCCATGGGGTCCAGCTTATCGCTCACCAGGCTCACCATCAGAATCGGATCGTTGTCGCTATCGGACTTGTAGACCGTAGGTTCGTCCACATCGTCAGGGAGCCTGCGGCGTACGCGGCTCACGCGGTCACGGACTTCGTTGGCGGCAGCCTCCAAATCCATGCCCGTCTCGAATTCAATGTTGATAAAAGAAAAACCGTCGCGGCTTGTGGAGGTGAGGGCCTTGATACCCGAGGCACTGTTGATGGAAGCTTCCAGAATTTCGGTAACTTCGGCTTCCACCACGGCAGCATTTGCACCCGGGTAAGAAGTTCTCACCTGAATCAGCGGGTAGTCTACGTTGGGGTATTCACGTACGCCCAGGTTCGACGCACCGAAAAAGCCAAGCAGCAAGATGACCAGGGCAACGACGGTCATCAAGACTGGACGGCGGACCGAGAGCTGGCTAATGCTCATCAATCCACCTCGTAATTCATGCCATGCCGAATGTCCTTGATATTGACAGGCACGCCTTCCCTAAGGCTGATAATTCCCGAAACAATAACCGTATCGCCCTTGGAGAGGCCCGAGGTAATTTCCACCGAGAAGGGCGTACGAAGCCCGGTCTTCACATGCTTGACATGGGCTTTGCCATCCTTAACCACAAACACGTAAGCTCCATCCCTATCAAGAATCAAAGCTTCTGCAGGGATGGTGGTGCTAGACTTCTGAGCAGTCTTCATCTGGAGGGTAACGCTGGCGTAGCCGCCTGCAATCAGCTTGCCACTGGAATTGTCGACGGTGACCACCACCTGCCTGGTGCGGCTGCTCTCCGAAATAGTAGCATCCAGGGCGGTCACCTTGCCCTTCTTTTCAACGTTCCTTTCCTGATCTTTCAGGGTGACCCTGTCCCCCACCTTCACGCTGGACGCGTACCTCTGGGGAACGGCAAAGCGGGCCTTCAGCTTTTTCACATCGCTCAGCTCCGCCACAGGAGCCCCCGCATTCAGCCACTGGCCTACCGAAATGTTCACAAGGCCAAGTTTGCCAGCAAATGGGGCTCGGACTTCGGTCTTTTCGATTTGGGCCTTGATATACTCTACATTGGCCTCCGCCGACTGCAGGTTCGCCACGGCGGCCTCCAAATCTTCCTGAGTCATGCCACCCTGCTGGTACAGGGTGCGGGTACGCTGTTCACGCTGGGAGGCCAACAGCAAGTTGGACTCCGCCTGCTTCAGCTGGGCCCGAAGCTCCGAATCGTCAAGTTTTGCAAGAAGCATCCCCGCAGGGACGCTAGCGCCATCCTTGGCGTGCAACTCTACCAGGCGGCCAGAAACGGCTGCGCTCAAAGAAACATTGTTGTTGGCCTCCAAGGTGGCCATGGTCTGGAATTCCCGCTTCGGCTTCGAAAATTCAGCCACATAGCCTTCCACGCTCAAGGTACGACCGCCACCCTTGCCCTTTCCGCCCATGCCCTGGGGAGCCTCCTTGGCAGAGCATGCCAAGAGGAAGACAGCAGACAAAAGCAATAGGACCAGGTTTCTCATATAGGTCAGCTAAATTTAGATAAATTAACCACTAGAAAGGTTGCCTAGAATTTCACATTTACCAAAAGGCCGCCACCATCCTCGTCAAATTCCGGCACAAACTGCATCCGCTGCCCAAGGGACTTGGAAGAAGTCTTCCTGTAAATCCTCATGGCGTCCAGCACCGAAATCACGCGGTTCAGCACCAGCGCCCCCACCGACACCTGGAAAACGATGCGGCTAATGCGGTAGTTCCGCAAGCGGTTCTTGTATTCGTCAATGTGTTCCGAGGTTTCCGGATTGTCGGAACTGCCCCAGTTCCACTGAATGCTGGAATTGTATTCCGCATCTATAGCCCTACCGGACCGGATCATGGCCTGATTGTAGTCTTCGTCGTTATCGGGGGAAGAATTCTGGCCATCCACCCCCGAACGGCTGCGGTAGTCCCCTACGGTGTTCAACAGCGACACCTTCTTGCTATTTGTGGTAAGACCAGCATGCCGCACCGCATAATCGTGGGCAGAAGAAATGTAGCGTTCTCCCGTGTAATAAGACCCAAAGGCAACAAGCCATAGGGCAGCGTCGGCCCACACGAAGGGCCGGACCATTTCATGCTCGTCCAAATAAAGCTCGCCCATACCCGGCAGCAAGGCCGAAGCTCCTAAAGCCACAAACAGGCTTTTCCCGCTGTTCTTGCTAACGCTTTCGTCAACGGAAATCACCATCTGCGAAAAGGCAAATGTCGCACAGAGGAGTATGGCGAGGAAAAGCCGCATCAGAATCCCCAGCTGGCCTGGACCCCTACATCAAAGCCGTCAAGGAAACTCAGGTAACTTCCAAAATGGACACGGTCATACCAGGCCAAGTCCTCGGAATAAAGTTCCTTGTTGTGCGCATGGGCCGTAAAGGCAGCATCTATGGCAGACACCAGGTGGTTCAAGATGATTCCCCCAAAGAACCAAATTTGCAGATCCGCATAGTCGTTGGCCTTGTCCCGCATCTTGCGGTACTTGGAAAGGTTCTTGGACGAACCTAGCGGTATGATTTTTTCGGGAGCGTCTTCTTCCAAAAGCAAGTTCTGTCCCAGGGCTACGGAGTCCACATCGTCCCAGCCCAACACATAAGTCCTTTCGGAAATCAACTGGTAGATCTGGGCCTTGTCGTAGAAATTCTTTTGACGGGCAATCTCGCTACCCAGAGAAACAGGATTTGTCACCGAGAAGCGGTCCGTATGGGCCCTGTCGTTAGTAAAAAGCTTGCCCTTGGTGTAGCAGCCAGAAGCCTTGGCATCGCCATAGATAGCCTTGCAGAAATCTTCGCGGCTACTCATATAGCGGGTCTCAAAGCGGGATTCCTCCGTCTCGTCGGACAACTGGTTCAAGTAGATATCCCGCATCTGCGCCTCGTAACGACCAATGGAGAAATGGTTCTTGGCAAACTTCTTGTACTTGTGTACCTGCTTGTCGTACTTGTACACAGAGAAGTAATACCACCCGCCCCAAAGGGCCGCCTCCAACGCCAGGTAGGCCGCACCGCGAACCGTAGTAAAGGTAGAGCCTCCCACATAAAGCTGGCCACTGCCGGGAATCACCATGGACATGAACATGGCCTTGCGGGGGCTTTTGTAACGGCCCTTCATCTCGTCAATGCTATGGACTTTCGAAACCTTCACCGGCCCAAGCAGGTCCCTGCGGCTAATGCTGCTGGAGGAAGGGATCTGCGCCACTTCCACAGAACTGGATGACACCTCGGAACTGGAGGACATTTCGACACTAGAAGATGACTGCAGCAGGGAGTCCACCGCCGCAGAATCCTTTATTGCCACCATGGAATCGGAATTTATCGCAGAAGAATCCGTTTTCGCCACCGCAGAATCCGGCATTGCCGCTGCGGAATCCTGCTTTACTGCAGCCGTATCCGCCACAGCCACAGAAGAATCAGGCTTTGCCGCCATAGGGCCTGCAACAGGAGCCGCGGCGCTATCTACAGGAACCGCAGCACTGTCAGCAGAAGCCGCAGGAGCTTCCGCAGGTTTCGCCGCAGAATCAGCCGGAACGGCAGCTGGGGCCTCAACGGCCTTCGCCGTATCGGCAGCATTTTCCGCTTCGAATTCCGCAAAAAGGTCTCGGGGCTGGGCCAAGGCGGACTGCAAGGTCACAAAGCAAAACAATACAGACAAAAAGGCAAACTTGCGCATACGGGGATAAAATAGAAAATTAGGTAAAGCGAGTTACGCCCTGCGGGCTAGTTACCAGTTACTAATTGAGCCCTATGGGAGATCTTATACACAAAAACCGCCCCTTTTCAGGAGCGGTTTTTTAAGATTTTCAGTGGTTAAAGAGAATTACTTCTCGGCGACCACCCAAACCTTGACGCTAGCTTCCACATCGCTGAACACCTTGATGGTCACGGTGTAGACACCCAACTGCTTGATGGGTTCTTCCAGCTGGACCTGAGCGCGGGAAATCTTGACACCGGCCTTGGTAATGGCTTCGGCGATATCGCCGGCAGTCACAGAACCATAGAGGCGGTCGCCTTCCACCACCCTGCGTTCCAGGTTGATGGAGATTTCAGCCAGCTTGGCAGCCACGTCGCCAGCCTTGGCCAGTTCCTTCTGGAACTGAGCTTCGAGAGCGGCACGGTTGGTTTCAATCTGGAGCTTGGCTTCCTTGGTGGCACGAACGGCCAGCTTGCGGGGGAACAGGAAGTTACGAGCGTAACCGTCCTTCACCTTCACGACGTCAAGCATCTTGCCCAAATGGGGAACATTGGCTTTGAGAATGATTTCCATAGTCTAGTTCCTCCTATTAGCGAACGCTATCCGAAACGAAGGGGAGAATGGCCATCTGGCGAGCACGCTTGATAGCCTCGTTCAGCATGCGCTGATACTTGGCAGAGGTGCCGGAGATGCGACGGGGAATGATCTTGCCGCGTTCGGAGATGAAACGGCGAAGGGTCTTCTCGTCCTTGTAGTCAATGAACTTGACATTGTTTTCCGTGAACCAGCAAGTCTTCTTGCGGCGGATACGGGTAGTCTGCTTCTTATCTTCGAAA
>CACXIR010000059.1 GCA_902767785.1 Fibrobacter succinogenes | reverse complement strand
TGACAGTTCGACTCCTTATCCTCGTAGCACCTGCTGTCCTCGGTTTTCACCTTCAGGTTTTCCGCCATCCAGATCTGGCTGCCGATTTTCACCGTCTTGTAGGAGTTTCCATCGCGATCCGTCAAGTTACTGCCGCAGCCCATTACGGCAAAAAGCAGAGTCGCCATCACAACCATAACCAGATTGTTGAAATGCCCTACCATAATTCCCATCCTTTTGCAACTGAGGTTTACCCTCTACAATCTATATCTTTTTACGATGTAGTCAAGTTGCATTTCGAGGAAAGAGAGAAAAAAGGCAGTTTCAGCAACACGCAAATTGAACATTTTTGTTGCAGCATTTGAACATTTTTGTTCAATAAATTGAACATTTTTTTGGAGAAATCTGCGAAATTTATTGAAATTAAGCAATTTTCTTGTTCAGAATATTTTAATCTTTACCTATATTTTGTACAAGAAAAACGGTTTACAATCTTTTTAGAGATTGCCACGTCCCCTTGTAGGGGACTCGCAATGACAAAAAAATTTGACAGCCGCTAAAAACTACACAGGAATTCGTATCATGAAAAAAGCTCTTTACCGCTACCCTGCAGAATGGGAACAGCAAGAAGCCACCTGGCTTGCCTTCCCCCACAACAAACTGAACTGGCACGGAGAACGGGGCGTCAAGATACGCAAGTTCTACGTGGAACTGATCCGCGCCATCAGCGAGTTCCAGCCGGTAAACGTGCTGATTCCAAACAAGAATTTCTTGACTCTCGACGAGAAGTTCGCCGTGGCCGACAGGCCCTTCCCCGCAAGTTTCATCATCACCAAGACCGACGACATCTGGATTCGGGACTACGGTCCGTTCTTCGTGAAGAAGGGCAAGGAAACAGTAATTTCGGAGACGGTGTTTAACGCCTGGGGCGCCAAGTTCCCGCCCTGGAAAAACGACAACCAGATTCCCGCCCGCATTGCCGAAATTTTCGAGTACAAAAAGGGCGTAAGCGTGCCCTACATCTTCGAAGGGGGCGCCATCGAAGTGAACGGCGACGGCCTGGGCATGACCACATTGGACTGCCTCGTGGGCAAGAATCGCAACAAGGAAGAAGACCTCTCCAAGGTCATCAAGGCCATCTGCGAAATGCTGGGACTCAAGGCCCTGCTGGTGCTCCCCAAGGGTCTTGTGGGCGACCACACCGACGGACACATCGACAACGTGGCCCGTTTTGTGGACAAAGACCGTGTGGTTATCCCTGCGGCAAGTGCCCGCAGCACAAACGGCAAGTACCTAGAAGAGGCACGAGCCGCCATCTTAGAGTTCCTGAAGCTCCATTATGGCAAAAAGGCCAAGGTGGACACCATTCCGCTACCGCCCCAGCGCAAGTTGCCCTACGGGCAGATCCTCCCGGCCAGCTACATGAACTACATCTATGTTAACGGCGGGTTAATTTATCCTAAATACGGGTGTGCCGCCGACAAGGTAGCCGAAGAATACTTCCGCAAGGTTTACCCCAAGAGAAAGATTATCGGACTAGACTGCCGTACCGTCATCGAAGAAGGCGGCAGCCTGCACTGCATGAGCAAGCACGAGAGTGCTTAATTAGCAAACATCACCGCGATTACAGGGGCAGGGACATCTGCCCTGTTTTCGGGTCTTTTACAGGTTCAGGAACAGGTTCGGTCGGCGCAGTTGTTGGCACGGGTTTTGCGACCGGCCCAGAAGGCGCAGCGGCAGGTGCGGCCTTTGACTCGACAGCTGCGGGTCCTTTCTTCGCGCGAGCAATAGCATCCTTCGCAAGCTTATCCACCGCCTCGTTCCACTTAACTCCCGTGTGTGCCGCCACCTTCTCGAAACTCACCCGATGGACCAATGGGCGGCAAGCCTCCACGTATTTCTGGGCGATGGAGCTTTTGGCCTTCCACTCCTCCTTGGCCCAGCGCGCCACGCCCTCGTAGTCGTGGCAGATGACGGCGGTTTTATCATTGGCTTCTAGCCATTTCATGGCCTGGTAACTGGCCATGCATTCCCCATCGATATTGCGGCTCTCTGCATCAAAGACGGTCACGCCCGAACCGTGGGCAACCTCGGTGTCGTTTTCCACCACGATAAAGCCCCAGCCCGCCTTGGGGAACCCTTCCAAAAAGGAGCCGTCCACGTATATGCGGAGTCCCTTGGGCACGGGAGCAGATATGCCATCGATCCAATTCTGCGCTTCGGCACGACTTGGGAAAGCACGAAAAAGTATGCCCTTGACGCCGTGGGTCAATTGCTGGCATTCTTCCCAAGAAAGCACGATTTTTCCGCCATCTGGCGCCTTTATCGCATAGAATTTCTGCTTGGCCATATGCCCAAATTTATATATTTTCGTCTGAATTAAATTCTGGAGACCCTTTGAAACCTTCGCCGTATTTTGCCGATCGGTTTAAGTTCTTTTTCAAGCGATTCGCGAGCAACGAGTCGCTCCGTCGGTGGTTCCTGAAACAGGCTGGCGAAGAATCCGGGGCCTTCAGTTTCCCAGACATCTTGAGGAACCACCCCAAGACCCTGGTCTTTTTGCCCCGCAACTACGAAGACGCGGTGGCGTTCATGAGCCCCATGCCTCAGGCCTGGTTCAACAACGTGCAGTTTTTTGCCCACGAAAGCCTCCACGCCATGATTTCGGCAAAACGGAGCCACGCCTTCTATTTCAGCGACATGGAGTGCCGTTTCGGGGAACCCGTTTTCGAAAAGCTCCAAAACGATGTGGTAGATTTCGCCCCGGAAGTCTGCATCTACCTGGACGAGCCGTTTTTGCCCAGGCTCTACCTGGCCAAGAAATGCGGCGCCCCCTGCCGCATAGGGTTCAATAGCGAAAGCCTGTACCCCTTCCTGAACATCAGCCTCCATCCGGATCAAACCAGGGAAGCCATCCTTATCGCCAAGTACTACGGAGTCATCCAATGATCAGGAACGACCGCATTAAAGGCGAAAACAACGGCTACGCGGACTTGCATTTGCACACCCGCCTTTCCGACGGCACCCTTTCCGTAGAAGAGCTGCTGACTCTTTGCAAGCGCCGGGGCCTCCGGTGCATCTCCATTACCGACCACGACAACCTGGACAGCTACAAGCTGGCCGAGGGCCCTGCCAGGGACATCGGGCTGGAAATCATTCCGGGAATCGAAATTTCTGCCGTTTGGCAGGGCAAGGATATCCACATTCTGGGCTATTTCTGCGACCCCACCAACTTGGCGTTGAACATGGAGATGGAGGACTTTACCAAGCAGAGGATTACCCGCGCCAAGGCCATTATCAAAAAGCTGAACGCCCTGGGAATCGACATCACCTTCGAAAAAGTCAATTCCTACTGCAAAGGGAAAGTCATAGGGCGGCCCCACATTGCCATGTCCCTGGTGGACGAGGAATACATCGGCAACTTCGCGGAGGCCTTTACCAAGTACCTGGGGGACGGCTGCGTGGCCTTTGTAGAAAAGAAGGGCCTAAACCCACAGCAGACTATACGCCTTATCGAAAACGCCGGCGGAATTGCCGTGCTGGCCCACCCCTACAAGTCGGGACTCAGCGACGAGTTCATCGAAAACATGGTGGAATGGGGAATCCAGGGCATGGAAATCTACAGCCCCGCCCAGAAGGGCGCCGTGGGCCGCAAGTACAAGGAAATGGCCCAGCGCTTTGGACTGGTGGGTACCGGCGGTTCCGACTTCCATACCGAAAACAGTGCCTATATGCCCGGCTGCATGAAAATGCCCTATTCCGTGGTGCAAGCCCTGCGGGAGCGGCGAGAAAAGTCCAGGGCGGAGTGGTTCTAGGCGTTCCATGGCAAAAGTTTTTTACAGCATCTTGACTTGCCTTGTGGTCCTTGCCGCCACCGCCAGCGGCGAAACCCTCTGGTCCAGGCCCTACGACATCCCGCAACCGCAAGACAGCGTGTGGGACGCCCCCGACAGCCCCGACCCGCAGGTCCGCGAAAACGACGCCGGACGCTGGGTGCTGCCCCTGCGGGAACTCATGGAAAGGACCTACGACGTGTCTGGGCAGAAGGCGGAATGGGTGCTGGGAACCTCCATACTGGGGAATCCGGAACTGGACCCCTTCGCCTTTGGCATGGGGAGCCTGAGCAGGCGTTTGCCTAGCAAGCTGGCAGGAATTTACACCACTCGTCTGGGTTATGACGGGTCCACCTTGAGCCTTAACGGCGAAAACGGAATCCTTACGGAACTGAGACACGGCACCCCCGTGGACACCCCCATCACGGACTTGGCCTGGGAACGGGGACCCTTCGAGGGGAACGCCCTGCGGCTGGACTTTAGGCGTATCATCACCGACTCCGTGGCGCTGGATTTTGGGATTCAGAGCCGGTCCAACAAGAACAGCAAGGAATACGAATACCAGAACGTGACCCACTCCCCCTACTTTTCCATGGGCCGCGATTCCAGTTCCATTCCCTTTGCCGGCAGGAACATCGCCATGAACAGCATCCATGTGCAGCCCATGCTCACCTGGCGTTTCGGGTTTGGCAAAGCATTCGTGAAAATGAACTACATGGACCTTTACAATGCGGACAACTCCACCCACGCCGTAATTTTGGACTCGCTGGACAAAGCCAAAAGGACCTTCCAAACAGACCCCTACGGAATTTCCATCGAAAGCCGCGGTTATTGCGGCGGCCTGGAACTGTACCCCTTCAAAAAGCTAATTCTCAGTGCCAGCATCTATTCCGGCACCCACGAGATTGAAGAAGACTCCCTGCCCCACCTGTACCGGGGCGACACCACCTGGACCGACACCCTGGACATAGAGCATACAGACACCCTGTTCTACGACACCCTTAGGGAATACACCTATGAAACCATGCTGGGGGACTTCGGGATCCGCGTCAACACCTTGTTCAACCCAGCCTTAAAGTTTGAATACGAATTCCTGGACGGCTACGAATACTTCGAGGAGTACCGCAAGCAATACCTGCAAGACCGTGAAATCGGCTATTTGGAACTGTCAGACACCTTGGGAATCCTATTGTTCCGCACCCAGACCGGCCTTCAACGCAATAGCTCCATCATGGACGAGGAAACCTACGCCAAGGCCTATTCTGCAGACGCCACCCTGCTCCTTCCCTTCCACTTTAGGGTCAACGGCACTGTCCGCAGGGACAACAAGTTCCCCGACATAAACCAGCTGGCCTTTACCGACGTGGGCCGAGTCTCGTTCCCCAACCCCGACCTGCATTACGAAAAGCGGAACCGCCGCACCTTCAACATCGGCTGGTACTCCCGCGAGGTATTCTACGGCTTTGGAATCCGCCAAGAAAAAGGGAAAAGCCTGCTGAAACAGCGGTGGATTACCGGAGACACAAGCTCTGTCGAAGAAGCCTTCCAGTGGATCAACATTAAAAGGGCAAGCACCCTGGATTGGATGTTCCAGACGGGACTTCGCTTGGGAAACTGGAACTTCTACCTGGAAAGGGGACAGGTTTTAAAACGCAAGTATGAACTCATTGACACGCCCGAACTTTACTACAAGGGCAGCATCCATTGGCAAAATCGTTTTGTAAAAGACCGGCTAGGCGTAAGCGTCCGTGTAGACTGGCAGTGGTTTGACCATCGTTACGACTGCACCATCAACCAGTACGGCGACCCAGAAATTGCGCTGCTGAAGCATTACCTGGCCCTGGACTTTGAAGCCCGCATGCAGATCCTTTCGTTTGAGCTGTACAACCGCATCGAGAACTTCAACCACAGCATTTACATGCCCGAATCCGGCTACACTCCCGAAGGGCTGAGGTTCGCCTACGGAATCGTCTGGACCTTCAGCAACTGATTTTGCAAATTTGAACGCACAAAAAAAATGAGCGACATAGAGATTATCATCGTTGCGATTGTAGAGGCCATGGACTGCTTTGCGGTAGCCGTCTCTACGGGGCTGTCCAAGTCGGGCATTCCCTACAGCCGCGCTTTGCTGCAAGCCCTCAGTTTTGGCGTGTTTCAAGGAGGCATGACCCTGTTGGGATTTTTCCTGGGTGGTTTTGCGGAACACTGGTTCAACGCCATAGGCACCCCCATCGCCTGCGGCATCCTCTGCATTCTAGGCGGGCGCATGATATGGAGCGGCTTGCGTGAAGGTATGGGCGAAGGACATCGGGACGAAAATACCGCCGTAAGGAACTTGACCGTCGCAAACGTCTTGCTTTTGTCCGTAGCCACCAGCATCGACGCCTTTGCCGTGGGAATTTCCTTTGCCTTTGTAAAGGCCAACATGATTTTTGTCACCTCGGCCATAGCCCTGGCAAGCTTTATCATGGGCATTGCGGGTTTTGAAATCGGGCGGCACACCGCCAAGCGTTTCAAGACAAAAATCCCTGAAATTGTCGCAGGCATTATCCTTATCGCCATCGGCGTAAAGATGTTTTTGTAGTTTCTATATTGAGGCACATGAGCGACCAAAGAGACATCGACCGCACCCGCTATTTTGAGCTGAAAAAGCAACTGGAAGAAGCCAGCCGCCTTTACTACAAAGACGGCTACTCCCCCATGAGCGACCAGGATTTTGACTTTGGCCTCAAGGAAATGGAAGCTCTAGAGGCCAAGTACCCGGAATTCCGAGGGAAGGACTCCCTTACGCAGCGGGTAGGCAGCGACCTGACCAACGACTTTGCGAAGGTCTCTCATGCTGTCCCCATGCTGAGCATCGCCAACGTATATAGCGCTGAAGAAATGGCGGAATTTGTAAGAGCGGCGGAAGAAGGAATTGCGTCTATCCAGAACGAAAGGGAGATGCCCGCTCAAGGCGGGCATGACAAGAAGGGAAAATGGATCTGCGAGCGGAAAATCGACGGCGTAAGCCTTTCCATTGTCTACGAGAATGGCCGTTTAAAGCAGGCGGCCACCCGTGGCGACGGCGTGCAGGGCGACGACGTGACGCTGAACGCCCTTACCATCGCAGACATTCCCGAATATTTTGACGCAAAGAAACTGAAAATCGACCCGTCAGAAATTCCCCAAGGCTCTTTCGAGGTCCGCGGCGAAGTATACATGGAGCGGGAAGCTTTTGAACGCCTGAACGAGCAGTTTGTGCTGGAAGGCAAAAAAACTTTCCAGAACCCCCGCAATACCGTCTCGGGTTCCCTGAAGCTCAAGAGCGTGGCGGAATGCAAGACCAGGCCCATGCGTTTTTTTGCGTACCACATTCCCCAGAGCAGCAACGCCACCCATGAAGAAAACCTTTTGCAGCTGAAAAAGCTGGGGTTCCACACCAACGAATTCTGGAAAGCCGACACCGTCGACGAAATCATGAAGATTTCCGAAGACATCGGTGCCAGCCGCGACAGCCTCCCCTTTGAAATCGACGGCATGGTGGTAAAGCTCAACGACCTTGCCATGCAGCGGGAACTGGGTACCACCAGCAAGAGTCCCCGCTGGGCCATCGCCTACAAGTTCAAGGCAGAGCGGGCCTACACGCCCCTGCTTTCTGTGGAATTCCAGGTGGGCCGCACCGGTGCGGTTACGCCTGTGGCAAACCTTGCACCCGTGCGGCTGGCGGGTACCACCGTCAAGCGTGCCACCCTCCACAATTTTGACGAAGTGGCACGCCTGGACCTGCACTTTGGCGATACGGTAGGCGTGGAGAAGGGCGGCGAGATCATCCCGAAAATCACCGACGTCAAAAAAGAACTTCGCCCAGCGGGAGCGCTCCCCGTAACCGCGCCCGCCAACTGCCCCGAATGCGGAGAACCACTTTCGCACATAGATGGCGAAGTCGTTCTCCGCTGCGAAAACCTGCACTGCAAGGCCATGGTGCAATGCCTGTTCGAACATTTCGTGAGCCGCGAGGCCATGAACATCGAGAACCTGGGGCCATCGCTTATCGCAAGCCTCCTTGAAACTGGCAAAATCAAGCGCATCCCCGACCTGTACCGCCTTACGCTAGAAGATTTGGAATCTCAGGAGCGCATGGCCAAAAAAAGTGCAAAGAACGTCTATGACGCCATCGCCGCCTCCAAGGAACGGAGTTTGGAAAACTTGCTCCACGGCCTGGGAATCCGCTTTGTGGGCCGCACCAGCGCAAGGAACATCGCCAAGCATTTCCGCACGCTAGACAAAATCCGCACCGCCACCGTAGAAGACTTGCAAAACGTCACCGACGTGGGCGAACGCATCGGAAAATCCGTCTACGACTTTTTCCACACGGAACGCTACACGCAGGAAATTGACGAACTGGTGGAACTGGGCTGCCCCACTGAATTCAAGGGCGTGGTAAAAACGCTATTCCAGGGGCAAACCACGGTCATTACCGGAACCCTCCCCAACATGGACCGGGACGAGGCACGCAAGCTTATCGAAGAGAACGGCGGCAAGGTCGCAGGCTCCGTCAGCAAGAAGACCAGCTGGGTACTGGCCGGCGAAGCGGCTGGCAGTAAGCTCACCAAGGCCAACGAACTAGGAATTCCTGTGCACGACGAAGCGTGGCTCCTGGAACAAATCGCCGCGGCAGATTCCGACGCAGGTAGCGATAGCAGCGATAGCGGCAACAGCAGCGAAGGCGGCGATAGCGGCGACAACTCCGCCAACGACGCGACCGGCAACAAAAAAGAAAAGCCCGCCGCACAAGGCAACGGGCAACTGAGCTTGTTCTAGGCGGGAGCAGCCCCGCACTTTCTTCCTATTCCGTTACCGCATTGACCTCGGCGGCATTCACCACGCGAATTTCTATACGGCGGTTAGCCTTACGACCCGCTTCAGTGGAGTTGTCGGCCTTGGGCCTGCTGGGGCCATACCCAACGGCAGTCACACGGTCAGGAGAAATTCCTTTCTTGATCATGTAGGCACGAACGCTGGCGGCACGTTCCTCGGACAGGGTCTGGTTCAGCTCGTCGCTGCCCTCGGAACTGGTATGACCCTCGATTTCCACCTTGGCCTTGGTATTGCGCTTGAGTCCTTCAATAGCGACATTCAAAGTTTTGAGAGAGCTGGGTACCAACTCCGCACTGCCCGCCTTAAAGGTGACGCCGGTCAGTTCGGCACGGGTGTCGTCGAACACCACCGTCACCCCGCCGGTACTTGCCGTCAAGGAAACATAGGGAGTCTCGCCGCACTCAAAGGGTCCGGTCAGGCTTTCGCATAGAATCTTGTAGGAATCCTCGCGGGGTATATGGAAACTGACCTCGCCATAAGTATCCGTCGTCACCTTGATCTTGTTCTTGGGTTTCTTTACCCCCACAAAGGTCAGGGTCTTCTTGGCGTGAGGAACATCGTCATCGTTCACGTAGGTAATGTTCAAAACCGCATGAGTCTTGTTTGGGGCCAAGTCCTTGGCTAAGGCGGAAGACACAGCAATCAAAGAGGCAACCGCCAAGGACACGGCAAAACGAAAACCTTTCATATAAACTCCTGGAAATAACAACCCATACCCCAAGGAAACACCTTGAGGCTATTTCCCGGAGAGCAACACAAATATAGGATTTTATTAGGAGAAATCCCGATTAGTCATGTATACAACGGACTGACAAACCATAATCCTTATGTTCATCACTCCAAGTATAATGGTACGCAGCAATCATGATACGGGAAATCACCCCCTTGAATTCTTCATTGTCACTAGATCTATAAACCTTTGTTGTACTCCAATAATACGTATTGCTCTTGTTGCCCAACCCACTCACACTGCTATATATTCCCGTAGGCAAAGCCGAAAAACCAGTCCTGTTGGTAGCCCTATCCCAAATATCGCTGTCGCGGGACTGCAGCTGAAAAACTTCACCATCACCACCAATACTCTCGGCGTATGCAATAAGTTCTTCCCATTCCGCCTGATCCGGCAAGTGCCAATTTTCTGGACATAACCCGCGAATGCCGCTTTCCTTGGCACAACTATTGCCATAGCCGCAGCCTTTTGCATCATTACTGAATAAACCTGCACTATCCACGGCGGCATCCCAGGTATAAAGCATTCCATAGAGTTCAGGAAGAGGCTTATCGTCATAATCTTTTGGAACAATCACTCCCTCAGGATAGTTCTTAAAGTTAAGATTCTGGGCCATCCAGGTCTGGTTCCCTATCCTAACCGTTATGTAAACCTGCCCATCACGATTATCTGTAATCGTAGAATACTCTACGACCAGCCTGGGAGAGGTATCCTTTATACAGCGAACAGAAACTCTGTCGGCAGGGTCGTTTGTCTTTATCAATTTTTGACTACTCTTTATAAGAAGAGTATACGGGTCGGAAGCACCTACGCTTCTACTCCAATAACGGGCAACTTCGCCTAGGTAGTAGTAATCAGCTTTATTATCACCATAGTTATAAGTATAAAGGGCCGAAGGAATTGCAGAAAAACCGGAAGTATTAGTGGCTCCGGACCACTCTGCAAAACCAAGTGCCTGCAAGTCTCCGGCACTTGAAACATAAGACGTGAGTGTCTCAAATTCCTCATCAGACGGGACATGCCAGCCATCAGGGCACACACCCCGCAATACAGGAAAATAACCGCAAGAAGCATTATCTCCACAACCAAGGCCTTCTTCAGAATATAGTCCAGCAGAATCTAGTGCAGCAGACCAGGTATAAAGGCGACCGTATTTTTCACAGTTGGCAGGATCGTCACCGTAGCAGAAACTATGTGACGTATTTATGTCATATGGGAAATTCAGATTCTGCGCCATCCAGGTCTGGGACCCTATGGTAATGGTCTTGTAAAGTTGGCCGTCCCGTTCATCAATGAGATCACCGTAACTCTTTTCAGGATTCAAGTAATCGGTAATGACAGTGGTCGTTGAAATAGGAGTCGCACTGCTACTTGAACTGCCTGTCCCGCTATTGGCACTACCAGCCCCGCTGTTAGTACTGCCGGAACCTGCACTATCTCCCGAAGTTCCGCTTGAACCAGAATCCGAATTCTTGCCACTGGAACTAGAACCTAAATCTTTCCCATCGGCATTGGATTCCTTGCCGCTGGAAATAGATTCCTTACCGTTAGAACCAGGGTCTACATCGTTTGAACCATTGGAATCCGATGAAAGTGAATCATCAGCAGTAAAGGCCTCTTCGTAGTCGTCCTTATACTCATTTGCATAATCGGTACAGCCTACAAAGAGGAACGCCATCGTAACGGCGGCAAAAAAAACAACCATTCCTAACTTTATATTCCGAATCCCAAGCTTCATGTTTCCTCCTAGAACAAGAATGTAAGGGCCGCACCCACAGTGCCACCAATTACAAGACCTATACCTACGGTACGCATTGTCTGTGCATTCTCAATTTTATCAAGATGGTCGTCGTATTCTTCGCGATTCGACGGTTCCTTCTCGCTTTCTGATTTCGCCTTGCTGTTGAATACGGCCGCCATCACGCCACCACCAACGACAACTGCTCCCGCAATCGCTAGCGGAACCCAATGAATCTTCAACCCCGATTTTCCCTGCGGCTCGACAGGTTCTTTTGCCGCTACGGCCGCTTCTGCCGCTGCATTCTCCTTGGCCTGCATTTCTGCAACATCCTGCTTGAGAGAATCTTCGATGGTCTTGGGCTCGACTTTGGGTTCCACCACAGGCATAGAAGTATCCCCCACCGCCGCCGTGGTAGACTCTTCCTTGACCGAAGCCTTGACATCGGCAAACACATCATTCATCTTTGGCTTACCCCATGTCCAACGGCCGACAAGGTCCTTGTCCTGGAACACTGAGGTAAACTCAACGCGACCCTTGAAGTTCTGCATTTCGCCATTGATCCCAAGAGGCAAATTCACCTTTTTATTCGGGAGGTTTACAATGATATGGGAATACTTGCGGCCTGTAGGCAAAGCCTCGACACCAAAGAGTTGAGTTCCATTCAGATAGTAAGATCCAGAAATCGCCTTATTCAGGTCTAGGTAAAAATCAAGGTATTCCGGTTCCACTACAATCATCACATTGGCCTTGGCCGCTGTAAGGGAGTCGTTGATCTCATTCACAGACTCTAGGAACAGCGGGGCAAACTCATCCCCCGATTTGCGCAGTACAATATCACCGCACCTATCCAACCAACGGTTCATCAGGTTGCTTTGCTGCTCCATACGGAGGGAATCAAAATAAAGACTGAAATTGTAGGTGGCGTCAAAGGCACCCTCCATATTCAAAGGTTCCAAATCAACAGTTCCATTCAACTTGAGCAACTGATCCTTGGCGACCAGAATTCGGCCAAGGGCCGAAGCGCACACCTTGATTTGTGCCGTGCGTTCTGCAAGGCTGTTGCCCATGGTCATGGAACCTAGGCGGAGTTCACCTGTCACTTCCATGTACTTGGTTTCGAATACGGGAAGGTCTACCGCATAGAAATGACTACATTCGTCGTCCAACACCTCGTTAATGGAAATCATGGAACAGCGGTCATTCATCTGCGCAATCCTGTTGGCCGCTTCCCACAGGGAATCCAGAGTGGCATTACCCCCGACTTCGGTCTTCAGACTTTCCAAATCTTTCTTGATTGTGGCGAATTCATCAGCATTCTTCACAAAAATGGATGCCGTCGGGTCAGACCATACTGCCGACACCAAGACCATAACTAAAATAAACAATATGCGGCAACGTTTCATTGGATTCCTTCATTAAGGATAATTTATACTTAATCTATCTTTTTTTGTGCAACATATCACCAACACCATAAAAAAAAACAATCTTTTCATGTTTTTAGCGTCTAAGCGGCTCAATTTCTAGGCGCAACACTCACCTTTTGCTACATTTGGGCTCCTTCGGAATGCATGTAGTGCGGCTCGGTTATGACAATTCGCGCAAGCGCGATGGACATAGCTCTCATATTTTTCTACATTTGTCGCCGAAAAAAGACATAAAATGAGCGAAAACTACAAGTACGGGTTTGTAACGGATATCGAGAACGAGGCCTTCGAAAAAGGTCTGAACGAAGATATCATCCGCCGGGCATCCAAGCTCCGCGGCGAGCCCCAGTTCATGTTGGATTTTCGCCTGAAAGCCTATGAAAAGCTCAAGACCATGGAGCAACCGAACTGGGGCGAGCTGAGTTTCGCGCCGGTGGACCTGCAAGATATTGTCT